>JAGCUY010000176.1 GCA_017962605.1 Kiritimatiellia bacterium | reverse complement strand
GATTTGAGATTTAAGATTTGAGATTTCAGGATAGAGAGATTGAGAGATTTGAGAGATCGATATAAGATTTGAAGATTATGGGATAAATGGGGATTGCGAAAACCAATTATGATGGTTGGGGATCGCCATGGGTGCGGCGCCAGGCTCCGGGGGAAATGCCGAAGCGTTTGCGGAAGAGTCCGAAAAGGTAGATGACAGAGTAAAAGCCACATTCGGCAGCTATGCTCCGCAAGGGCAGACTTGTCGTGGCGAGGAGCGACTTGACATGCGCCAATCGCGTCTCCTCAAGTTTGCGGCGGATTGAGGTGCCTTCGGCGCGGAAAAGTCGCTCGGCCTGACGGCGGCCCAGCCCCATCGCCGCCGCGACATCCCCAACGCCTATGAAGGGGTTGTCCGAATGACTGGCGATGAAACCGAGGCCGGCGGAGAGGCGCTGGTCTCCTTCGGGCGCATCCACATTTGTGCTGGCGCGTCGCGCCACGCCGCAGGGACCAAAACGCATCGTCACCATGCGGGGCGGCTTTGTCTTGCTGCCGAAATATCCCTGCAACGCCTCGGCAGCGCGGCGACCAGCCCCCTCGTGGTCAATTTGGACGCTTGTGAGCGATGGCGAGCAGAAAAGGCAAAGACCTTCGTCGTTGTCTGCCCCGACAATCATTGCTTCATCGGGGACGCCGATTCCGGCGCTCTTACAGGCGCTAAGGGCAAACCTTGCCAGGACATCGTTGCGGGCAAAGAGTCCGAAAGGGCGCGGCAGAGTTGCAAGCCAGTTAGAGAGGGCTTCATTCTCCGCAGAGGCCCTCCATGCTTCGTGCGGCTCGTAGATACGCACATCACCGCCGACGGCGCAGATACGTTCGCGAAAACCCCTGTCGCGCTCTTCCCCCCAATACCGTTTCGGGCGCGTTGGCACCAGCGCGTAGCATTTAAGCCCCTTTGACAGCAGTTCCTCTGCCGCCACGGCTCCAATTTTGGCGTTGTCGGGAATGAGGGTGGCCCATAGTCCGGAGTCGGGGAATGTCCTGATGTCAATCCCAATCATTGGCGTGTCGGCACGCAGGTAGGGGCGAATAGCCTGGCAGATTTCCTTGAGGCGGACAATAACACCATCGGCTTTGCCGAGCATATTCGCGAACAATAGGAAATCATTGCCTGTCAAGTCGGGGTCAATGGTTTCCAGCGTCCAGCCGAACTTCCCTGCGGCGGCGGTGATGCCGCGCAGCACAGCCCTCCCGACCCCGGTTGAGGTGGAGACTATGGCCACGACGAGCTTCTTCGCCTTGTCTTTACCAGTCATGCAACCATTCTAGCATGACTTCCCGGCTGACGCAACTGCGGTCGACTTATTATGGAGAGACAATTATCTTTAGACAGGATTTACAAGACTTACAAGATTTGTGTCCTGGTGGGAATAACGCAGTCAATAATCCTTTGCGTCACGGTGTCGCAAAACGTTAATATCGCTGTCGCAAAAATGGAATTGCGCACCTCTTATGAATTTAGTATTATCTTGTCACCATGAAAACCACCACCACTAAGAAAAACATCACCATGAAAAACTCAATCCTACTTGCCACTGCGCTTCTGCTTGCACCGTGCGCGCTTCTCGCAGACGTCGATTGGACAACCTACGCCAAGTCATTCGACATCACGTTCCCCAGCTACAAGGGCGCAACGACGCTGACGGATTTCCCTGTCCTCGTGCGCCTGTCAGCCACGCGCAACAAATTCGACTACTCCAAGTGCGCCGTGAATGGCTATGATCTCCGCTTCTCCGATGCCGAGGGCAACCTCCTTTCGCACGAGATTGACACTTGGAACAACGGAGGCGAATCGTCGTCGAGGACGGCCTTCTCAAGCTCCGGTGCAAGCGCGAGCAGTCGGGCAACTACCATTTCACGTCCGGCGAAATTACAACGGCGGGCAAAGTGACATTTTACAAGGGCCGCATTGAAATTCGCGCCAAGTTGAACTACGCGCGGGGGATGTGGCCCTCCTTCTGGACGATGAACTCGGGCTGGTCGAGCTACAACGAGATCGACGTCTTCGAGCAGCTGAGCGGCAGCGACTGGATCGGCGGCACCCTGCATGTCGGCAGCAACGGGAGCATCATGAGCAGCAACCATGCCGCCCCCGAGGACGGCGTGAGGTTCCGCGACGGTTTCCACCGCATCGGCGCGATTGTCACCGACAGGGAGCTAATCTGGTATGTCGATGACCACATTTTCAAGCGGATGGACATCACGGCAAGACCCATCGCCCCGGAGCGCTCCAGGCGACGGTCCTGTTCGACAAGCCGTTGGAGTCGGTCGACGGTTCTGCGCCCCCGCCACCACCTCACCCCTAATTACCGCATACAGTCTCGAAATGGCATTCGACATGAAAACAACTGAAAAGACCTCCTGCATTGAAGCGACCCCCGTCTCCGGCCATGCGCCAAGCCTTCTTCCCCCTGGCCGCTGGCGGCTCGTCTGGCACGACGAGTTCGACGGCGACCGCCTCGACGACACGAAATGGGGCTACCGCACCTGTTTCTGGGGTCGCCGCGCCCACTGGTTCGCGACGCCCGAAGACGGCGCCGTAGAGGTGCGCGACTCGCTCTGCCGCCTGAAGCTGACGAAGCGCCCCGACGGCCAGTTCGTCACGCCCCAGCTCCAGACGGGCGAAATGGTATGGGACACGCCGCACGTCGAGGGCCGCAAGGAATTCTGGCCCCTCCCGAAGCGGCAGCCGGCGAAGTTCGTCCACCGCTATGGCTACTACGAATGCCGCTGCCGTCTCCAACAGATGCCCGACTGGTGGACGGCCTTCTGGATGCAGTCGCCGACGCAGGGCTGTTCGCTCGACCCCGCCCACGCCGGCGTCGAACATGACATCATGGAGTCGTTCCGCCCCGGCCAGATCATCCCGCACGCCTTCCACGCGAACGGCTACGGCGCGGACCACCTCTGCTTCACCGTGCCGCCGCAGCCGGCGGGGATGTCTGGACACGAATGGAACAAGGTCGGTGCCGTCCACCTCGACAAGACCATCTTCCACACCTTCGGGATGCTCTGGGAGCCGGACGGCTACACCTTCTACATCGACGGCGCGCAACACGGCGACAAGGCCGGCAGCGGCCCCGGCGAGGCCGTCTCACACGTTCCGGAGTTCATCCTGATCTCCGCCGAGGCCAAGGACTTCCGGCAGAACATGATGACCGGCCCCGCCGCGCCCGGGCTTGAGGCGGCCCTCGCCGCCGGCGACGACTTCCTCGTCGATTACGTCCGCGTCTTCGATCCGGAGGAATAGCAGCCATGTTCTCCTGGTACCACTGGCTAATCGTCGCAATTCCCGTCCTGGCCGTCTGCACGCTGGCGGTCCACTGCCGCCGCTATGTGCGGAGCGTCTCCGACTTCCTGGTCGCCGGACGCTGCGCCGGTCGCTACGTCCTCATCTCCGGCAGCATGATGGGGAACCTGGCCGTGACAATCCTCATCGCGAGCGCCGAAGTCCACTACAACAACGGCTTCGCCTTCGAGTTCTGGAACGCGCTGCTGACGCCACTTGGCATCATGCTAGCCCTCTATGGCTGGATCACCTACCGCTTCAGGGAGACGCGCGCCATGAGCGCGGGGCAGTTCTTCGAGATGCGCTACAGCAAGGGGCTGCGCCGTCTCGCGGCGGTGCTGCGCGGCAGCGCCGACATGCTAGGCAACTGCATTGGGCCGGCCGTCGCCGTGCGATTCTTCATCTACCTCCTCGGCATACCGCACCGGTTCACGATTTTCGGCGAGCAGTTCAGGACCTTCCCCGTCCTGCTGTCGGCATGCATCGCGCTGGCGATCCTGATGATCATGGCCGGCGGCCGCATCTCCCTCCTCGTCACCGACGCCGCCCAGGGGCTTGTCTCCTACCCGCTCTTCGTGGTGCTGATCGTCTATGTGCTGTGCAGCTTCTCATGGTGGGACGAAATCGCCCCCGTGATGACGGACCGCGTTCCCGGCGAGAGCTTCCTGAACCCATACGACATCTCGCAACTCCGGGACTTCAACCTCTTCGCCCTCGTGGTGGCCTTCTACCGGCGGATCATGGGCGGCGAGTGGGTCGGCAACGGCTACGGCACCGTGGCGAAGTCGGCGCACGAGGGGAAGATGTCCAGCCTGCTATCCTCGTTCGGCGCGGGCATGGCGTGGCTGCTGCCCTTCTTCATAGTAATCGGCATCATCGCCACGATGAACCACCGCAACTACGCCGACAAGGCGCATGAAATCCGCCAGGAGCTCTCGGTGCGCGTGGCCGAGGAACTCGTCCAGGACGAGAAAGTAGCCGCAGCAGTCGGCGCGGCGGCGGCGGCCGTTCCGGCGCAGGTGCACGAGATAGGCGTCGATCCGCCGCTCTCCCGTGCCCAGAATCTCGACACGCCAACCCTGGACGCCGTCCGCGAGACACTTCTGGCGAACATGGACGACGAAGCCGCCGCCAACAAGCTCTACCAGGGCTACCGCACGACCTACATGCAGCAAATGATGCCGGTGGCCGTCCGCAACATCTTCCCGAAGTGGCTCACGGCCCTCCTGCTGATGCTCTGCATACTTCTGGTCGTCTCCACCGACGACACGCGCATCTTCGACATTTCGATGTGCTGGACGCAGGACTTCATCCTGCCGTTCTTCAAGAAGGCGCCGTCGCCGCGCCTCCACCTGGCGATGTTCAAGTCCGTGGTGCTGGTCATCGGCGCATGCTTCTGGATAGGCTCCTGCATTTTCTCGCAGCTAGACTACATCAGGATGTTCATCACCATCGGCTGCTCGATGTGGTTCACCGGCGCAGGGGCCATCGTGACGCTCGGCCTCTACTGGCGTCGCGGCACCACGGCCGGCGCCTACGCCTCACTGATCTCCGCCGCGACACTCTCGCTGTGCGGCATCCTCATCCAGCGCGGCTGGGCCGACACCGTCCTGCCCTGGCTGACGGCGCACGGCCTGGAGGCAGGCGTCCGCCACTTCCTCGAAGTCGCCTCCGCGCCATTCGACCCCTGGATCCGCTGGGCCGTGACCGACGCCGAATGGGCCGTCAAGTTCCCCGTGAACTCGGTGGAGTTGAGCTTTATCGCCACGCTATTTGCCACGAGCCTCTACATAATCGTCTCACTAATCACCTGCAGAAAGCCTTTTAATCTCGAAAAGATGCTGCATCGCGGCCAGTGGGCGGATTCCACGAGTGCGGCGGCCTCTCCGCTCGCCCTCGCGGCAGGACGAACCACCGCGACCACGCGCACGGGCGGCTTCTTCCGTCGCCTCCTCGACCACCTCGTGGGCATCAATGCCGAATACACGCGAGAAGATCGGGTTTTGGCGTGGGCGGTCTTCGGCTACAACATCGTCTACGGGTTCCTCGGCACCTTCGTCCTCGTGGCGATCTGCGCCAAGGTCTTCCACTGGTCAATCCATGCCTGGGTGGTCAAGACCTTCGTCACGGCTCTGGTTGTTCCGCTAGTCTTCGGCATCGTCACGACCATCTGGTTCACATGGGGCACAACACGAGATATCCGGCGTCTCTTCCGCGATCTTGAAACGCGCGTCCGCGATGACCGCGACAACGGGATGGTTTCACCGGAAGGTGAAACCCAGGTTGAAAAGTTGAAAAGGTGAAGGGGTGAAAAGGTGAGGATGTCGATTGTCGAATGTCGCGCATGGTCTGTCGCATGTTGCGTGTCGCGCGTCGCGTGTCGCATCCTTCTGTCCCTGCTCGCCACACACGCCCTTGCCGTTGGCCTGGCCTCTGGCGCGAATGTCGGCTGCGCGGATTTCGAGGTCGAGCAGCCGCGCCCGCATGGCGGGATTATCCGCGCCGAGGACTTTGGCTTCTCAACCACGAATGAGGACAACGCCGCCGCAATCAACCGCGCCATCGAGGCTTGCCGCCGCGACGGCGCAAGCCGTCTGGAACTCACCCCCGGAACCTACCGCTGCCACGGCTCTGACGGAATTGTCCTTGACGGCTGCGAGGACCTCACGCTCGACGGCAAGGGCGCCCTGCTGGTCTTCTGGCGCAAGCACCCGAAGGACTGGGACGCCAAGGACGGCGGCCCCGTCGGGGAAGGCGTGAACCTCTTCCTCAACCGTTGCCGCCGCGTCCGAGTCGAGAACCTGACGATGGACTGGGACTGGGGCGTTGCCCCGCTGGGCTTTCTGGGCGTTTGCGTGGACAAGCACATCGACGAGGCCGACAACGTCTGGTGCGAGGGAACGGGCTGCACAAACGTCGTCGTCCGGGGCTGCACCTTTGAGAACTGCGCGGCCCGCAACCTCGTGAACGGCGTCAGCGCCCAGATCTACTGCGGCGTCCGCATCCCGTCCTCAAAGGGCTGGCCGGAGAAGAACGTCGTTCCAACCCGCGACGCCCAGTTGAAAGCCGAAGTCGAAGAGCGCCTGGCAAGGGGGCCGGCGGCCGATGTCATTCCGGCATGCCGCGACATCATTTCCGATATAATTATTGAGGGCAATGTCTTCATCAACCCACGCGGCCAGACGCTCTACGCGGAAAACGGCGACAACATCGTCTTCCGCGACAATAGGGTGGAGTTCGACGGACACACGCCCTACGAACTACTGCCAGACGCCGGAAAGGAAAAGCAGAGCCCAAGAAACATAGAAAACAGGAAAGAAGCGCAACCATGAAAACCACCACCGCCACAGCGACCATACTCGCCCTTTTCGCCGCCGCCTCGGCGGAGTCGAGCCTTGTCATCTACCCCGAATACCCACCGCAGATCGAGCGCGACTACGCCTACCGCGTGACGGTCTCGCAGCGCGGCGGCGACACGCGCGAAATCCCCGTTTACAACCACTGCGAGAAGTCAGCCCTCCAAGACCGGACGCGCGGCGGCGACGTAAACCGCCGCTTCTGCGAATTCGCGTTCTCCGGCGAGCCGGTGCGCGTTGATATCGCCGTCTGCGAGGACGTGCGCTCATATTCGGTCTTCCCGACGCGGCTGGGGTTGCGCCACAGCTTCAAGGACGGCGTTATATCGGTCTTGCTGGAAAAGCCGACGAACTTCGGCATCCGCCTCAACGACTTCGACAAGACAATCCTCTCCGTCTTCGCCGACACCCCGGAAGACCCGGCCAAAATCCCCGCCAAGGACGACCCAGGCGTCCTCTACGTAGATGGCTGGCTCGACCCGCCGACTGAAGAGGGCGTGATCGTGGTCGAACCGCCTATCCGCGAAGTTTACATCGCCCCCGGCGCCGTGCTGAACTCGCGCCTCCTCATAAAAACCCCCGGCGCCTTCGTCCACGGGCGCGGCATGGTCCTTGATCCCTTCTCCGACATCTTCCGCTTCAATCAGCTGAACAACACCAAGCGCGTCGCGGTGAACGTCTCCGCCGCAGACGCAGTGGTGGAGGACATCAAGATCGTCGATGCCCGCACCTTCAACTTCGGCAGCTGGGCTCCGCGCGTCACCTTCCGCAATATCAAGGCGCTCTCCTCCATGATGTGCACCGACGGCATCACCAGCGGCAGCGAAGGGCTACGCGTCGAGGGCGCGTGGCTCTATGTAGGCGACAACGGGCTTGTCATCAGCAGCGTGAAGAACGCCACCTACCGCGATGTCGCCATTGGCACGTCCTGCAACGCCATCTTCCCGCAGCACGCCAACGAGAACGTCCTCATGGAGGACATTAATGTCTTCCGCGCCGACGAGGGGCTTGTGAAGAACACCTACAACGGCGTCCTGCGCCGCCGCGTGAAGTGGAAGGAGCTGGACGTCACGGAGGCGGAGTGGGAGCGCGGGCCGCAGGACCTCACGCCACGCATTCAGTCGTTCAAAATCCGCAACCTCTGCGCCATCGATTGCCTCCTCTTCTCGCGTTTCTTCGTAGGCGGCAACATGGGGACGCTTCCCAAGACTTTCGCCTTCGAGAACCTTTCCATCCCCTACAGCACCGGCGAGACCCATTGGCGCAAAATCGGCAAAACCGACGGCATCGCGATCACAATCTATGACGATCCGGCAAAGTGGCTTATCACGGACAACTACACGCTGTCCATAACGAACCTCTGGATTGGAGGGAAAAGGGCAAGCGGCTTCGCCCCCGAAACGGTGAGAAACGGCAAGCTTGCGTCAATCACCGTCACGAACGACAGCCTCCCGCCGGCGGTTCCCGTGCAACCGGACCGGCGCGAGGTAAACTGGGTTTGCACGTGGAAGGCATACGTCGGCAACGCGCTCCTGCGCGACTGGAGGGTGGCGAACCCACAATCCGGCGAACAGAGGCTCCCGCCCCCGCCGCCCGACGAGAACCTGCTTGAAGACCGGCCCGCCACGCGCAGCGTCTGGCAGCGCTGCCCATCGTGGATGGCGAAGCTGGAGGCGATGGAGACCAATGAGAAAGGCGCGCGCATCTACCGCCTCATCCAGAGCGAAAAGGGCGCCGGCATGCTCAACGTCATCACCGAGCAATTCCTGCAGCATGGTCCCGGCACATACCGGCTCACATTCGACGCCGCGGCAAAGGCCTGCGAACCTGTTCCGCTCAACGCCGTCGTCCTCTCCAACGAGAAGAATTTCACGGCGCCGTTCACCCTTCCGGCCGACGGGCAGTGGCGCCGCTACCAGGCGGAACTTGTCCTCGACTTCGACCCCGCCGTGACCGATTTGGTGGCCCTGCACTTCAAGTCCGGCGTTCCCACCGACGAACTCCGGTTCAAGAACCTCTCGCTCGTGAAGGTCTTGAATCCGGCAGCTTATTAAATTGTTGCCAATGTGAAAGTGTTGCCAATGCCAAAACCAAAGTTCATCACCGCGATTTTCCTTGCTTTTTCCATTTCGTCTGCCACGGCAGGGGTCTTGGACAACGCCTGGCTTCGGGGCGTCACGGACAAAGACCCTGTCTCCTACCACGCCGGCGAGGAAATCGTCTTCACGGTGACGCCCATGGACCTCGACGGCCCAATCCCGCCCGACACCTACCAGCTGGAGTGGCGTTACTCTGACGAGGGCGGGAAGTCCGACAAGGAACTCCGACATTCACCGAAAAGCCGTTCGTTTACAGGACAAGCCTCGACCAGCCGGGATTTGTCCGCCTGGAGGTTTACGTCCTCGGTCCGGACGGAGAGCGCTTCGAGAAGACCTTTGTCGGCGACGCCACCACGCCCGAAGGCCGCAAGGCGATGAACAAATACGAGAAGTCCAACAAGAAGGTCTTTTTCGACGGCGGGGCGGGCGTGGACATCGATCAAATCAGGACACTTCCTGAAAAGCCAGCCGACTTCGACGAGTTCTGGGATAGGCAATTCAAGCGCCTCGACCTGGTGCCGGTCAAGGCCGACCTCGTTGAAATCGAGAGCCCGCGTCCCGACACGACGCGCCGCTGGGCCGTGCGCATCGACTGCGCCGGACTCCGCCCCGTCACGGGCTACCTAACCGTTCCCAAGGCCGTCGACGAAGGAAAGCGCTTCCCCGCCCGACTTGAGACGGCTGGCTACGGTGTGTCCATGCAGGGGCCGCCATCGGCGGCGCGGGACAATGAAATCGTCCTGAACATCAACGCCCACGGGATGAAGCTGCGCGAGTTTGGCGCCACGGAGGCCGACTGGAAGGCGCTGAAGTGGGAGATCAGCTCGCACGGCGCCACCTACGCCTTCAATGCGAAGCAGAACGAGGATCCGGAAGTCGCCTACTTCAACGGCATGTTCCTGCGTGTCAAGCGCGCACTGCAGTATCTCAAGACGCTGGAAGGGTGGAACGGCAAGGACCTGATCGCGAGCGGCGGCAGCCAAGGCGGCATGCAGACAATCTGGGCGGCGGCATGCGGCGAGGGCGTCACCGACGCCTGGGCGGACATCCCCTGGGGCTGCGACTGGTTTTCCGACAAGGCGCGTCTTGAAGGCAAGTTCCCCACCAACAACTGGTATGTCCCCTGGACCGAGTCGCTCGGCTACTACGAGTGCGCGTTTCTCGCAAAGCGCATTCCGGCGAACTGCCGCGTCACCATCTCACGGGCGGGCCTCGGCGACTACACCTGCCCGCCGCGCGGCATCGCCGCTTTCTGGAACGCGCTGGAGAGCGTCTGGGACGAGAACTACGCGGGTGTCTGGCACCTTGGCGAGGGCGCATTGCCGCTGAAGGACTCGAGCAACGTCTCGCGGGATTTCACGGCGTCCGATGGCACGGGCATCGTCAACAACGGTCACATCTTCGTAACCTACAACGACTGGCACGGAACCCTGTTCTTCATGCAATAGGCAATGGGAATTGGCTCTCGCATTCTTATGCTCACCGCCCTTGCCGTCGCGGCGGTAAAAGCCGCCGCGGCGCCGCCAGCGCCCTGTCCAACTGATCTTGCCGCCCAACTGTCGCTCCCCTGCGGCGTGACCGAGTCCGCGCTCGGGAAAAACATCTGTTTCTACCGCGACCTCTCCTATTCAACGCGCGGCGACGCGCCAGACGAAGGTGAGGGATACACAGGGAGCGGATACGGCCGGCACCGTTCCGGCACGTTCTTCGACCTCCGCTTCGACAAGGAGCTCTTCGCCTCCGCCGAGGCGCGCGCGGAAATGCCGACGTTCGTGTACCTGCACGGCGGGAGCTGGTCACAACCATTTGACAAGGATGTCTCCAGCCACGAACTCCTCCGGCGCATTGCCGCCACGGGCTATTTCACCATCTCCATGGACTACCAGCTTCAGAATGACATCTTCGCGCATCCGGACGCCTCGCCGCGCGAAGGTGCGACTTTTGCCGGAATGCTCGCGGACATCGACGACATGGTCACCTACCTCAAGGCCGAACTCCCAAGGCTCGGACTGCCCGCAGACAGGATCGTCATCGGAGGGGAATCGGCGGGCGGACACCTTGCGATGTGCTACGCATGGGACCAGGACGGCGCAAGGATTCCCGATGTCGCGCTCCGCCATGACCTGCGCGTCAGGTGCGTGGTCTCCATCGTGGGACCGTCAGACCTCACCAAGGGACGGCTCTTCCGCGTCGTTTTTTCCCCGGCGGCCTGGTTTATACCGTCGTTGCGGCGGATGAAGAGGCTTCTTTCCTGGCTGGTGGGCGAGGATTTGACGCGAATGGGCCGGAGGAAGGCGGCGGCGGCCATCCGCAAATGGATGCCGGTGCATCTCGTGAATTCAGAGTCCTGCCCGGCGATTCTCGCCTACGCCTGCACAGATCCAAAGTCGCGCAGGAACTCTTCCGACGGCATCATCCCAGTGGCGGACTTTACGGACCTCGTTGATCGCCTCGTAAGGGCGGGAGTTCCGAACGAGGCACGGCTTTTCATGCAAACGAACCACGGCGAAATCACAGGGCATTTTGAGGAAGGCGGCAGCGGCACCTGGATTGTCGAAGCGCTCGCCAGATTCAAGGAGCGATGCGGCCGGATCGGAGTCCGGCCCTAGCCCCTAGTCCCTAGCCCCTTCATTGGCATTGGCTGTTTCCACATTTTCACATTTTCACATTTCCCATTCCCCGTTCCACGTTCCCTGCTCCCTGTTCCCTGTTCCCCCATTAACGCAACCGGCCTGTGGCCGGACGCAAAAGCTGCGTCAAAACCGATGTGGCTACGACGCCGCCCGTGGCGGCTACGCCACAATCGCTTTTGCCGCAAGTTCCTTCAACCTCCACGCGAGAATCGATTGTGGCGTAGGGCGTAGCCCGTCGTAGCCACATCGATGCGAGCGTAACCCTTGCGTGTCGCGAAGCGACTTGCGTTAGGCGCGGCGGCCGGAACGGAGTCCAACCCTAGCCCCTAGTCCCTAGCCCCCATTCCCGCATTGGTCATTGGCAACATTGGGATTGGCAACACTTTCACATTTTCACATTCTTCCTGTTCCCTCCAGTTCTTGACAAGTCTGAAAAGTTTTGGCACAATTTAGCATTGTTATAAACCCGTTCCCTGTTCCCTGTTCCCTGTTCCCTGTTCCCTGTTCCCTGTTCCCTCCTGTTCTTGACAAGACTGAAAAGTTTTGGAATAATTTAGCATTGTTATAAACCCTTCTAAGGAGACATCAATGAGAAAACGTACGTTCATCCTCGCCTCGGCAATCGCCGCGGCCATCCTCTGCGCCCCGCGCGCCACCTTCGCCGACGGCGAGCCGTCATACGCGAAGGAGTTCAACGTCAAGTTCGCCGGCTACCAAGGCTCGACGACGCTGACGAACTTCCCCGCCCTCATCCGCCTCTCAAAGGCGCGCAACAACTTCGACTACTCCAAGTGCGAACTCACGGGCGGCGGCGACGTGCGCTTCTTCGACGCCGGCGGCAACCTCCTCCCCAGCGAGGTCGACACCTGGAACCCCGACGGCGAGTCCCTCGTCTGGGTCAGCGTCCCAGAGCTCAACAATCACACGACCATCACCGTCCGCTACGGCAACGCCGCCGCCCCCGAAGTGACACCCACCGATGTCTGGACCAACGGCTATCTCGCCGTATGGCACATGAACGCGTCCGCGCTTACGTATGGGCAAATAGACTCCACCATAAACGGCCACAATCTTTCTACGAGCTCCTCGTATCGGAACGGCATGGAGTGCAGGGTAGAAGGTGCGGTTGGCTATGCTGTCGAGTTGGGACAAGGAGGAGTCAAGACCGGAGGGTACTCCGTGCCAGACACCAAAGGTATCCTTGACGGTTTAAGCGCCATAACGCTGGAGACGTGGACATACCAAACCGCCTATGTTTCCGAACATCGCTATATCTTCAACAAACAGGACCCGAATGTGAACCAGTCTGCCTATTATTTCCAGCAACTGAAAGACACCAATGGGAAAATGGCCGCATACATCTATAAAACCAACAGCGTGGGCACCCAGGCAGCTGTTGGCTTTTGGCAAGGAAGCTCCCACGCTGGTGTCCAACTTAACGAGTGGACACACCAGGTTTTCCGCTGGCGCGGCGACACAGGACTTACAACTGGCTTTTTAAACGGAGACAATGTCCATGAACTAGTGGCTCACAACAATTATAAGGGAACGGGCATTGTTGTTGGAGGATCTCTCTATGTCGGGAACTTTTTCCAAAACCAACAAATGGTGTTCCCCGGCAAAATCGATGAAGTCCGCGTCTCCAACGTCGCCCGCTCCGATGACTGGGTTGCGGCGACGCACGACACCATCGCGAACGACGATTTCGCCGTTTCTGAAGTGCCGAATGACTGGACGAAATACGCACACAAGTTCTCGGTCGCATTCCCCGGCGTCGAAGAGGGCGCTACGCTGGATGACTTCCCCGTGCTGGTGAAGGTCTCCGAAGCGGGCATCCCAGGCTTCCACTACGCCGACTGCGTGAAGGAGGGGGGCGCCGACCTTCGCTTCGCCGACGCGAACGGCACCCTCCTTCCCTGCGAAGTCGAGGTCTGGAACCCGGATGGCGAATCACTGATTTGGGTCAAGATTCCAACGCTCACGAAGGACACTCGAATCAGGGGCTACTACGGCTGGAACCTCGCGCCGGCAGTCGATCCCACAGAGGTGTGGGACGCAAACTACGTTGGCGTGTGGCACATGAACGCCGCCGAAGGAACCTTCACACAGAAGGACTCCACCGCAACCGGCAAGAACGTCACCGCCCCTTCGTCCTATCGCGACGGCATCTTGTGCGGCGTTGATGGCATCGTTGGCACCGCAGCCGAGCTGGGACGCGACGGCGTTATGACCGGTTGCTTCCAAGCCGCAGATGGCGGCACCATCCATGACGGCTTTCCAGGCATCACCCTTGAAGCTTGGACATTCCAAACCGACTATCCATCTGCCAATGCCTTCCTAATAAGTAAAATGGCCCCGAGTCCTTGGTCGGTTCCCTACGAGTTGTATCAGCGGAAAACTAGTGGACAACTCACCGGCGTCTTATATACTTCTGCAAATGGGTATTGCGATGTATGGCCAGGGTCCGGTGCAAACCCCCAGCTGAACGAGTGGGCGCACCAGAGTTTCCGCTGGGACGGCAGCACGGGGATTCGAACTGGATTTATTAATGGCACATCCGTTGTCGAGAAGTCTTCCGGCAGTAACGTCACGGGTGTCGGCCTTCACAATGCGAGTGCGCCACTGACCATCGGAAACGAACACTACAGCAAAAGCACGGTCTTCCCCGGCAAGATCGACGAAGTCCGTATCTCGAAGGTGGCGCGTTCGGATGCTTGGGTGAAGGCGACCTACGACACCATCGCGGCCAACGCTACGTTCACACGCTACGGCACCGTCGGTGACAACGTCACCGGCTCAGTCATCTTCTTCCAGTAGCCGCAGACATGGCGCGGGAGTTTTTGTGAACTCCCGCGCCAGCTTTTGAAAAAGTTTTTTGTGGCTTGCGCCCTGCGCGGCGATGTGGTATGCTTGTCGTCACAAACGACAAGAGGCCAGTATGAGTGGCAATCTCAAAATTCCATACGGTGTCTGCGACTTCAAGCGCATCCGGCGCGAAGGCTATTACTACATTGACAAGACCGGCTACATCCCGCTTTTGGAGCGCGCCGGGTCCTTCCTTTTATTCGTTCGGCCGCGGCGCTTCGGCAAGTCGCTCATGGCCAGCCTGCTCCGCTGCTACTATGACATCGCGGAGAAGAATAATTTCGACGCGCTCTTCGGCGGTCTTAAAATCGCCAGAAACCCAACGGAGAACAGGAACCGCTTCCAAGTACTCTACATGGACTTCTCGAAGGTCGGAACGAGCGCCAAACAGACGCTTCAGCAGCGTTTTGAAAGCTATATCGGCGCTTGCCTGGACGACTTCATTATAAAATACGGCGACGCCTACGGCAAGGACCTAGTCGCGCAATTCGCCAGGGCCGACACCGCCTCTGAAAAGCTGACGAAGATCGTCTCGGCGGCCCAGCGTCTGGACCTCCACCTCTACCTGATGCTGGACGAATACGACAACTTCACCAACACGATGCTCCAGGCGGAGGAAAACAACAGCTACCGCGACATCACGCACGGGCAGGGCTTTTACCGGGCCTGGTTCAAGATGTTCAAGGGCAGCTTCGACCGCATCTACATGACGGGCGTCTCGCCCGTGACGATGGACGACCTCACAAGCGGCTTCAACATCGCCTTGAACATCTCGCAGGACGCGGACTTCAACGCGATGCTGGGCTTCTCCGAGGAGGAATGCCTCCGCCTCTACACCGATTTCAAAGGCGTGGGCAAATACCAGACCGGCGAACCGGCGGAGTGGGTCGCGGCCATCAAGCCATGGTACGACGGCTACTGCTTCGCCGAGGACAAGCGCGGCGAGGAAAGCGTCTTCAACAGCGACATGGCGCTCTACTTCCTCAATGCGCTTGTCAAGACAGGGAAGGCCCCTCGAAACTGGGTGGACACCAACATTGCCACGGACTACGCCAAGCTCAGGGTCATCGCCGACATCCAGCGCCGCATCGACCCGCAGAACGTCCAGGACTCCCTGCCCGTCACAGAACGGCTGGCCGCCGACGGCGAAATCTGGTTCGATTTGAAGCCATCCTTCCCGGCCGACAGCATCCCGAATCCTGAGAACTTCAAGTCGCTTTTCTACTATTACGGCATCATCTCGATGAAGGGGCGCCGCGAAGGGCTCGACTGGTTCCGCATCCCGAACGTCTGCGTGAGGGAGCAGGTCTTTGATTACCTGCGCGAGCACTACGTCCGCACCCGCGTCCCAGATTGGACGGAACTGGGGACGCTCGCCTCTGGCTTTGCCTACCGTGGCGAGTGGAGGCCTTTCCTGGCGCGACTGGCTGCGGACTTCGCCGAGACGACCCCGGTTCGCGGCGGCATCCAGGGCGAATCCCGCATTCAGGGCTACATGCAGTGCGAGTTCGGCCATCTGGACTTCTACCTCATGGAGCCGGAGATGGAGCTCTCTCGCGGCTTCTGCGACTTCTGCCTTTTCCCGGAGCGCCACCACTTCGGCGACGTGAGGCACAGCTACCTGATCGAACTCAAATACGACAAGGCCGATGCGCCGCAGGAGCGGCTTGATGCACAGTATCAGGAGGCGCTGCAACAGCTCGCGCGCTACCGCGCCGACAAGTCCCTCCCGTCCCTCGCCCGTGGCACGACGCTTCACCAGATTGTATTCCAATTCAAAGGCGGCGAACTCTTCCGCTGTGAGCAAATCGCCGAGGAGCAGATAATCCTGTGAATCCTGTCAAAACAACTTGTTGACATAGATGTTGATGGACAATGAGGATTTGTGAACAATGAATATTTCCCCTAACGTCAAATCCCGCCGCATCGCGGCTCTCGCGCTGGCGCTGTTCGCCGCGACCGCTTGCGCCGACGAGTCCTGGAGCGTCCTGCCGGTCTTCGGCGGCGGGTATGTCCAGAACGTCGCCATCGCGCCTTCGAACCCCTCGCGCTGGTACGCCTACGTCGATGTCGGCGGCCCCTACCGCTCTGACGACGGCGGCCGCTCGTGGACGCCGCTCCACGCGCTGATGCCGATTGACCAACGCGCCCGCTGGGCCGACCACGTGCGAGCCCTTTCAGTTGACCCGCGCGACGCCAACACCTTTCTCATTGCGGCCGGCGACAGCTTCGACAAGCCCGCCGGGGTGTATGTGACAACCGACGGCGGCCGGACTTTCCGGCGGACCCTCACCGCAAAATTCTACGGCGACGGCAACACCCGCTGGATGGGGCAGTGCATGGCGCGGCACCCCACCAACCCCGACATCATTTACTGCGGCGAGGACTGGGATGGCGTCTTCCGTTCCAACGACAACGGCAAGACGTGGACCAACCTCGGCCTGACCCAAATGCTGATCACCGACATCCGCATCGACCCATCCAACCCGTCGCGAATCTACGTCTGCGCCCCCGGACTGATGAAACCGGGGCGGCAGGACCAGAACGCCACATCGCATGAGCGCGGGAAGGGCTTCTTCCGCTCCGACAACGGAGGCACGACGTGGACGACGCTCTCCAGCACCGAGTCGCCGACGGAGACGGCCCAAATCGCCGGCTCGTCGCGCATCGTCGGGCTGTTCGCCAACCGCCATGTCCGCGCCTCCGATGACTACGGCGCGACGTGGTACGCTTTCGAATCGGGGCTGTCCATCGCGTCGGACAGCGCCTCCGAGCCGGGATACACCGACGCCAAGCGCTACCAGGCGCTTGCGGCGGGGCCGAACTTCTGGCTCGTCGGCAACGCGAAAGGAGAAATCTTCAGGCGCGGCAAAAATGATACGACGTGGAGCAAGGTGACGCGCGTATCAGTCTCGCTCGGCGACCCCGTCGCCGAGCACCATCTCGCGCCGCGCGCCAAGAACGGCGAGTTCTGGGCGCTTGGCACGATCAACATCGACCCGCGCGACCGCAACCACTGGCTGGCGACCGACTGGTTCGAGATCTGGGAGACGCTGGACGCAGGCAAGACCTGGACAAGCCGCGTGAACGGCATAAGCCAGCTCGTGCCCTTCATGGTCGCCTGCGACCCCCATTCCAGCACCAACATCCTCTACGGCTACGCCGACCTCGGGCTCAGCGCCTCACACGACGGGGGCAAGTCATTCCATTCCATTTACACCAAATATTCCGCCTACGCCAATTCGATTTCCTGGAGCGCCCAGACAACCAATCTTGCCTATTGCATCGGCGGGAAATCCGGCATCAAGTTCCTGCGGACGCGCGACGGCGGCCGCACATGGGAGGTGCCAGCGAAAGCGGGGCTGCCCGCCTTCCGCGAAGGCTCCCCGGGCACCTATCCCGAGCAGGAAATCTCGGCCTACACCGTCGCCGTCGATCCGACGAACGACGAGGTGTATCTCTGCGTCGCCGGCCCAAGCGGACCGGATGGCGGCGGCGTGTGGGTCTCCGCCGACCAGGGCGAAAGCTTTACGCGCGCTTCCGATGGTCTCCCATCCGACGGTACGAATCTCTTCAAGCCATCGGAGTTCGCAGGTGGCGGCGAGGCGGGTTGGGGACCGCAGCTGGTCTTCTCGCCCGACGGCTCGGCCGTCCTCTCGACCTACGGCGGCACATGCTACACGCTGGAACGAGGCGGCGAGACCCCCGGCTGGGTTCCCACGACCTCCATCACAAACGCAACATGCTATCGCACCATCGCCGCCGACCCGTTTGCGCCGGGACGTTTCCTCGCCGCGTATGGCGACAGGCTCCTGGAATCGACCGACGGCGGCCGTAATTGGCACACCCTAATCACCACCAACGCGCCCAGCACGGGCTGGCGAAGCAGCGTCTGCGTCGCGTTCGACGCGCATGTGCCGGGGCTTGCCGTCGCGGCTAACAAGAACGCCATCATCGTCTCGCGCGACGGCGGCCGGACATTCTCCGACCTGGAGGGCGGCCTCGACTACCCGTCTGGCGTCAAGCGCTGCGTTGCGGTGGACCGCGGCCGCCTCTTCGCCCTCACGCGCGGGAGCGGCGTCTGGATGCGCCAGCTGGAGCCGTCGCTGGCGATGTCCGGAGCCTTCACCCACGGTTTCGCCTGGACGAACGGCACGGCCACCGTCGCGATCACCAGCGTCGCGCCGGCGAACGTCATACCGGCCGGGGCGAAGATCCGCATGACGGTCCTCGGCGCCGACGGCGCCGTTCTCGGCACGGCGGAGCAGGACTGGGCCGGGTCGGGAGAATACTCGTTTGACACGACGACGACGGTGCCCGACGCCGTCCTGGGCGGCGGAATCGACTACACCCTTTCATTCTCTCTCTTCGACACGAACGGAGTGGAGATTGTGGGCGGGCCGTTGCCGTCACCCCTGCGTCTGGGGAGCGCGGCGGACTGGTTCAGCGCCGACCCCGCGACTGGCGCCGTCTCCGGCGGCGCCTGGGTCGGCGGGACGGCTCCCGCCGCCAAGGCGGGACTTTATGACCTCGGGGAGGGAGGCGCGGCCTTCGCCGCGCTCCAGGACTGCACCGGCTCCCTCGCCCGCGCTGAAATCATGCTCTACGGGAGCGGATACGCCAGCACGAACGCGCTGGCGACGAATCTCCAATACGCCATCGCGAACGGCAGCCGCGCGGGGCTAGCGGCGGTGGCCGCCGGCGGCTTCGACGTCATCCTGCACGGACTGGTGGACGAGAGCGGGGCCACGGTCTGGAAACCCCTTGAAGACCGCGTGACACTCCCCTTCGAGGGCGACTTCGTCCAGGCCGCCCTTGAACTGGACACGACAGCCGCACAACCGCTCGTCTCCTACCTCGTCTTCCGCGACGGCGAATGGACGCGCCTGCACGACGCCACGGGCCGCGAATGGTTCGCGGCGCCAGGCTCCGGCGCCAGGATCGCGGGCCGGGTTGATTTCCAGGGCAAGCGGGTCGGCGGCTTCGCCGGATACACCATCGACAAGGCCGTCGCCGAGGTGAACGGCGTCCGCTACGACTCCATCGCGGACGCCCTACGCGCCGCCGGGCGCGGAGGCACGGTGACGCTCCTCACCAACGTCGTCGCCCCCGCCACGCTCACCGCCGGGCGCACCATCGTCAACAACGGTCACATCTTCGTAACCTACAACGACTGGCACGGAACCCTGTTCTACATCCAATAGTTCCGCGCTTGCCGGGACATCCGGGACAACTGGGACGAAAGCGACCGAAAAACATGAAGACCACCAAGAAACTGCCCTCCATCATCGCCTTTTCCATCATGGCGGCCGCCATTTCGGGCACGGCGGATGTCGGGAAGAATCCGGGCGCAGACCCGCGCGGGGTTTATTCCACGAATGGCTGGGAACTTGTCTGGAACGACGAGTTTGATGGCTCTGACCCGCTGGGCTACCAGGAGAACTGGATTCAGGAGGTTGGATTCCTCCGCAACAAGGAGCTTCAATACTATACCACGAACCGCGTCGAGAACCTGCGCGTGGAGGATGGCAGCCTTGTTTTTACCGTGCGGAAGGAGACCTGGCCTAACGCCGACTTTGGCAACCCCGCCAGCCTCGCCTGGAGCCGCGAACGCAAGGAAGCGAAATACACGTCGGCCTCCGTGGAGTCTCGCCGGTCGTTCCTCTACGGCCGCATCGAGTTCCGCGCGCAGATGCCCAGCGGCCAGGGCTCCTGGCCCGCCCTCTGGTTCCTCGGCGAGACGTGGCGCAAGCCCAAGGACGACCCGGAATACCTCCGGTGGCCGCTCTGCGGCGAGATTGACCTTGTCGAAGTCTGGGGCCATGACCCGGAAATCGTGCAGACAAGCCTCCACACCGCCCGCCGCGGCCCCGAACCCGGCGAGGTGGACTTTACGCCGCGCAAATTCCATCTCGTCGCCGGCGGCGAGCAGTCCATCCACTGCCAACCGGGGCAGGAGCCGTGGAACGGGTTCCACACCTACACCCTCGACTGGTACGAGGACCGGATATACATGTTCTACGACGGCATCCTCTTCGGCACTGTCGATCTCTCGGTGGCGAACAGGCCGGATGGAAGGAACTCCTTCCGCGAGCCCTTCTTCGCCATCATGAACATCGCGCTCGAGGGCGGCGGCTCCGCCAAGCGCAACTACGTTTTCGACGAAGACACCGTGATTGAAGACGGCACGATCATCCCCGCCGCCAAGTTCCCGATGGTGATGAAGGTTGACTGGGTGAGGCACTACCGGCGCGCGGCGCCCCTCCCGCGCCAGTAGCCGTGAAAGGAAAGGACAGCATCCAATGTTTTACAGGAAATCCGATTGCATGGTGGCCCTTTTTGCCGTAGCAGGCACTGTTGCGGCGCTTCCGGAGGTCGCGCCCCGCCAAATTGCATCTGCCTCATCCTGGCGTGTCCTGCCGGTCTTCGGCGGCGGCTATGTGCAGAATGTCGTCGTGGCGCCGTCGAACCCCTCGCGCTGGTACACCTACGTCGATGTCGGCGGCCCCTACCGCTCCGACGACGGCGGCCGCTCGTGGAAGCCCATCCACGCCGCAATGCCGCCGGAAATGCGCGACGTCTGGGCAGATCACGTTCGCGCGCTGTCGGTTGACCCACGAAATGCCGACACCTTCGTGATAGCAGCCGGCGACCGTTTCGCGAAGCCCGCCGGAGTTTACATCACGCGCGACGGCGGCCGAACCTTCCGTCAGACCCTCACCGCGCGCTTCTACGGCGACGGCAACCGCCGCTGGATGGGGCAGTGCATGGCCCGCAACCCCCGGAATCCCAACATCCTCTTCTGCGGCGAGGACTGGGACGGAATCTTCCGTTCAGACGACGGTGGCGAGACATGGCGCAAAATGGGCCTCGAGCGGACCTGGATCACCGACATCCGCATCGACCCCGACTACCCGGACACGCTCTACGTCTGCGCCCCCAAGCTGCCCATGAGCCGGCAAATCCGCCCCGGCGACCCGAGGGAGCGGGAGACGGGCTTCTTCCGCTCCGACGACGGCGGCGAGACATGGCAGCGCTCCCCCACAGAGGCCATTCCGAGCGAGACGGTGCAGATCACCGGCCAGCCGCGCCTCCTCGGCCTGTTTGAAGGCCGCCACGTCCTTTGCTCCGACGACGGCGGCGCGACATGGCGCCCCTTCGAGGAGGGGCTGCCCGTGCGCCCCGACGGCGTGAAGCTTGTGTATGTAGATGACGGCAACTTCCAGGCGCTTGCGACGGGACCGGACTTCTGGCTCGTCGGCAACACGCGCGGCGCAATCTTCCGGCGCGGCATGGCCGACGGCGCCTGGCAGCCCGTCACGCGCGTCTCCGCGAAACTGGGCGACCCCGTCGCCGAGCACCACCACAGGCAGCGCGCCGCGCAGGGCGAGTTCTGGTCGCTCTCCACCCTCATCATCGACCCGCTCGACCCGGCGCACTGGCTCGCGACCGACTGGTTCCACATCTGGGAGACGAGCGACGCGGGCCGGACGTGGACGAGCCATGTCATCGGCATGAGCCAGCTTGTAGCCTTCACCATCGCCTGCGACCCCTTCACCCCCGACAACATCCTCTACGGCATGGCCGACCTCGGCCTGAGCATCTCGCACGACGGCGGCGCGACCTTCCACGGCGACGCCCCGACATCCGGCGCAAATTCCATCGACTGGAGCCGCAACACAAAAGGCCTTGCCTACTGCGTCGGCGGCAAGTTCGGCGTCCAGTTCATCAGCACGCGCGACGGCGGCCACACCTGGGTCAAGCCGCGCGGGGATGGATTGCCGCAATTCCGCAAGGGAATGCAAGGCGACGCGGAGAAGGAGTTCGCCGCCTACACCGTCGCCGTCGACCCCGTAACCGACGACGTATTTCTCTGCGTCTCCGGGCCGAGCGGGCCTGACGGCGGCGGGGTCTGGCGCTCCCACGACCAGGGCGAGACCTTCGAGCGCGTTTCCAACGGGCTGCCGGAGGGGCGGAACCTCTTCAAGTCGTGGGAGTTCGACGGCGGCGGCGAGGCTGGCTGGACGCCGCAACTCGTCTTTTCGCCCAATGGCTCGGCCGTCCTTTCAACCTACAACGGGCGCTGCTACACGCTGGAGCGCGACGGCGGGCTGCGCTGGGTCCCCACCACCATCGAAAACCCGTCGTGCTCCCGCACCATCGCGGCCGACCCGTTCCGGCCGGGACGCTTCCTCGCCGCGATTGGGAAGACGCTCATGGAGTCCGATGACGGCGGCCGCACGTGGTTCAACGCCCCGGCTGAAGGCTGGCAGCACGGCTGGAGCGTCGCCTTTGATCCGCACGTGCCGGGGCTTGTCGCCGGGGCCGGGCACGACGGCATCATCATTTCCGGCGACGGCGGCACGACCTGGAAGCCGCTTAAAGGCGGCCTTGCCTACCCGACGGGAGTCAGGCGCTGCGTCGTCCTGGACCGGGGCCGCCTCTTCGGCCTGACGCGCGGCAGTGGCGTCTGGATGCGAACCCTTCGTTAGTTGAAACCCTTTAGGGAACCCATGAATACAGCACGATTCAAATCCATCTCGCTGTCCGTCATCGCGCTCGCGGCTTTCGCAGCCTCAGCGGCGCTAGGCGACAACATTACCAATCTCACGCTCAAGGCCAGCACGGACAAGGAAAACCCCATCGACTACGAGGTCGGCGAAACCATCCGCTTCGACTTCCGCCTCGACGGCGTGACGGAACTTCCAGCGGAGGTGGCGAACGAGCAGCAGCTCCACGTCATCTGGACGCGCACGGGCGACGATGGCGTCAAGACCATGGGCACGAACGACATCTCCCTGGCGCAGGGATTCTCAATGGAAACCAGCCTCGCGGTTCCCGGCTTCGTGCGCGTCGAGGCTTATCTTGCCAAATCAAACTACGGGAAGTTTTCCTATACAGGCAGTGACGGCAAAGCCGCCAACATCACCTTCGAGGGCGGCGCCGGAGCCGATACGCGCAAGATGCGCCTCTCGACCGTCGAGCCGGCCGACTTCGATGCCTTCTGGGCCGAGGCGAAGGCGAAGCTCGCCACAGTCCCGTTCGACGACTCGAACGTGGAACTGGTGGACGTCACGCCAAACGGAACCAAAAACGACTTCACCATCTACGCCGCCAAGATCCCATGCTATGGGCCGCAGCCCGTCACCGGCTGGCTCATGATTCCCAAGAGCGTGCCAGCGGGCGGTCTTCCCGTCCAGGCGAACTTCGACGGCTATGGGTGCATCACGGCTGCGCCAAAGGCTCCGACATGGGGCGTTTCCGGGCAGATTCGCTTCGCAGTCAACGCGCACGGCTACGATCTGGTCGGACAGGGCAACCAGTATTACAAGGACTTCAACGATTCCATCAACAAGACGGATCGCCCCATCGACCCAAACTACACCACACCGACGCGCTACGGCTACGGCCTCGCGCCATCGGACTACGACAACCCGACGAACACCTATTTCTACTTCATGGCGATGCGCGTCATGCGCGCATTCGAGTACCTCAAGTCGCGCAATGAGTGGGACGGCAAGAACGTCATCGCGGAAGGCGGCAGCCAGGGCGGGCTTCAGACGATGTGGGCGGGCGGCCTCGTCGAGGGCATTTCCCAAATCAAGCCCTCGGCCACCTGGGGCTGCGACATCGGCAACTACCACAACACGACAGGTCCGTTCCTCTCCAACACATGGGGCATCCCCAACGTGCCAGGGGCCTACTACTTTGACGCGGCGCTTCACGCGCGGCGCCTCCCCGAAACATGCAAGGCCAGCCTGACACGACTGGGACTGGGCGACACGACCTGCCCGGCGCGCGGGGTGCTGCTGAGCTTCTACCTCATGAGGTGCCAGGCCACGGCGAAGCTCGTGCAGGGCTCCACGCACGGCTACGTCCCGCCAGACCCCAACCAGACTTACCGCATTTCCAAGGCGGCGGGCGCAGGCAACTTCTCTAACGTCGATGTCTTTGACGCGCCTGGACAAAAATGGACAAACCATCTTGTCACCGTGACCGGTCTCCCGGCGGGAACGGAGGTCTCGCTTTCCCTTGCGTCGGTGGACGGCACGCCGCTGGGCGTCACGGAGACGGGAACGGCCGACGCGCAGGGCGTGGCCGTCATTACTGTCGCGACAACCCCTGGCATGAACTACTCATACGTCGTGACGGAGGGCGGGGACGTGATTGGCTCGGGGAAATTCTTCGCGGGCGGCTGGAACGCCGACGGCTCCTGGTTCCGCACGGCGCCCGACGGGCAAGGCGGCGCCATTGAGGTGAACGGCGCCTGGACGACGACGCCCCCCGCGACAAACGCGACGGCCTTCGTCTCGACCGGCGACGACATGGCCTTCTCCCTCTCCGACAGCGCCCTTGAAGAGGGCAGCAACAAGTTCGTCCGCGCGGAGGCCGTCGTGACCTACCCGCAGCTCAACATCGACCTTCCGCCGCCCCCGACCGCCTCGTTTACGGAATCCATTGCCGCCGTCGCCGCCGTGACTAACGCCATCATGGATGGTCCCTCGGTGTGGATGGCCTACGTAGGCGGCGCCTGGAAGACGCTTTCCGGCGGCATGGCCCCCGCGCCGGGGACGACCTACACCATTCGCATGGAAAGCGACTTCACCTCCCCCGTGGCGCGCGTCCGCCTTTCCGTCAGCGACGACGGCGGCGCAACCTTCGCGACGCTATCGGACGCCGCCACCGGCGACAAATGGCTCGTCCCGACTGATGCAGGCAAACGCGTCCTCGGCAAGGTCGCCACGAGCGGGGCGATTGAAATCGGCGGTCTGCATGGGGAACTCTCCAACGGCGTCGTGCCCTTCTCGGGGACGCTTTTCATGGTCAATTAGTTGCCCCTGCGTAAAGCGCGTCGCAACGCCTAAATGGACAAATCAATTGGGAAATCTGGAAACATGAAAACACTGAAGACTCCAGCGGTGTGGATTTTTGCATGCGTCGCCGTCATCGCCGCCGCAGCGGCCGTAACATTGGCCATTGACAACCGCGCCCTGCGGGAGAAGCTCGTTCGCGCCGACGCGGAACTTGCCAAGGCCAAGGCCGCGCCGCCGCCACCAAGGGCACGGCGGCCGGCACCGGCAGTCATTCGGCAGGCCGCACCGGCGCAGGAACCGTCCGCGCAGGGGCAGGCCGTCGACCCCGACGAACTGGAGAAGACCATTGAGGAGCGCGCAAAGGCCCGCGCCGACGCCATCGACCGAGAACGCCGCGAGGAGCACGAGGCCCGCCGCCGTGAATGGGAAAACGCCAGCGAGGAGGAGCGCGAGGAGCGCCGCAAGGAATTCCGGGCGCGCATAAAGGAGCATTTCGCCGCCCAGCTGGCCGATTTTGTCGAGAAGACAGGCTTGGATGACGCGCAATGCGCCTCCCTCGAAGTTGAACTGGACGCGCTCAACGGGCGTGTCCGTGAAATCGCGGAGGAGTTTGCGGCCGCGATCGACGACGGGGTCCCCCTCGACTTCGAGCTGCAACTGCAGATGCTCCACGCGTTCAGCGGGGCCACATTGGATGCATACGCCGGATTCGACGAAGTCTTGCCCGAAGACTGGCGGGAGCGAGGGGAGGGATATAACATGATGTTCGGCATCTCGCCCGATTCCATGAGCCCGCTTTTTGACGCCATATACCGCTCCGGCGTGACCCCTGGCGGCCCCGGAGGCTTTGGCCCGATTCCGCCACCACCCCAACGCCAACAATGACTTCAACGGGGTTCTCTTCTTCATGCAGTAGCGCACATCCATGAAGCCCCTGCCTCTTGCCAAAACCTTCGCAGTCGCGTCAACACTGGCCGCAACGGCCTTGGCGACGACATTCTCCATCGCGCCGGACGGGAACTTCCTCATCGACGGGAAGCCGCGCTATCTCTTGGGCACGATTATATACCACCAGCCCACCACGAACGACTTTCGCAGAACTGGCGGGTATTCCCTGGAGGATGCCTGGATATACGAGACGCCGCTGGACAGGGCATATCTCGAGCGGCTGGGGTTCGACAGCGTCGGCGGCGAAGTCTCGCAAACATGGCAGGAGGAATTCCGTCCGGAGAGGATCTTCTGGCAGGCACACAAGGCGCTTGACTGGGATCTGGCCACAAACTGGTGGAACAGCGGGCTGCCGACAATCGTCGATTTCACTTGCGCGCGCTGGTCGCACGGCTCGATGCGGGCGATTGAAGGGCGGCCGCCGTCGCCGAATGCTATACCCGAAAAGGACTGCGGCCACTTCATGCCCTACAGTCTCGTGACAGACGAAGGCCGCGCGCTCTACGCGAGAATGTGGCGCGCAGGGGCGAAGGAACTCAAGGAGCATGGGGCCGCGCCATACGCATACGAACTCTTCAACGAGCCCACCTACGACGAACTCACCCCGGCGTCGCGTGCCGCATTCGCGCGTGATCTCGCTGAAATCTTCAAAGGCGATGCCTCCGCCATGGATGCCGCATGGGGGTCTTCATACGGGTCGTTCGACGCGGCGGCGGGCTTCAGGCATCCAAATGAATGTGCGGGGCTGGGAGTCGAGTGGCTGAAGTTCAGGGAGCGGGTGTTCAAATCGGGAATCGTCCTAGGTGCGGAGACAATCCGCGAAGTCGTGCCAGACGCACGTGTATGCTTCCAGCCTGTCGGGGCGTCGTTTGGCCATGTGAACATGCTGGAGGCCAACAGGCCGTGCGGCGTGGTGATGAGCCAGACGGGTGGCGGCGGCGCGTTCGAGGCGCTTCTGCTGCGGGCGATAGCCGACGGGAAGCCTATCATCGACGGCGAAACCTACTTCGGCCACACGCGCTCAAGCCACCGCGCCAAGGTGCTTCTCCAGTATGCGCGCGCTTTCAACGCCTCCTACTACTTCAAGTGGGACAGGCGGTTGAACGACCCCGATTTCGCCGGCCCCGGCGGCGACGAGCGCAAGGCCGAGCGATTCCCCTACATGGCGCTCAATCCGGCGGCGACACCGGCTTCGGCTTTTGCCGGGATGCTTGACGCCAAATCCGAAATCGCGGCGGTCCACGACATCTTTGCGCCGCGCGAGCGCGGCATTGGCCGCAAAGAACGCGCGGCGTTTCTGGTGTCGCTCCCGACGGAGCGCCTTGGTGTCGCCGCCGGCCACGGCAACCACAACTTCACCAAGTCGGCGGCGGAGGCCCTGGTGGCGGCGCACATCCCCGCCGCCGCGATTTTCGAGGAGCAGCTTGCGGAGAGACGCCTCGACGACTACCGTTTTCTCGTGGCGGCCGGCATTGACGCCACATATCCGGCAACTGTTGGCTTGCTGCGCGAATGGGTTTCCGGCGGCGGGACGCTCGTCCTTGAACAAGAGGCGATGACGCTGGACGAGTGGTCGCGCCCGCGCGCGGCGGACGCTACCTGGGGGCTGGTCCTTGGCGAACCGGCGACGGGCGATGCCGTTCCCTTCGCGTTTGCGGGCGCCCGCTACACGGCCGCGCCCTATCGGGCGACGGTGAAGGCCGACGGCTGGGAAACCGTCGCCGCGCTGCCGGACGGAACGCCGGCCATTTTGGAACTGCGCATCGGCAAGGGGAGGGTGCTTTTCATCGCCGCGCGGCTTGCTGCGGGGGAGGAGGCGCGACTGCTTGCGCATCTTGCGATCAAGGCCGGAATTTCACCCAATTGCCACGCAACCGACTTCGAGACGGGCGAAGAGGTTGCCGACCTTGAAGTCCATGCGGCCAGACGCGGAGCCGAAAGCGCCTTCATCCTCATCCTGCACGGCCTGGCGCCACGCGCCGTGCGATTCACCCCCGGAAACGGCTTCGGTGCCGAAACCCTGGTGAACGTCGGCGACGGCGCAATCCTCGGACGCGACGGCGCAGGCGCCGCCCTGCTGCTGATGGAGCCGGAAATGCCGGTTGTCCTGCGCGGCGGGAACGGCGCGGGCAACGCGCCTCTGCCCGCCGGCGCGGCACTTCATCCCGTGCCCTATTCCGATGTCGCGGCTACCGCGCCCGGATGGCTGGCGGCGCGGCGGCCGAAGCCGGCGGGCAAGTTCTTCTCAGCCGACCCCGCGCGAAGTCGGTTCGTCGATCTCCGGGCCGCAGCCAACCGTGGCTTCACCGACAGCGTCGCCGGAGACGGAGAGGGCGGCTGGACCGACCAAGGGGAAAACTGCCTGCGCAATGTTCCGTGGGGGCCGACCGACTGCAATGGCGTTACGTTCGACTTCATCCGCCCCGACCAGAACGACGGCCGCGCCTGCGTCATGCTGCGCTCCTCAAGCCTACCGCAACTCGAACTCCCGGAGGCCGTTTGCGGCATCGGCGTCGGCCAGCGTGCCGAGGCGCTTTATTTCCTCCATGCCGGAGCATGGATGTCGGGCGTCAATGGGGAAGTATTCCGGTATGTAGTCCACTACGCAGACGGCTCCTCCGAAGCTGTTCCGATTCTGGCCGGGCGCGACATTGGCGACTGGTGGTTCGATGTCCGCAAAAAGCCGGCGGCAACGGCGCGTTGCCGTCCGGGATGGAAGAACTCGGAATCGCGTGGATTCCATGTCCTTCGCTGGGACAACCCGCATCCCGAAAAAACAATCTCCAGCATCGACATCGTTGGCTCGAGCGGCCCAGCCGTGCCGATTGTCGCGGCGATTACCGCCGAACTTCCCGACGAGTCGCCGCTCGCCGCATGGCGGATGTCGGCAAAGGCGCACGGCGGCGCAAAGGCCATCCTTGCAGACGGCGGCCTCTCGCTGGCTGCGGACGACGCCACGAAGGACTGGGCCGGCGTCCGTCTTGCACTGCCGGCGCCACTGCCGCTGGACGGAGGCGGAGGGGAGGCGGAATTCGCGTTTGAGATCAATGGCGGCCGCACAGGGCTCGGCACCTACGACACACCACCGCCGCCATTCCAGGTGGCCATGACATTCGTCGCGGCCGACGGAACGGAAAGGCGCGGGAAATACATCACGCCTGAAATCGAAGGTGGCGGAGCCGACGGCGACCCGGCGACATGGCAGACCGTCCGCATCCCCCTCCGGCGGCTGCTCGGTGAAGACGCAGCCGCGCTTGCCGCCATCCATGTGCAGTTCAAGTTGCTGCCTGCCAGGCGTGCCAATCTCGTCATGCGGCGGTTCAGGATTGAAGAGCAACCCGGACACCAATAAAAGGCGATGTTTTCATTCTTCGCGCCATGGTGTCGCAAAACATTAATAAGAAGTCGCAAAAAAGGAGTTGCGCACAATTGGGTGATTTGAGATAATAATCAATTGGGGAAACTGCCTTCTGCGGCGCGGCGTCGTGCCGGAAGCGGCCCTGAACATCGACACAGCAACAACCCGCCATGAAGAAGACATCCATCCTACTGGCCGCGCTCGCCGCGACTGCCGCCATTTTCGCCCCGTCCGCGCTCTTAGCCGCAACGGTGGAGTTGACGGTTGATACCGATACGACGCTTTCAGCAGCGCTGGTGGCAACTGGCCAAACCCTTTCTGATGGCGACACGCTCGTCAAGAAAGGCCTGGGCAAGCTGACTTCCGATCAGGTCTTCGCAGATGGATTCAAGCTTGCGGTAACGATCAAGGAAGGCGTTTTGGAGATCACGGCTCCAGGGCAGCTCGGGTTTACGAATCAAATCACCGTGGAGGACGGAGCGACGCTTCTCGTGACCGTGTCAACGACAGGCGATCCTGTCATGCTCAAGAGCCGGACGATCAAGTTGTCCGGCACGGGTGCGGAAGGCTACAAGGGAGCGATCGTCCTCGCGGGGCAGAAGAGTTATCAGGTGTTTAACTACATTACCTTCAACCTTCCGTCAGACGCGGCGATCGCGGCAACGGTGACGGGACAATGGGGCCCCTTCAGCAACACGACGTTCAACATGAACAACCATGTCCTGACGCTTGTCGGTGATGTTGCGAGCGGGACGCCAGAGTTCAGGTTCCGATACAAGGCCACGATCAACAATGCGGCAGGGTTCGAGCTAAAGAATATCTCTCTCACATCGACGGCAAAGACCGTAAGCAATAAGGACGAGACCCATACCTGCAATCCGACCGTGCCGTATCTGAAGATGGATGCAAAATCAAAGTTTACATCTGGAACGGCGGACGGTATGTTCCTCGGATGCTTCTCTAACTATATTGCGGATTATGGCGCCACCATCACGATACCAAACTGGGGTCTGGGTGTTACAGGGGTCGGCGGGTCGCCGACGGTCGGAACGGGCGCCTCCGCAGTTTTGCAGGTCAACAAGACATACACCGCCCATGCCGACGATTTGCTGGCCGGGCATTGCTTCAACAGTTCGTCCGCCGGACTGAAATTCGGCAACACGTCTTCGTCGGCGGTCGTCTTCGAGGTCGATGACTGGTCGAAGCTTGTGGGCGGCTCGACGGTCTATACGGCGGCGAGCGCCGCGACCGGGAAGGGAATTGCCTACGCGGGAACACTCTCCATCACCAACACGGATGTTTACGCATCGCACTGGTCGCTGGACAAGACGAGCGACACGGACAAGCTGCTCCTGAAATGGTCTGCGAACAAGCCGGAGGGCGTCATTTCCGTGACCGACTGGGACATCGAACCCGGCGAGGCGAACCAGAGCGGGAACGCCGCAAAATTCAACGCGGGCGTCGCGAATCTCGCTGAGGGTTCGACCCTCTGGTTCCCAGTCGGCGACTGGTATTTTGACGCGCCCGTCACGATGCCGGACGAGGACAAGGTCACGATCGAACTCGAAGCGGGGCTCGCGAAGCTTCACTATTCCAACGGTGGCGTGAGCGTGACGACGGATCCAGCCGTGGATCCCACCAACGTCATCATCCGCGTCGAGTACGGCGCGACTGCCACGCTCGATGACGCGATTGCCGCCGCGTCGTTTGACACATGGCCGACAGGCGCGAGCCTCGAAAAACGCGGCAGCGGCACGCTTGTCGCGTCCGACACCATCCGCGATCTCGTCGGCTCCTTCCAGATCTACGAGGGCGTGATGCAGGCGTCGAGAAACGGCGACCTCGGCAAGGATTCGGACTCCGCCAACCGCATCTACGTCCACAGCGGCGCATCGCTTCTGCTTACGCCGGAAGCGGACAATACGATCATCCTCAACAAGCGCACGATTCAACTCGAGGGTGCGGGCTACCACGGACTCGCGATTCCCGGAGCGCTGGCTTTCGATACTTTGTGGAGCTGGCAGGTCCTGTACGACTGCTCGATCGCTCTTGAAGACGACACCGTGATTTCCTCGAGAGGAACCGCCAGCCAGCATGGCCTTTTCTCCTACGCGACGCTGAACATGAAGTCGCACACCCTGACTCTCACGTGCGACACCGACAAACAGGCGAACTACCGGTTCCGTCTTGGCCGCTCGATCCAGAACGCGGGGACGATCGTCCTCGACCGCGCGAAGCTCTCGACGACCGACAACGACATTGCGATTTCGCCTGCGGACACGCTGAAGGTCGTGCTTCAACGCGGCGGCACGCTTGCTCCCTATCGCGCAAGCTTCTACAGCGGAATCGCTTCGATTGAATGCATTGCGGCGAGTACCGGCACGTCCGGGCGCATCAACGCCGACAACCCGAACATCGCCGTCACGTTGAAGGACGTTTCGGGGCCGCTGACCATCGACTCTAAGGTCACGGCGACGATTACCGGCATGCTCGGCGCAAAGGCGAGCGACATCGCCAACGGCAATGTGCTGACCGCTACAAACGCCCTGACATTTGCGTCGGGTTCGATTTTCGCGCTTGACCAGGATGTCGAACTGCCGACGACCGTCGAAGGCCAGCCGGCGATCTACACCATAGCCTCTTCCACGGCTGGCGTCACGGGTCGCCCGAGCGCATTGTCTCTGACCCTTGGCGACATCCTCTACACAACGGCTGTCGCAGACGACGGCAAGAGCCTGGAACTCAAGTCGGCCGGCGGGTTCTGCCTCATTTTCCGATAGGCGGCGGGTTACAGCCGCATTTGTCCGCAAATGGAACTGCGGGCAAGAGCGAGGGAGAACGTGATGCGAAAAGCCGCACCGACGATTCTCTACGTCGATTGCGTGCCCTGGAGCGGCATGGGGCGGGTGCGGCTGGCCGGGATTCGCCGCTACGCCGCCACTGCGCGTCGTGGGCGGCGACCTCTCGGCGCTGGCGGGGCGGCCGGTGCGCTTCCGCTTCCTCCTCCACTGCGCCACGCTCTACTCCTTCTGGGTCTCGCCATCGGCGCAGGGCGAGTCGCGCGGCTACGTCGCCGCCGGCGGCCCCGCCTATCCCGGCCTCCGCCAGCCTCGCGCAACACCCGCTGCGCAACCAGAATCCGCCGGGCCTTCCTTGTTGTTTCGCGGATGGCCCCATGCACACCCACGGCAATTCTTATACCACAAATGGGGAGTTTGGTTATCCTATGACGCTTTCCGCAAGATGACGCCAATGCGGCGCAAGGTAGTGTGGCAGGGAGAGAAGCCGAAACGGTTTTTTCGTCCCGTCGATGTCTGTGAAGAGCGTCTCCACCCATGACGGCTTTGCGCCATTGAACCGAATGCCGAAATCCTGATGTTTCTCCGAGAGAAAGCGGTGCATGGAGCGAAGGGAACCGGTGGCTCCCGCCTTGATTTCAATCGGCACGATCCGCCCTCCAACGGCGGCAAGGAAATCAACCTCGGCGTTCGACTGGGGGGACTCCCGGGTCCAGTAGAAGAGCTCGCGCGGTGCGTCTGCCGGTTCGGCGGCCAGCATCATCTGCCCCGCGAGTTGTTCGGCGACTGCTCCGGAATTCACGAGGAGCAAATCTCCCGCATCGGCCAGCCGCGCCATGTCGAGGCCGCATGCCGCGCACAGCATTCCAACATCGATAAAAGCAGCCTTGAAAGCCCGGTCGTCAGCCTCGGCCCCCATGGGCAGTCCATTTCCGGCGCATTGGCGTATTTTCGTCACGACACGCGCCTTGCAAAGTCGGTCAAGCGCAACCGAGAGTTCGCGTGAACGCATGTCGCGGTCTGCCACAGAATACTTGAACTTGCGCCCGGCCTGTCGCGGGACGGATGCGTAGATACGCCTCAAAGCGTCAATGGAGACGCCGACGCCGGCATATTTTCCGAAGTCAAGGGAATATGTTTCAAGGACGCTCCGCACGGCGGCTGCGGAGGCGGCCCAGTCCCCGCCCCCCGCGCAAAAAGCGTCAACCGATTCTGGAAGTCCGCCGACGACGGTGTATTCGCCGATCAGTCCCATGAGATCCGTGTGCAGGTCGTCAGGCACATCGTCGCCTATGCGCCAGGAGGCAAGCCATGAGGCAAGCGCCCCGCGACCGCGTGCCTCCAAGAACTCCGGAAAGGAAAGCGGTTCCAGAAAGAGGAACTGGACGCGGCCGACAGGCATCGGGATGCGGACGCGCTCAAGGGCGAGTTCAAGAAGCGACCCCGCGACCACGACATGCAGCCCCGGCATCTCCTCCTTGAAATAACGGAGACAAGTCAGCACCTCCGGCGTCTCCTGAATCTCGTCTAGGAAGAGAAGGGTGCGTCCCGGAATGAGCGGAACTCCGGTGCGGGCCGTCAGGAGCCGGCAAATCGCATTGGGGTCGTTCGAGCGGAAAAGCGAGGCCCGTTCGGGTGCCCGCTCAAAGTTGATTTCAAGAAGGTGGTCGAAACGTTCACGGGCGAATTCGCGGACAAGCCATGTCTTCCCCACCTGCCGTGCACCGCGCAGCATAAGGGGCTTGCGTCTTTTGTTGTCCTTCCAGCGCAGAAGCGCCGACATTGCCTCTCGTCTCATAATTTGGATGCTCCTTTTGCCTAATTTTGGTTAAAATTGGATATAATTTTATCCAAACTTTGGCGAAAAGTCAACCCTCTCTGCGCATTCGCCCGGATGTGTGCCCAAGAGCCTTGCATTATTCGTCGTTTTGTGTGAGAATGAACTACATGAAAGACAATTCCTGCAAAGACATGGACGGACTTTTCTTCGATTCGGCGATGGAGCCGTTCGACGAGGACTGGAGCTTCACCCCGCCTGGGGCGTCCGTTGCGGAACCGATCACCCTACCGCAATGGTCGCGCTGGGCGATGAACCTCGTGAAGCACACGGACCGCGCCGACATCTGCGTTGCGTCAGACCCGCTGTTCGAGGGGCTGACGGAGGAGGACTTGCGCTGGTGGAACGGTGACACCTTCCTCGCCCACGACTACCTTGCGCTCGACACGCTGCGGGAAGGCGACCAGATCCTCTCGCGCAAATGACCATAAATTGTCTGTTCCCTTATGCAACGGGTGGAGATGCGGAGAATCGTCTATATTGGATACCGCAAAGGCGTGTCGTTGAGATGCCGTAGGTTTGACGGCATTTGCCGTTTTGCCAGAACACGCGGCTGGGAAGTCATCCCCTTGGATCCAGACGTGGAGAAGGACCCGGAACACCTTCGCGAGACGCTTGCGCGGCTTGACCCTGTTGGAGTCATCAGGGAGGGCCCCCGTGCCCGACGTCCACTGACGCCACGCTTTTTCGCGCCTATCCCTGCCGTCTGCATCGACCCACCCGCCGGTGTCACCTGGCGCGGAGCGGCGGTTGTCTGCGACGAAGCCGCCGTCGCCAAAGCCGCTTTCTGCGAACTCTCTTCCGGCTTGCCACCGGCATACGCGGTCATATCCCACTGGCCGGCGCGGGGCACGCCCTGGGCCCGTTCGCGCGTGAAAGCCTTCCGCGCCCTGTGCCGCGCCGAAGGCAAGCCCTGCCTGGTCTTCCCTGAACGGCGCGAGGAGGATGTCGCCGCGCGCGCCGCGCGGCTTGCGGCCTGGGTCGCGGCCCTGCCGCTTCATTGCGCCGTCTTCGCGGTAAGCGACTACGCCGTGCAGGAAGATATTGCACGCGCGTTTGTCGCCGCAGGACGCTCCCTGCCCCGCACGGCAACCCTTGTCGGCGTAGATGCCGTCGAAGTCCCCGGCGACAGCGCAATCGCGGCGGATGTTTCGTCGGTCAGGATAGACTTTGAACTCTCCGGCTTTCTCGCCGCAAAAAGCCTGACAGAGCAGCCAAACCGGCTTAAGGCGCCACCCTCATTCGGCCCCCTTCTCGTTGAGCGGCGGAAATCGACGCGCACGCGCGGACGCGGCCGGCGCGAGCCTTGGATCCTTGACGCCGTGGAGGCCATCCGCCGCAAGGCATGCGACGGACTGACCGCCGCCGCGCTGATCAACAACTATCCGGTCTCGAAGCGGCTTTTCAACCTTCGTTTCCGCGAGGCTATGGGGCATTCCGTTCATGACGAAATCATACAGGTGCGCCTCGAAAGCGTGTTCGCGCTCCTCGCCGACACCGACACTCCCGTCGGCGCCATCGCCGACATGTGCGGCTTCGGTTCCGCTGTCGAACTTCGACAGGTGTTCAAGGCAAAAACAAAAATGTCCATGACAGAGTGGCGCGCCCGCCATCGCTGACGGCCTGTCAAAAAACTTTGCCCAAAACCATCGTTGCCGCATCTGCGGTGGTGTAGAATTGTAGGCGTGGCAATTCCGCTTCCATAAACAAAAGGAGAAAAACCATGAACACAACAGGGGCACATTCCGCAGTACTCGCAACGGCGCTGTCGATCACGGCGCTCTTGGCCATGACGCCAACCATCCATGCCGAAATCACCGACCTGTCAGGGGCCGGAATGGTTCAATCCTTCGACATCACGTTTTCCGGTTACTCCGGCTCCGAGACGCTTGCGGACTTCCCGGTCCTCGTCCGGCTCTCGCCGACTCTGAACGGCTTCGACTACTCGCGCTGCCGCGCCGATGGCTCCGACATCCGCTTCATCGACGCCTCAGGCAACATCCTCTCCCGCGAAATCGACACCTGGAACCCCGGCGGCGAATCGCTCGTCTGGGTCAAGGTGCCGTCGCTCACGGCCTCCACCACGATCACCTGCCTCTACGGCTTCGCCGGCGCCGCGCCGGGAAGCGCCTCGGATGTCTGGTCCAACGGCTACGCCGCCGTCTGGCACCTCGGTGAAAGCGCGCTTCCGCTCGCGGACTCCGCCGCCGATCCGGCACCGTTCTCGTCCTCCAACAGCCTCTCAGCCACGGCGTTCGCCGCGACTGGGAAACTCGGCGGCGCGGTCGATTTCTCGCAGGGCGTGGCGAACGATGCAGGCAAATTCCAGTCATGGGTCTCGGCCGCCGACATGGACAAGCTCGATGGCTTTGGCGACTTCACGGTCGAGTTCTGGACATACGCCGTTACCGACTCCTCGTCACAGCAGATGTACATGGGCAAGCGCGACGATGCAAATACCGGCGCGTGGTGGATATACCAGAACAAAGGGGAAAGCGCGATGAACCTCACCGCCAGCGCCGATGGCAATACGAGCACCGCCAGCGCAAAATCGATTGTCACGGTTCTGCCGTCGTTCAACGACTGGAACCATGTGGCCTTTGTGCGCGACACAACGACCACAAAGGGCTACTCGTATCTGGCGGGCGAATGCACCAAGACGAATTCGCCGGCCGCGCCGATGAACAGCGCGTCCGTCACCAACTGCGCAGGAGCCTTCTACCTCGGCGACAACTACGCCGCCGGCAACAACCGCTGCCAGGGCAAGATTGATGAGTTGCGCATCTCGCGCGTGGCGCGCTCCGCCAATTGGATCAAGGCGTCGCACGACTGCGTCGAGAATGCGTCATTCGCAACCTACACGACCTCCGCCCCACAGACAGCCAACGACTGGGGTCGCTACGCCCACAAGTTCTCGGTTTCGTTCCCCGGCGCTCCAGAGACGGCCTTGCAGGACTTCCCCGTGCTTGTGCGCCTGTCCGAAGGGTCTCCCTCCGGCTTCTCCTACGCCGACTGCCTCCGGGCGAATGGCGGCGACCTTCGCTTCGCCGACGCCAACGGCAACCTGCTTCCCTCAGAGGTGGACACATGGAACGAGCGCGGCGAATCGCTTGTCTGGGTCAAGGTGCCGTCGCTTGCCGCAAACACCCGCATTGCCGCCTACTATGGCTGGGGTGACGCGCCGGCGGTCGACGGCTCCAAGGTCTGGGATGGCGACTACGTGGGCGTCTGGCACCTCGGCGAAAGCGCGTTGCCGCTCGCCGAATCGACGGGCGTCAGCACGCCGTTCAGCGCGCAGCAGCACCTCGCCGACGGGGCCTTTGGGGCGGCGGGCGCCGCCGGCGGCGCCGTTGACTTCACGGCCACCAACAACATCCGTCCCTATCTCCAGGCCGCGAGCGACGCCGATCTGGGCGGCCTCGGCAGTTTCACAGTGGAGTGCTGGACGAAGCGGGCGCAGGGCGCGAGCGGCAACCGGTTCGTTCTCTCGCGCAACAACGGCTCAGGCACATACTCCTTCGAGGTGTTCCAAACCGGCTCCAGCAACATCGGCGTCTGCTCCGCCACCACGAACGGCGTCGCCACCATCGGCGCCGACAAAGGCGGGTTCTACGTGGTCGAGGGGAAAACCGACGGAACGGTGCTGGGCTACGGCGACTGGTACCACCAGGCATACATCCGCGACGTTTCCTCCGGCTGCGGTTACGGCTACGTGAACGGCGCATTGAAGAGGACACAGGAGCAAGTCGCCACCGGGGCGCTTTACTCCGGCGACGCGCCGCTCTTGCTCGGCAACAGGGCGACCTTCAACGCGAGCAACTGCTACAACGGCCTGATCGACGAGGTGCGCATTTCCCGCGTGGCGCGATCCGCCGCCTGGGTGAAGGCGGCTTACGACACGGTGGCGGACGGCACATTCGCGAGGTATTCCGCAACACGTGGTAACAACGACACCTTCGTCATCGTCGTCAGGTAGATGAACCGCTCCCGTTTTCTGGCGACCGCCTTCCTTGTTGCCGCATTTGCCAAAGGGGCGCAGGCGCAGGAGGTGCAGGTTCCGATGCCTCCGCTGGCACCGCTTGCCGGTCTGGAATGGCGGCTTCCTGCAAAGTTTGCGACGCTCGACGGAAACCGGCTGATCATCGATATCCCGGCGGAGGCCGGACCCGCCGACGCCTGCGCGACGACGGAGTTGCCTCTCTCGCTCCTGAATGGGGCAGGAGGTTTTGCAATGCAGATCGAGGCATCCGGCGAACGCATTGCCAAGCCCACGCGTCCGTATCTCGGCCTCAAGTTCCAACTGCATTGGCGGGAAAGCGCTTCCGGTCATGAAGGCTACCCAAATTGTGCAGGCGAGACTGGCGACTTCCCGCGCAAGGCCATACTGAACGAAGCTGACTTCTCCGGGGCGCACCCCGATTCAGCCACGCTCATGCTCGGGCTCCAAGGCACCTCCGGCCGCGTCGAGTTCGACCTCTCCACGCTCCGCGCCGCCCCCACGCCCGGCCTCTTCCGCCGCGTGAACCAAGACTGGGTTGTGCGGTATCCGGACAAGCCGGATACCGCAGAAGGCGGGACAGGCGACAAGCGACAAGCGACAAGCAGAGGTGCCGCATGTCGAAATGTCGAAAAGTCGCCAGGCGAGTCGCGTGTCGCATGTCGCGCGTCCCCCGCTTCGGCGCAAAGCGCCGCCCCTGCATCCGCGCAGCGGCGTCAGCCGCTCAAAGGATGCATGCTGCCTGGCCGTGACACCACGGAGGACGACATCGAGACTCTGCACCGCTGGGGCGCGACGATGGCTCGCTTCCAGATGACTCGGCGCTGGAGCGCCGTCGGCGACAACGCCGACCTCGCCGAATACGCCGCCTGGATCGATTCGCGCCTCGACAACCTTGAAGATGTCCTGTGCTGGGCCGATGCGCGCGGCATGAAGATTTGCGTCGACCTGCATGTGACGCCTGGCGGACGGAACGCCTCGCGCGAGCACGCGATGTTCCGCGACGAGCGCCTTGCCAACGCCTTCGTCGAGACATGGCGGCATATCGCCGCGCGCTGTGCGCCTATCGTGCAAGAGATGGGACCTGTCATCTACGGCTACGATCTTGTGAACGAGCCGGTGCAGCTCGGCCGCGCCCCTATCGACTACTGGACACTCCAGCGCCGCGCCGCCGAAGCCGTTCGCGAAATCGACCCCGTGACGCCCATTGTCATCGAGTCCAACGACTGGGATTCGCCCGACGCATACGCCTATCTCTCCCCGCTTGCGATGGACAACGTGATCTACCAGGTCCACGTCTATGCGCCGCACGCCTTCACGCACCAGGGCGTCGCAAAGCGCCCACGGGAGGAGGACGGGAACCCCATCGCGTGGCCGGATGCCGCCAAGGGATGGACCCGCGAGTTCCTGCGCCAAAAACTCACGCCTGTGCTGGATTTCCAGAAACGCCACAACTGTCGCATCTATGTGGGCGAGTTCAGCGCCGCCGCATGGGCGTCGGGGGCGGAGAACTACCTGCGCGACTGCATCGCGCTTTTTAACGAGTTTGGCTGGGATTGGACCTACCACGCCTTCCGTGAAAGCCCCGTCTGGGACGTCGAGAAAATCGGCCCCTCCATCCCGGCCATGGAACCGGCCCCCGAGGACACCCCGCGCAAACGGGCACTGCTTGACGGGTTCGCACAATAGGAAATCACTAGCATCCCATTGAGTCGAGGAGGGAGAACAAGTCCTTCTTAAGCCAGAGGCACCCCCGGACGATGCCGGCGAGGCGCGATAAGCTGTTCTTCCACTTGGCGAGATGCCTGGTGAAGCGCAGGAGGAGATGCGCGATGAGGCCGGCCCAGACCTGCCACTTGACGGCGTTTTCGCTGTATCCTATGAAGTCGTGTATCTGGCAGGTCTGCTTGAGTTCCTTGAAGATGGTCTCGACCTCCCAGCGTGCCCTGTAGAGTTCCGCGATGGTCTTCGCCGACCATGCGAAGTTGTTCGTGAGGAAGATCATCCTCCGCATATGGCCGGGTCCCGCTTCGCGTTGGCGTTCGACAGCGTGTTGCGGCGCGGGATCTCCATGCCGGCCCTGTCCCACTCGTAGGACATGGCCTGCGCGATGTCGCAGATGCCGTTGAGCGACTCCTCCCGCGACAACTGGACTACCAGCAGCGTCACCAGGTGGCTCCACGGGTCGAACGTCCGGTAGCGGATGCCGTGGCTCTCCGCCGCCTCTTTCACGATGCCGCGCGGAACCCACCTTGAAATCTGCTTCAAAACCGTGTAAACTGTCTTCGTTGCACCTCATTCAATGAGTGAATGGGATGCTAGTGGATATACTGATTTCGCGATGATAATTCCTGTCTCCTGCCGCCTGTCTTTTGCCGCTTCGTTGTTCATTGCTGTCTCTCTCTGCGCCACCGCGGCGCCGCCGCCCTATCGCCCAGTGGGGCCGGAGACCGGCGTGCGGGGCGCGGTTACGGGCTTCTTCCACGTGGAGAAGATCGGCGGGCGGGACTGGATGGTCGATCCCGTCGGGCGCGGCGTCTATCTAGCCGGCGTCGATTGGTGCATGCCGCAGGGTATGTTCTGCGAGCCGCTTGGCTACGCCCCATACGGCAAAACCGTCAAGGAAAAATACGCCTCGCGCGACGAGTGGGCCGAGGCCACCGCCGCGCGCCTCTCCTCCTGGGGATTCTGCTTCCTGGCCGTCGGCACCGGCCCGCAGATGCGCTACCGCACCCTCGCCCACGCCGATGGCGCCGACTCGCTCTATTTCTCAACACACCTCTGCCGCGGCGACGACCCCGACCGCTGGATCTCCCCATACCGCAACGCGCCCGGAACAGCATTCCCAAACGTCTTCCACCCCGACTTCGAAAAGACCTGCGACGAACTCGCCCGCAAGCGCTGCGCGCCCCACCTAGGCGATCCATGGCTCGTCGGCTACTTCCTCGACAACGAGCTGCGCTGGTGGGGCCTCGGCGACTCCGCAACCGGCCTCTTCGATCTGGTGCGCACACTCCCGCCGGAACACAGCGCCCGCCAGGCACTAGAGCGCTTTGTGATTGATTTTCAACGCAGAGATGCTGAGGGGCAGAGAGAATCTTTGTCCACAAACACCAATAAAAATCTTGTCAATTCCGTTAATCCTGTCGGAAAAGACTCCGCGTCCTCAATGGCTCCGGGTGAGGTTGCCGCCTCGACCAAGCGAGCATTCGTCGCGCTCATCGCGGAAAAATACTTCTCGACCCTTTGCGCCGCCATCCGCAAGGCCGACCCCGACCATCTCATTCTAGGCAACCGCTTCGCCGGCATGGACTTCGCGCCTGAAATCCTCTCCGCGTGCGGACGCCACTGCGACATCGTCTCCGTGAACGTCTATCCATGGGCCGACCTCGACACCGGCGTCGTTCTTCAAAAGCGCGGCGGCGTCCCGCTCGCCGACGCCTTCTGGGCCTTCCACGAGAAGGCCGGCGGCAAGCCGCTGCTGCTAACTGAGTGGAGCTTCCCGGCGCTCGACTCGGGGCTGCCATGCACATACGGCGCGGGCCAGCGCTTCCAAACCCAGGCCGAACGCGCCCTGGCCTCCGAGATGCTCCTGCGCACCGTCATGGCGCTGCCGTTCTTCGTCGGCGACGACTTCTTCATGTGGCAGGACGACCCCGCGCTCGGCTTCAACAAGGACTTCCACGAGAACAGCAACTACGGCCTCGTGAACGTCAACGACGAGCCGTATCCCGAACTCACCGCCATGTTCGCGCGGGTGCATGCGGAGGCTGGAAGCGCCCTTTCGCAGGGAGTGCCGCGCTCCGTAGCGGCCGCAGGAGCAAGCCAAGTCGCTGCGGCCCGGACAGAGCCGGGTCCTCCCCTGTCCGAGCGCGACCGCTTCTTCGCGGAGGCTGGCCTTTCCCAAGGGTCCTGTGCGCCCACCGTGCCAACGGTGGGTTCCGTCGGGTTCCAGCAGGAGCCCGACGGCTCCTGGATTCTCTCCAACGCCTTCGTTCGCGTTTCCGGCCGCATCGGCGGCAGCCGCATGGCCGACGGGATCGCATACGGCGGCGCGGCGCCCGCGGGACGCTGGAACGCGCTGCTCCAGTGGGACGACCACGGCGCGACGCAGTGGACTGGCGTCTCCCGCGTCACCGATGTCTCCTTCGCACGAGACGAGGCCTCCGGCATCGGCACCGTCAGCATCCGCGCCGAGGGTCTTGCACACGCCGCCTCCGGCGTCGCCTTCGCCATCACCGACCGCCTCTCGATCGCCCCCGGATCCGCAGACATCCTCGCCGAGATTGTGGAACTCGAAAACATCGGCGACGCGCCAATCGACGTGGAGTACATATTCCTGAGGCCGCTCGCCGCCGAGGAGATGCCGAAGCCAAGCCGGGAGGCTTCCGTCCCGAATCTCTGGAAGGGACCGGTCGAGGGCTGGTGGAAACTGGTGGACGGCTCACGCTGGGGCGTGACCTCGCGCGACCCTGGCGTCGTCTCGGCAGCCATGTGGTTTCGCAAGGAGGACGGCACGCAGCACCCCGACGTGCGCTGCCTCGGCGTCCCGCCCTTCACGCTCGCCCCAGGCGCGGTCTTCAAGCCGCCGCTCCCCATTGGCGCACTTGTCCGCCAGGAGACCCCGTAATGAAGAAGGGAAGGTCCACCGCCGCTCGCGGCCATGTTGCCCGGCACATCCTGGAGCAGCGCATCGACGAAATTGAGTGGTGTTCGCTGGGCGACGTTCCGCGCCGCCTGAGGTTCCCGTTCCCTGTTACGGTGGTTGGGTGGATAATCACCGGCGCGGTGCACTACCGCGGCACCCATCGCAGTTTCGGCACCGAGTTCTGCGTCCGCCTTCGTTCATGCGATGCCACCGCCGTCGATTTCGTGAATGGCGTCCGGCACGAATGCTCCTTCCCACACGTGATGATGAAACGCCACGGCGAGCGCCACGAATACCGGGCCTCGGGCTGGCGGGAGGCGTTCTACATCATCTATCCGCCCGGAATGGAGGCGGCGTTGCGGCGCGCCGGTGTGGACGATGGCCACGGGGCGCTGCCGATGTGGCCGGTCGGCGGCGCCCCCGACTTGCTTGACTCCATCCGCGAGATGCGCGCCCTCTTCCCGCGCCGCCTTGAACCCGGAGTGGCGGATGAACTCGACGCGCGCTGCTGGGCGCTGGTGACGCGCCTTGTCGCGCTGCGCGACCATCCGGCGAAACCCGCGGCACTTGAGAAGGGGCTGGGCAAGGTGTTTTCGCGCCCGTCGGACGACGACCGCATCCGCGCCTTCTCCATGTCGCTTCAGGCGCGGTGCATGAAACCCGTCGATTTCGCCGCCGAGGCGCGCGCTCTCGGCTTTTCGCGCAGTGTCTTTTACAGACGCTTCACGGCTCTCGTCGGCGAACCTCCTGAGAAGCACCTCGCGAACCTGCGGCTTGACGCTGCCGCGCGGCTGCTGCGCGAAAGCCCGCTATCGATAAAGCAGGTCGCCTTCGCCATCCATGACAAGTCGCCATCGCACTTCGCGGCGGCCTTCAAGGCCCGCTTCGGCACGACCCCGCGCGCATGGCGCGATGGCGGTGGTTCGGGATTTTCTGGATAGCATTTGGGACGCACAAGACAGTCGTTTTTGGGATAATAGTCGCATCTTCAACCCAAACAAGGACTGTCAAGATGAAAAAAGCCCCTCAATTCGTCACTCGTCACTCCTCGCTCGTCGCTACAGTAGCGGTGGCATTCGCCGCGGCCAACGCGGCGGCGAACACCGTCGCTTACTGGCCTCTGGCCTACGAGAACGGCGTCCGCACCACGACGGCAACCGTGTTCGCCAACCAAGGTGATGGTGGAACGCTGGACGCAGTGCCGTCGTCGCGCTCCGGCGCATCGTGGATTTCGGGCAGCGATTACTGTCCGCAAGGCACCAACGCCTTCCCGGCCGGCTACGGCGTCTATGATCCGGTCTCCGGCACCAACGCCGCAGCGGCGACGGGCCTCTACTTCCACAAGATCAATTTGAACGGCAACGCCGGTGCGCTCCGCGTTGCAGACCCAGCGGCCTTGCGGCTCAAGACCTTCACCGTCGAATGCTTCGTCAGAATGCAGCAGGGGACGGCCCAAGGCGACTGGAACTGTGTCGCCGTCATGCCGGGTCAGCTCAAGAACGGAGGCACCACCATCAAGAACTGCGACAGCTGGGGACTGCGCGTCATTGCAAACAACAAGATGTCCGTCCGTTTCACGAAGTCGGGCTACACGATTAACGGCGAGGTCATCTCCGGCACGAACAAATCAGTCGATTTTTTTACGACCGGAATCTATGACGGTCGCTGGCATCATGTCGCCTTCAGTGTGAATGACGACACCAAAAAGGTCAAGACATTCTTCGATTATGCCTTGTCCAATGAGGGTTCGCTTGATGAAAGCGTCTGGTACAACTCCGGCGAAGACCTATTCATCGGCAACACGCCGCAGACGTCAGGGCCGTTCGGCGGCTCCATAGCCCATTTCCGCATTTCCGACGAAGTGCTTGATCCACCGGACTTCCTTCACTTCACGCGCACGGAACGGGCGGCGGACGAAGATTCCGACGTGCTGCTCCATCTCGACTTCGAGCCGCCGACAGGACTTGCGACAACGCAGGGGTTCTTCAACGACGCGGCTGTCGGCCCAGCCGTGCACCACTGGGGTGCGCAGACCATTCCGCAGACCATTGCCGCCGCCACACCGTTTTCGACGGTTTACTCTTCGCTGCTGGACGAGACTGGCCGCACAAGCGCCTACTGCTTGACGAATGCAACAGGATACCGCTCCACCGGGGAGATCGTTAAGCGTTACGTTGCGTGGCAACCTCCGGAGGATGTGTTCTCGAACTCGTCTTTCACGGTTGAGTGCTGCTACAAGACGGCAAAGCAGATGCCGGAATATACGCCGCTTGTGCGTCGTCTCGGCGGCTACAACGTGCAGTTCAACATTGGATTCGGCGGCGGCGGAAACGTCGGCAAGCTCACGGCGGCGACGGTGCCGGGGGCGGCGGGCAGCACTGTTTCGATCGTCGACACGATTCGCACCGACGACGGACAATGGCACCATGCGGCTGTCGTTTTTGATCGCGCTCGCGGCACGATGACCCTCTTCCGCGACTACGAACCGGTTTCATCGCCTACATACACAGGTGTGGTAGCGCCGACAAACACGCCGATCTACATCGGCGGCGGCTACGACAACACTGGCGCGTACAAGCCCTACGACGGCTTGATCGACAACGTGCGCATCACCATGAGGGCGCTGACGGTCGGCGAGTTCCTGCGCCCCGACCACGTCGTTCTTTCCGGCAAGACGCTTGCCTGGGCTACGTTCGACAACGTCCTTGACGCCTCCGCTCCGGCCTTCGCGCTCACCAACGGCGTCGCCACGGCGGCTGCGGCCGGCGGCACACCCCCGTCGTTTGTCGCTCTTGATGCTGGCGAGCGCGTCGTGGACGGCAACGACAACGTCCTGCGAAGCGAAAACCTCGCCGTCCTCTCTTGTTCCACGGGCGTGGTGAAATACGCCGACAATCTGCTTTTGCCGCTAGTCAAAGACCAGACGATAGAATTCCGCATAAAAGCAGACCCTCAGGCAAAATTTGCCGGTATCGTGCGGTGCAATCTTTACCGCGATACGGCACCCATTCCCGTCTGGGGGCTCTCAGGAGGCGAGTATGACAGCAGAGTGCTTCGCTTCCGCTGTGCGCTCGTCGGCGCATCGTATTTCGAGGAAACTGGCATGAACGAGGATACGGGAGTGGTCGCATTCGACGGCAAGTGGCATCACATTGCCCTTACGCTCTCGCAATCGGACGGCAAAGTCACGGCGAGTATATATAAGGACTACAACCCTACGCCAGCATGGACGAAGACCAAGGCGGGACGCCTTTGCTACGGCGAGGGCTATGCGCCCGTGTGGATTGGCGCGTCATCCTCCACCACGGCCTTCTTCAACGGCCAGATCGACGAACTGCGCATCTCGCGCGGCATCCTCGCCCCGACCGAGTTCCTCCGTCGTGGACAATTGCCATTCACCCTTGTCGTCAGGTAAAATATAAATATGACGATTCCTTCCATCGACACGCGAACGGGCGTCCGTTCCGAATTCCTCGGCCTTGGCTTTGAAAAGCTCGACCGCGACCTCTTCGACCCGACGAAGGCCTACCCATTCCTGCCCGCGACGGGCGTCTCCTGGATCCGCCTCCAGAGCGGCTGGCAGCGCACCGAGCGCGAGAAGGGCGTTTACGATTTCGCCTGGCTTGACGCCATCGTCGACGACCTCGTCGGCCTTGGTCTAAAGCCGTGGGTGTGCCTCTGCTACGGCAACGGCCTCTACGGCGGCGGCGCGGAGAATGTCTTTGGCGGCGTTGGCGTTCCGCCAATCGCCACCGAGGAGCAGCGCCGCGCGTGGGCCGCCTACGTCACGGCGACGGTCGCCCATTTCCGGGGCCGCGTCGCGGCGTGGGAAGTGTGGAACGAGCCGGACGGCGTCTGGTGCTGGAAGCACGGCCCGAGCGGCACCGAATACGGGCGCTTCGTCATCGAGACCGCCGCCGCCATCCGCGCGGCCGACCAGGAGGCGAAGATCATCGCCGGCTCGATGTGCCATTGGGCCGATACGCCCTGGTTCCACGAACTCATCGACACCGGGGCGCTGGACGACGTCTGGGGCTTCACCTACCACCAATACGCCGACGACGAGCGCAGCTCCATAGAGAAGGTGCAGATGCTCGAAGCCATGCTGCGCCCGCGTAACAAGGACATCCGCATCATCCAGGGCGAAAGCGGGTCGCAGTCGCGCCCCGACGGCCACGGCGCGCTGCGCGACCAGGCATGGACGCCCCGCAAGCAGGCGCGCCAGCTCCTGCGCCACGCCGTCGCCGACCTGATCGCCGATGTGGAGTTCTCGTCGTATTTCTCCTGCCTCGACATGGTGGAGGCGCTCAACGGCACGACTGGCGACATCGGCTCGATCCTCGACTACGGCTACTTTGGGGTGCTGGCGGCAGACTTCGGCCCGGACGGCCGCGCCACCGGCACATACACGCCCAAGCCGTCGTATCGTGCGCTTGGAGCGCTCGCATCGATCCTGCGCGGGACGCCACGCCACGTTCCGGCGCCGGTACAGTTCTGCCGCGAAGCGGCGCCGCACCTCGGCTGGGGGATGCGCGAGCCGGGCGCGCGCGAACTGCCCTTCGGCATGTTCGACCTCGCGAACGGCGCGCGCGGACTCGCCTATTGGCTGCCGGAGCCGCTGCACACCGTCGAATACGACGGCACGGCCACGCTCGTCTGGCGCGGCATTGACAAGGCGCCGCTCATTGCCAACCCGCTGGAAGGCACGGTGGAGCCGCTCCCGGAGAAGTGCATAGAGCGCCTTGCCCCGGGCGTGCTGAAGCTGAATCACATTCCATTGCGCGACACCCCGCTCTTCCTCCTCGACGGCACGCCGTGGGAAGGTAGATGACGCCAAGCCTACGCGCGGCCGACGGCGGTCTTGGGCCGCTTGCAGCGCGGGCAGTGCCAGTCAGCAGGAGCGGCACTTGACGGCAGGGTCGAGGCCTTCGCCGCCGAGGGCAAACGGGCGGGTCATGAACCCGTTTCCGGTGAAACGGACGGGGCGTATCTTGATGGAGTTCAAGGTAACTCGTCCAATTTGACACACTCCCCACCCTGTGCTATTCTATTCACGATAAATTTCACTTTGGCGTGAGTGTGCCGAGACAGCTTCCTGCGATTGGTCTCTGACGACGGACAAGGGCATAACCAAGAAACTGCAAATACTCGGCGATATGAGGATTGCAAATCCTATTGATTTCATAATGGAGGACGGACAATGATTTCAGACAGCCATCTTCGGACTGAATGTTTCAACGTGCTCATTGACCATTTCGGGTATCTTGATACCGAACGGTTTGTTGTGATGATGAGCCGTTCCCCTGAGGACTATACTTCGTGGCATCAGCGGCATTTCGCCAATGGGGAAACCGTTCGTGAGCTTGGGGAGAAAATCAAGGCTTTTGCGGCAGCGAAGCGTCAAAACGCCACGGCATAGCTATACAAATTTACACCCGTTCATTTTGGCTAGGCCGAACCACAACCAATGGAGAACGGAACAACCTAGAACAGACTAACGGACAGTTTAACCGACGCTGCAAGGCGGAAGAAAAGAGGGAGGAATCTGAAAGATTCTTATTCCTGTTGCCTGATGATGAATTCTAAAAATGGAAATCACAAATTGTGATATCCAATTTGTCCGAGGCGACTGTTCGCATGGGGCTTCGCAAAAAGTGCTTCGGCTTCACAAGGATGGATGCGGCGGAAATCCCGCATTTGAAATCAAGGACCTGATTTGATTTCCCATTCGATGCCTTCTCCGCCTCGCCACAACTCCACGTGAGTTTTTTGTGACCTTCAAAAGCGCTAGGTGTTTTTACGCACATTTCGCGAAATGTGAGAATGTGCAAGATACTAACTGGAAAACGAAATTGCAAGACTACGGTGCGGAATTCTTTTATTGGCGGCCGCGACAAAGCGCGGCATTCCCCATTTGCGAATGTCGTTCGGTGTAAACAAATTTGCGTTCTTCCATTCTCTGTCCTCCGCCGATGATGCCAAGACTATGGTTTCAAGCGGACAATCGGGCAGACAATTACATCGTCCTTGGAACTGCAACTGTATTCGGTAGTTTGGCGCAATTACGTTCGGTAGTTTGGATTAATAAAGCGAAGAACGAAAAAGAATTCCGCACCGTAATCTCGTGGAAAATGAAACGCCGTAATCGGTTGGATTCACGATTTTAACGAGGGCGGAACGAAAAAGGAGTGCTTCTATATTGACGAGAGCCGCAAGAGACTGACGGACGACTCATGGGCGCAGATGAACGCTAACAGCCGTGGCCGTCACTGTTTGTTCAAACACGATTGGACAAAGTCGAGCGGCACATCCATCCGGATTGCCGTTTCCTCCACAGACAATCCCTGTTTCATGAAACGCAGGATGACGGAATCCAGCTTTTCCCCAACTTCGATGACATGCCCGTCAGGATCGTAGAACCGAATGACGCGTTGTCCCCAGGGATGCTCGAACAATTTGTGAATAAAGCGGATTTCAAAGGATTCCAAATGCTTGCAGAATTCGTCAATGTCATCCTCCTCGAAATAGAGTTCGCCCGCGTTGTTCGGCAAGACGACATTGTCCGTCCTGATGAATGACTCCCATGTGTCCAGCGTCTGCAACACGACCCCACCATCCAATGTGACATTGGAACCGAAGTCAGTGATGACATCCAGTCCCAGCACATCATGGTAGAATCGCTTGCTCCTATCCATGTCCTTGACCGCAATTAATGTTCCTGCAAGTTTCATGTCATTGTGCCGTTCTTCAAATTACAAAATGTGGTCCATCATAATGGCATCGGAGAAAGGCGTGTAGGGGACTTCGCTCAATCGGAATAATCGGTGTCGAAGTTGATTGCAATGGAGCGATTCGGGAAGCGCCCTTGAAGTTCGGCGAGAATGGCGGCGCGGAGGGCATCGCGGTCGCGGACGGTGAAGTCAACGAGCACATCAAAGGAGAGGGTACCGCGTTCTTCATCAAAAAAGACACCATGGACGGCCTTGACGCCGGGGTGGCGCTTCGCCGCGGCCTCGACGGCGTCGCTGTCGGCGCGCCGCGCAGGATCGACGGCGTATATGCCGACGGTAAGGAAGACGTGGAACTTATCCAAGACGGCGAGCTGCACGGCGCGCGTGAGGCGGTGGATGGCGGCGGCATCAAGCGAGCCGTCGATTTCTACGTGGACCGAGCCGATTGCGGTGTCCGGCCCGTAGTTGTGCAGCACGAGGTCGTAGGCCCCGATGACGCCAGGCACGCCTTCGACGGTCTCGCGGATTCTCTTCGAGACTTCCGCGTCGGGGCGGCTCCCCATGATGTTCCCTACCGACTCCATCAGCATCCCCGCGCCTGCCTTGAGGATGAAGAGCGAGATGCCCGCGCCGATCCAGCCGTCGAGGTTGAGTCCGGCGAACTTCACGAGAAGCGCGCCGACAAGGGTGGAGGCGGAAAGAATGGCGTCGAAGCTCGCGTCCGCTCCGGATGCGACGAGCGCATCGGAATTGCATGCGCGGCCCTGCGCCGAGACATAGCGGCCGAGGAGCAGTTTCGCCACCACCGCCACCGCAACGACGACGAGTGAAAGCATCCCGTATTCAGGCACCGCAGGATGCACGATTTTCTTGACTGACTCCACGAGCGACCCGGCGCCCGCCGTCAGCACAAGCGCCGCGATGGAGACTGCGCTGAAATACTCGATACGCCCGTAGCCGAACGGATGCTTCGCGTCCGGCGCGCGGCGCGCGAGCTTGACCCCGACGAGCGTCAGGATGGATCCGAGGGCGTCGGTGAGGTTGTTCACCGCGTCCATCACGACAGACACCGATCCGGCGACAAGCCCCACAGCGGCCTTGAACGCGGCAAGAAGGACATTCGCGGCTATGCCGACAAAACTGGTGCGGACAATGCGCCGCGCCCGCGCGGCGGCGGAGGTTTGTTCTGTTTTGGGATGCTTCATGCTAATCAAGTATAGCACATGGGGGCTGATCGGCAAACAGCGAGTCCCGCCATATCAAATCCTTTCCCTGCCCCATTCGCGCGGCGTCAAACCGGTTTCGCGCCGGAAGAGATTCACCAGGTAGGAGGCGTGGCAGAAGCCGCACAGTTCGGCAACTGGTATGGCGTCCCGTACCGCAGTCTAGTCCCGCTCAAGGTGGATAACCTCCTCGTCGCGGGTCGGTGTCTCTCGGCCGACGCCGAGGCGGCGGGGGCGGTGCGCGTGATGCCGCCAAGCATGGCAATGGGCGAGGCTGCCGGAACGGCCGCCGCGCTGTGCGCCAGGGGCGGGACAGCCCCGCGCAACCTCGATCCAGCCATGCTCGCCACCTCCCTAAAGGCACAAGGAGCATTCCTCCGCTAAAGCGTGTTGAAAGGTTGAAAGGCACAGAGTTGGCACTTGCGTGACGCACCGGAAAATACTAATATCATCACCAACCATGGACATCAATACTTTTGACATCGCAAAAAGCGACCTTGCGGACGCAGGGCGCGAAGACAGGCCTATGCGCACAGAGGCGAACTCTCCCGTCGTGCTGGAGAAGGAGGCGTCGGCCGATTTCGTCGTTGTCGGCGGCGGCCTCTCAGGCGTCTGCGCGGCGCTCGCGGCCGCGCGCCGCGGGGCTTCTGTCGTCCTCGTGCAGGACCGCCCCGTTCTCGGCGGCAACTGCTCGAGCGAAATGCGCATGGGCATCATGGGGGCGCACGGCGACGACAACAAGGAGGCGGGCATCCTGGAGGAGCTCCAGCTCCGCAACTTCCACCACAACCCGCTCATGCGCTACACGATGTGGGACGATGTGATGCTCTCGGCGGTGCTCGGCGAGAAGAACATCACGCTGCTCCTCAACACCTCGGTCGAGGGCGTCGAGATGGAGGGCGGGCGCATCGCCGCCATCAAGGCGTGGAACGGCAACGCCTGCACGCGCTGGACGATCCGCGGCCGCTGGTTCGCCGACTGCAGCGGCGACGGAATCCTGCGCCTCTCCGGAGCGAAGTTCCGCCACGGGCGCGAGTTCCCGGAGGAGTTTGGGGAGGACTTCTTGCAGAAGGGCGGCGACCACCGCACGATGGGCAATTCCATTTTGCTCCAACTGCGCAAGACCGATGAACACCACCCGTTCATTCCACCCTCCTGGGCCTACAAGTTCACCGACGCCGACTTCGTCAACGACCCGCAGCCCGCCGAAAAGGGACGCTACTTCTCCTACAAGCGCCTCGATCCCGAGAACAACAACTTCTGGTGGATTGAGTTCGGCGGCAACATCGACACGATCGGCGACGCCAACGAAATCCAGCTCGAACTCAAAAAAATCGCCTATGGCGTCTGGGCCTACATGAAGAACCATCCCGACGGCCGCTGCAGGGACTACGAACTCGACTGGATCGGCTCCCTTCCCGGCAAGCGCGAATCGACGCGCTTCATCGGCCCGCACATCCTCACCCAGCACGACGTCATGGACGGCGGCCGTTTCGATGACGTTGTCGCCTACGGCGGCTGGTCGCTCGACGACCACGACCCCGACGCCTTCTGGAAGCACGGCCACCAGAGCGTCCACCACGCCTGCCCTTCCCCGTTCGGCATCCCCTTCGACTGCCTCTACTCCGTGAACGTCCCCAACCTGATGTTCGCGGGACGCGACATCTCCTGCACCCATATCGGCATGTCATCGACGCGCGTCATGGGAACGTGCGCTGCGCTCGGTCAAGCCGTAGGAACGGCGGCGGCGCTTCTCGTCAAATACGGGATTGACCCCGCCCAGCTGCGGCGCGAGCGGATCGGGGAGCTCCAAGACGCGCTGGAGGACGACGATTGCATGCTGCCGTTCCGCTGGCGCAAGGTGTCGCCGCTCACAGCGGAAGCCGTGATTGCGCCGGAAATGGAAAACCTGCGTAATGGCATCGACCGCCGCTACGGCGGCGAGGACAACGGCGTGTGGGTTGATGCTGGCTGCGAAAGCATGGTCTATTCCTGGGTGGCTCCGCGCCGACTGTCCGGCGCCAGAATCGTCTTTGACTCGGACATGACCTTCACCGGCAAGCGGATGCGCAAGCTAGAGGCGACGACCGAACGCGCGGAAATGCCGAAGATGCTCGCCAAGTCGTTCCGGATCGACGTGAGGTCCGGCGGCGAATGGCGGACGGTTTTCCAGGACGACTTGAACATCCTTCGCTTCCGCAAAGTGACGTTCACTCCAACCGACGCCGAAGCCATGCGCCTGGTCGTTGCGGAAACCTGGGGCGGGCGCGGACAGCCCGCGCACGTTTTCGCGCTGGACGCCATAGAGGTAAAACAATCCACAAAATGAATCCCATAGACCAATCGTTTGATGTCCTTGGCACCGGCGGCGGGCCAGCTGGCGCGAGTGCCGCCGTAGGTGCTGAAGGGGCAGGGTGTGTTCCTAGGATAACCATCCTTTTGACACCCACCCTTCCCTTTGCTAGACTATTTTCGATAATTTTCACTCGGCGCGGGTGCGCCGAAATAACCACCAACGGAGAACCGAACAACCCGGAACTGACGAACTGACAATTGGACTTTTGCATCTTTTGCAAGATGTTGGGAAGTTTGTTAGACCCATTGTAGTTGAATCAGAGGAGGATGATTGGGTAATGCCATACGCGCTTGTCGAGAAAGACTATGAGTGCCTAACCGATGCGCAGCAGCGGGCGGTTGGACTGTTTGTTCGCTTTCTTCTGTCGCAGGGAGGGAATGACTTGGATATGATGCCCTTTAGCGGCTTCCACGACATGACACTCCCCGTTGCGGTTCCTCGTCAGCAAAATGTGGAAAAAGTGGAGTTTTCCGCTGCCACCCAGAAATTTGGACAGGAGGCAGCAGAGATGTTTGATTTTCTCATGTCCCAACATGGCTCTCGCGAGGAAGGATTCGTCTTTAATCGGGAAGAAGCAAATGCAAGGCGATAGGAGTTAAAAAGCAAGTTTCCCCTTCAATTCTATGATGCGTTAATCATCGCTGGAGCTGAAGCGAGTGACTGCAATGTCGTTTTATCTGAAGACATGACCGATGGGGCAAGGTACGGCGGCGTGTTAGTGAGGAATCCCTTTACATCGTCATTGCCTCTTGCCTGAATTTGACACCCACCCCACCCTTTGCTAGACTATCTTCGATAATTTTACCCCGGCGCGGGTGCGCCGGAATCAACCACCAAGGAACTTTCAAGAGCGTCCCCGAAGCCATGGGGTGCCTCGCGTCGGCGATGGACCGCGAATACCGGCCCGACCCGTCGGTGACGATTCTCTACGCCCCGCTCTACCAGGACTACCTGCGGCTTGGCGCCTCCATTGGCTGCTGAAGTTCGGATGAAATGCTAGAATTACCAGCAAGGAAATGAGAAGTCCGCTGGACAAAACCCCAAAAGAACGGGGGCTCCCTTCCGGCGGCATGCGCAAGAGCCGCATTGTCCTGGCCGCATTTGTCCCGGAATCGCCGGCGCACCGGTGCAAGCTGCAGGGGTTCTGCGACTATGCCGCCAAGGCGGGATGGAACGTCGAGACCGTCTTCAACATCGGCGCCCTCGGCCAGAGCATAACGTCGCTGGACGAACTCGACATTTACGACGGCTTCGTCATCGACTTCTGGCCGCTCTACCACATCATCGACCCGCTCAGGCTGCAACGCCCGGTTGTCAGCGTTGACCGCTCGTTCGGCGACGACTGCGGCATCGACACCGTCATGTGCGATTCGCGCGCCGTCGGCGTGACGGCGGCGCAGGAACTCCTGAAGCGCGACCCCGCCTCAATTGCCTTCGTCGCGCCGGCCCTCGACTGGAACTTCTTCGAAACCAGGAAGGAGTCGTTCATATCGGCGGTGGAGGCGGCCGGGCGGGATGTGCTCGTCTGGAGCATCGGCGACAAGGACGACCGCCTGGCCGAGCGTCAACGTCTGGCCGCTTGGCTGCGGTCGCTCCCCAAGCCCTGCGCCGTCTTCGCGCCGAATGATGTCGTCGCCGTGGCGGTATTCTCGGCCGCGCGTCTGGCCTCGTTGCGCATGCCGCAGGATGTCGCCATCCTCGGCGTCGACAACGACGAGCTTATTTGCGGGAGCTGCCTGCCGTCGCTTTCGAGCGTGATGGTCGATTTCGAGAACGCCGGGCGGATCGCCGCGCGGCTTCTGGACGCCCGCATGGCCGATGCAGATGCCGGCCGCAGCCGCGGCCCTGACCGCCATGAGACCTACGGCGTCCTGGGCATCGCCTCACGCGGCAGCACCCGCGTGGTCCATCAGGACGAGCATCCCTATCTCCAGCACGGCCTTGAGTTCATCACGCGCAATGCCTGCCGGGGCATCTCGGTCGCCGATGTCGCGCGTGCGATGTTCCTCTCGCGCCGCGCCGCCGAATACGCATTCGCCGCTTCCGGCCGCACCATCCACGGCGCCATCCTGGACGCCCGCCTCGACCGCGTCCGCAAACTGCTGCTCGCGACGTCCGCGCCGCTCGAGGCCATCGCCACTTCCTGCGGCTTCTCCTCCGCAGAGTACGCCAACCCGCTCTTCAAGGCGCGCTTCGGGGCCACAATGGGCGCTTTCCGCAACATGGCGCGGAAAGGACGGTAGAAATCGCTCCGGCGGGTGCCGTTGCGTTGCGCATACCGCCAGCCGCCAAAATTGCGCATTTGCAGGGTTGGAGCCACCTGCATTCCATGCTAGAATGGTATCATGATTCTGCGGGGCTTGCCGCTCCCGACGATGCCGCCTGCCGATGCCAGAACGTCAAACGAACGAAACCATGAAAAAGCAGCTCATTTTCAAGGCCCCATTCTTCGCAACCATTGCCATTGCCGTCGCCGCGCTTCCAGCTGCGGCTTCCTCCGCGCCCCCGCCTCCGCCCGCCGGGCAGGTCGCCCAGGCGCCCGCGCTGCCGATTGCCCCGCTGGACGGCCTTGAGTGGCGTCTGCCGCCCCGGTTCGCGACGCTGGAGGATGGGCGGCTCGTCATTGACATCCCTGCAGACGCCGGACTCACGGACGCCCTCGCCGAGGCCGCACTCGACCCCGCGCTTCTCCAGGACGCCGAAGGGTTCTCCGTGGAGGTTTCGGCCGAGTGTGAGAAGATCGTGCGCGGAAAGCGCAATTGGCACGGGCTCAAGATCCAGCTGCATTGGATCGAGTCCGCAACTGGCAGGGAGGGCTGGGAGAACATCCCGAACGTTTCAGGCACATTCCAGCCACGGCTTCTCCGCAACGACGCCTGGTTCAATGGGGCGCGTCCAGACAAGGCGACGCTCCAGCTCGGCCTCCAGGGCGCAAGCGGCCGCGTCGTCTTCGACCTTGCGACGCTACGCGGCGGCAAGGGTCTCGGCCTCTTCCGGCCGCTCAACCGGGACAAGCGCGTCGCCTATCCTGAACGCGTCTCGCGGGACGTGCGGCGGCGCGGGTTCATGCTTCCCGGCCGCAACCCGACCGAGGACGATTTCGCGACGCTCGCCGAATGGGGCGCCAACATCGTCCGCTTCCAGATGGTCCGCGACTGGGGCAAGCCAGGTTCGAACAGCGACCTCGACGAGTTCGCGCGGTGGCTCGACAGCCGCCTGGATGTTTTGGAGGGCGTCGTGCTGCCGCTCGCGCGGCGCCATGGCATGAAGGTCGTCGTGGACTTCCACGTGACGCCCGGCGGCCGCGCCGCCGGCGGCGAGCTTCCGCTCTTCTACGAGCCGCGCTACGCGGAGTTCTTCGTTGATTACTGGCGGCGCATCGCCGCCCGCTTCGTCGGCAACGAGGACGTAATCTACGGCTACGATCTGGTGAACGAGCCCGAGCAGCTATTCCGCGCCGCCGTCGATTACTGGACGCTGCAGCGCATGGCCGCCGAGGCCATCCGCGAGATCGACCCCGAAACCACGATCATCGTCGAGGCCAACCACTGGGACACGCCGGGCGGCTTCCGCACCCTTTCGCCGCTAGCCCTCGACAACGTCATCTATCAGGTGCACATGTATCATCCGGACTCGTTCACGCACCAAGGCGTGGGAAACCGCCCTGTCGGCATCAGGTGGCCCGACGAGTCGAAGGGCTGGAACCAAGCCGACTTGCGCGCGACGCTCGCCCCCGTGCGCGACTTCCAGCGGCGCCACGACGCGAAGATCTACGTGGGCGAGTTCAGCGCAATCGCCTGGGCGCCGGGCGCGGAGGAGTATCTGCGCGCCTGCATCGACCTCTTCGAGGAGTATGGCTGGGACTGGACCTACCACGCCTTCCGCGAGTGGGACGCCTGGAGCCTCGAACACGAGCCGGACGGGCCGCGCTCCGTCCGCCCCTCGGCCGACAACCCGCGCAAGCGCGTGGTGCTCGAAGCGCTCCGCAAGAACAACGAGGCGAGCTGTCCCGGCGAGTCGCAGTAGGAGCCGGGCCTGTCGCCTTCAGGGAAAAGTGCTATAGTAATATGCATGAGTTCCGCTTCCTCCGCCGGGCGCGCGCGGCTGCGCTTCGGCCGGTACGACTATGCCGCGTTTATAACCTTTGCCGCTTACGCCGCCTCCTCCCTTGCCATCCCCGTTGTTCTCGTGGACATGGCCGAAGATCTTCGTTTCCCGCTCCAGGATGGCGGAATGGCGACTGGAGGCTCCTTTCAGGTCGTCCGCAGCCTGGCGATGTGCGCTTCGATGCTCTTTGCCGGCTTCGCCGCAGCGCGCTGGGGCAACCGCCGCCCACTCGGCGTCGCCATTGGCACGATGGGGCTGGGCCTGCTCCTATGCTCGCTTGCGCCATCCTACATGCTCGTCCTTCCCGTCCTGCTCGTCGCCGGTTTGGGCGAAGGGGTCGTCGAAGGACTCGGCACGCCATTCGTCCAGGACATGCACGGGAACGACCCCGGCCGCTACGTGAACTTCGCGCACGGCTTCTGGTCGCTGGGCACCTTCGCCTTCGCCCTTCTCGCCGGCGCCGCGCTCGTCTGGCATGTCAGCTGGCGCGCCATACTCGCGGCGGTCGGCATTCTCGCGCTAGTCCCGATGGCGATGCTCTTTCTGCCGTCGCGGACGCCGTATCCGGAACGTGGCGAACCCGATCCCCCGTCCCGCACGTGGTTGCGCCTTGTCGAGCTCCTGCGCACGCGGCGGTTCTGGATTTATTTCGCCGCGATGTTCTTCGCGGGCGGCGGCGAGTACTGCCTGACCTTCTGGGCAACGAGTTTCGTCCGCCTGCACTTCCAGGCGAGCGCGTTCGCCGGCGCCCTTGGCACGGCCGCCTTTTCGGCCGGCATGTTCATCGGGCGCACCGGCTTCGGCAACTACGTGGCACAGCGCCACCTCAAGCAACTCATCGTTTCCGTCGGCGTCTTCGGGGCGGCCATTTCCACGCTCGTCATCCCGTTCTCGCTCCACTGCGACGCCCTCCCACATGGCATTGTGAGGCCGTTGCTCTTCCTTCTGCTCTTCCTCTGCGGCATCGGCTCGTCGCCCTTCTGGCCGAGCATCCAGAGCCTCTGCGTCGACCGATTGCCCCAGCTCGACTCCACCCTCGCTTTCATCGTCCTCTCCTGCGCCGGCGTGCCGGGGTGCGGCTTCTTCACCTGGCTCATGGGCTTCTCGGGAGACCGCTTCGGCCTCGCCCACTCCTTCGCCCTCATTCCCTTCTCGTTCCTGACCATGGTCGCCCTCGTCCTGCTGGCCGCGCCGGCGCGCGGCGGAGACAAGGGGTAGAGGAAAATCATTATGAGATTGCGAATTATGGAAAGAGCCATTATGAGATTATGGAATTGTTGGGCGAGGCATTCTCATAATTTCATAATCCCATATTCTCATAATCTCACAATAATCTCCGCGCCTCCGTGGCCCTCCGATCCCTCCGCGTTCGTAGCTACAAAGGGACAGACAATTTGCAAGAATATGGTATAATATTTGTTGGAGGTTATATGCGAAAAGCAAGAATCAAGGATGAGGGGGAATGCTGGTACCACATAGTTAGCCGGACGGCGTTCCAGGAGTTCAAGTTCACGGACGAGGCGAAGGACATGTTCGTCGCGATGCTGAGGAGGGTCGCCTACTTCTCGGGCATCGACGTCCTGAACCACTGCGTGATGTCAAACCACTTCCACGTGCTGGTGCATGTGAGGAGGAAGGGGGAGATCACCGAGGAGGAACTCCTGCGGAGGGTCGCGGCGCTCTACGGCGCGGACAATGCCGAGGAGCTGCGCACCCGCTGGGAGGACATGCGCAAGAGGAAGATGCTGAAGCGCATCGAGGAGGAGCAGGAGGCGTTCACCCGGCGCATGGGCGACATCTCGCCGTTCATGAAGTGCCTGAAGCAGCGCTACTCGGTCTGGTTCAGGCACAACTGCGGGATGTTCGCGGGGACGCTGTGGGAGGGGCGCTTCAAGAGCGTCATCGTCCAGGGCGACTCGAAGGCGCTGTCGGCCGTGTCGGCCTACATCGACCTGAACCCCGTGCGCGCGGGCATCGTGGACGACCCCAAGGACTACAGGTGGAATGGCTACCACGCCGCGATAAACGGCGACAGCGTGGCCATGCGCGGGCTTGCGCAGGTGTTCAGGCCCGACGCGACTGAAAAGGACTTCGCCGGGGAATACCTGGGACAGTACCGCGAGATCCTGTACGTCAAGGGCGGCAACGCGATTGACTCCGAAAAGGTGAAGGAAGTCGTCAGGCAGAGGGGCAAGGTGCCGCTGCCCCTGCTGCTGCGGTGCAGGGTGAAGCAGTTTTTGCGCGGGACGTTCGTGGGTTCGGCGGAGTTCGTGGAGGGCGAGTTCCAGAAGCACCGCAGGCACTTCGGCGCCGGGCGCAAGAAGGGCGCGCGGCCAATCGGCAGGTGCGAGGAATGGTGCGGGATCAGGCTGTGCGCCGCCAGGCAGCCGCGAAATGCGTGAAATGCAAAATGCGTAGGGAGAAAGGAATGAATGATTATTACAAATTACCTGTCCCTTTAATTGCTACAACTTTATCCTTGTATGTTGCCATTGTGCCAACATCCGTAAGTTCTTTTGCGGGATTCTCCATGCGTACAAGTATAGCACATAGAGGCGGGAAGGCGGAGAGCGCTGGCGCGGTTCGGGAGCGCCAGAGGCATCGTGAACTGTTCAGCAATCCTCAATCTTCATTGTTCATCAAGTGGCGAAGAAGCCCGAGTCGGGGCCCGAGTCGGGGCCCGAGTCAGGGGCCCGAGTCGGGGCCCGAGTCGGGGCCCGAGTCAGG
>JAGCUY010000175.1 GCA_017962605.1 Kiritimatiellia bacterium | reverse complement strand
GCGGAATTCGTCGATGACCGGTATCCCGCCCTGGTCGGTGAGGACGATGCCGCGGTCGAGGTCGCACCACGCATAGCAGTTCAAGGAGACGGCGTCGCAGTATTTGCCGGCCACCTCCCAGACAACATCATGCGTCTTTAGCGTCCCGCCGGCGAAGCGGCAGCCGAGGACGGCGTGGTTTGGGTCGGCGGCGCGAATCGCGGCGGCGTTCACGGAGAAGTAGCGCTCGGCGATGAGCCGGAGGAAGGCGATCTTGTCGGTGCGGGAAACCTCACGCAGAGACGCGGAGACGCGGAGATTCTTTTCAACCACAAAGGACACAGAGTCCACAAGGTCTTTGTGCTCCTTTGTGTTCCTTGTGGCCATAAACTCATCCAGAGCTGTGCGCGCGCTATGTTCTGGCGGGAGCTGGGCCACGAGGTCGAAGAGTCCGACGCCTGAGTCGGAACTGCGGCCCCACCAGGCCAGCTCGGTATCGATGAACCAGCCGACAAGCGAGGGGTCGTCCTTGTGCGGGGCGCAGCGCTTCGCGGCGGCGGCGAAGACGGCCGTTTCGTAGTCGGGGTGGAAGACGTTCGGGAAGCCCGTGGAGGGTGCATCCTTATTTTCGGCGATGCGCCATTCGGGATCCTTGGACTTCGCGAAGGGGTTGTTGAGGTTGAGCGTGTCGGCGTGGGGGAAGCCGGGGAAGAGTTCGGTCGCGCAGTGCGAGGCGAGCATGTTGAAGCCCCAGGCGCGGAGGCGTCCGGCGGTCTCCTCCGCCCAGGCCTGGCGCGAAGGGTAGTTGGTCTCCACGAACCGCGCGTAGGGCGCATAGCCCAGAAACGTGCTGTGGAAGACGTCGGGGTTCACGAAATCGACGCCCGCGAGCGTAAGGGCGCGGCCGCCGGGGTCGATGGCCTAATCGTGGCCGTCGATGCGCTCGAAGTGGAAGAATCCGGGAGTGGCCGCGACAAAGCGCGGCCCTCCCAGAAGCACCGCCGCGAAGGCGATGGCGAAAAGAGATTTTCTCATGTCGATTGCAGTCGATTGCAACCGATTGCAGTCGATTGCAATCGACATCGCCTCTACCTGATTGTAATCACGAACGGGTTGGCCGGAGTGACAAGCTTGATTTTGTGGCGGTCGAAGATCACATAGTTGGAGGTCAGCTCTGTGTCATAGACCCACTTGAGTTCGTTGAGTCCAGGATAGGTGTATTCCGCGCCGATTTCAACCTTGATTTCGTCACCTTGGACAACTTCCCGCGAGGCCGTGTCCGCCGGCCAGACCTTCGTGCCATTCACCTCTAGGTGGATTGGCTGGGCGTTGCCGCTCTTGCACTGCCCTATTTTCGTTGAAAAGACAACGGGCATGGGGTCGGCGTCCTTCGGCGCGTTCCAGAGGAGCGTGTTGGATTTGTAGCTCGCGGTCAGCGCGCGCCAGCGGAGCGCGGCGGTGTCGCCGCCAAGGAACGATGTCTGCGTGCCGTTGCGGCCCTCCTTGAAGTCGTCGCCGTAGATGGCGACCGTCTCGTAGGTGCGGCCGGCGGCCGTTTCGAGGTCGGTGAAAGACTGGACGCCGCCGAGGCCAGCCATTACAGTCCACATTTCGTTCGTTGTGAGGAGGCGGTTCCAGCCCTTCGCGGCCGCGATGGCACCCCGGAAGCACTTGACTCGGTTGTCCCCGGTTATCGCTTCCACGGCGGCGTTCGGTTCGGAGCCGAAGATGAGCGTCTTCTGCGTTGTCGTGTTCATGCGAACGATGTTGCAGCCGTCGCCGAAATGCCTGTGGCCTATCTGGGACCTGTTGAAATGTCCCTCCTCGTTCCAAGACGGCACCTCGCAATACCAGACGTCGGCGTTTGAGAGCGTTGGGTCAGTCGGGCTGGGATATACGGAGACGAAGACATCGACCCAGCGCCCCTGGTTGATGGTGGCGGGGCCGGTGGTCGTGATTGCCGCGTTGTTGTATGCAACGGCGTTGTTCGGGAAAATCAACGAGAAGCGTCCATTCGTCGAGTTTGCATCCGCCCTCATCCGCAGGCAGAACCCCTCCCCCGGATGCAGGCTCCAGCTCGTGTAGCCGTTCATGATAATCGCCGGATAGTTCACTTCGCCGGGGAGGACGGAGCCGTCCCAGCGGAAGCGGCAGAAGACCGTCGCGACCTCGCCTGTGACGGCGGCGCCGGACTTGCGGGCGTCTTGCCGGAAAACGGTGTTCGTTTCGGTCGTCGGCTGCGGGAGGTAGATGCAGTTGACGGCGGAGTTTGTGACGGTCGGCAGAACCGGCAGGGCGACGTCGGCGGAAAGGTAGCCCTGCTTGTCGTCGGCGTTCGAGGAGGAGAAGGTGATGCCGTCGGCGGACGTGTCGCCCGTGAAGGAGATGTCGAACTTCAGACCATCGGCGGCGTCGCCGTTCCGGCGGAAGTTCGCGACGAGCGCGACGGGGCTGTCGGACGAAACAGTGATTTCGGGGGTGATGGGAGAACCCGCTGTGATGGCGGCGGTGTCGCCCGTCCAGCGGTCGAAAACGTAGCCGTGCTCGCGGTCGGGGACGGCGGTGAAGGTCGCGTTCGTCCCCGTGCCGTCGCAGTCGAATGAAACGGAGGCCGACGCGCCGGTCGCGCCACCGTTTGCGGCGACCGCGCCGCCGTCGCCGGCTGTCGCGGCCAGAGTGGCGGTGAGCGTGTCCGTCGCGGCGTCGTAGGTGTAGCCATCGCCGAGCGTAGTTGCGGCGTCCGCGCCGTTGAAGCGCACGGCGTCGAGTCCCGCGTTCCACGCGATCTCAGCGGCAGTCAATGTGACGTTATAGACGCGGAAGGCGTGGTATGTGCCGCGAAAGGTGATGCCGTAGGTTGCGTCAAGGCCGGTCCGGTTGCTACCGGCCTGCACCTCGCCGCCTATTACGCTATCGGATGCGCTCGCAATTGCGCCAGGAGTGCCGTTGATCGTTTGCTGCGTCGTGCCGCCATTGTAAAATGTCAGGCCGGATTTGGAAACGCAGATTGCCGAAGAAAGATACGAGCCGGCGACAACTGTCGCGTTCGAGACGGTTTTGTCATGGGTTGAACTCTGGCCGAGACCCGTATTGCGGAAGAAACGGAGCTTCCCGGCAGTTGTCTGCTCAATGTTGATGCCAGCGTCTGTCTTGTACTGCCCGAAGTAGCACATGCGCTTGTTCGCCACGCCGGGGACACAGGCAAACTGCACCGTGAAATTCGTCGTGGCAAACGTGGGCGCGAGCCCCGGCGACGCGACCGTGAAGGGCTTGGTGTTGCCGGAGGTCTTCCAGCCGTTGCCACCTTCCCATTCCGTTGAGGCCCCCATCGTCGCATCGAGCGAGGTGTCGCCTGTGAGGTTCTTCCACGTCGTGGCCGAGGAGTCGTGCGAGCCGGTTCCGGCGTTGTCGATGCCGTCGTATTGCGCGACGAGGCCGCGCTGGACGTAGGCGTGCGAGGCGGAAATGGCGCTCGAAACCGATGGGACTGCGAATGCGGCCATGACGGCCAAAGTTGTTACGAGTTTTACGTTCATGGTTTTTACCTTTCTTATGAAGAAGATAATAGCATTTCACCCTACCCCCGTCAATTATAATTCTTCATCACATAATTATGTTTTTTACTCAAAAGGAACTTGACGTCGCAAACTCTATGCGGTAGTATCTTAAACATGAAAAGGGACGAAAATGGCATTGCCACCACTGCCTCTGAATCGCGGCCAGGGGTGCGGCCAACGAGCCATCGCCATGTCATGCTGATGATCGACCCGCCAATCCCGGCGCGGTTCGATGGCATTGGGCGCTTTGCGCGCGAACATGGCTGGCGGCTCACCCTTGCGAACCGCCTCGTCCGCGCCCCACGCGGATGGAGCGGCGATGGCGCCATCGTCACGCTGCGCGACGACCCCGCCGTCCTGCGCTTCGCCGAGGGGCTGACTCGGCAAGGAATCCCGGTGGTGGACATTACCTACCACCGGCCCGAAATCTCCATCCCCCGCGCCATCCCCGACTACCGTGGCGCCGGCCTTGTCGCCGCCCGCCACTTCCTGGACATCGGACTAAAACATGCCGTCTGGTTCTCGACAAGCTGGTCAAATGTCCAGCGTCTCTTCCACGAGGGGCTTGTGGCAGGAATGGGGGAGAGGTGCGAGGTCGCACGCTTCGTCCTCTCGGAAATCCTCCCGCGCTCGCGCCTCGACGATCCAGATCGCTTCGCCGCCGCCCTTGCCCCGCATCTACTCGCGCTGCCAAAGCCTGTCGGCCTACTCGCCTACAACGACGAGGAGGCCGCCCGCATCTCGGCCCTCTGCCTAGACATCGGCATCCAGATTCCCGAAGAAATCGCCATCCTCGGCATCGGCAACGACACTTTTCTTTGCGAAAACCAGACAGTACCCATATCCAGCGTCATCGACGACCTGGAGCGCAACGGCTACGAGGGAGCGGCGCTCCTGGCGCGTCTCATGGACGGCGCGCCGGCTCCAGATGCGCCGGTCGTCGTCCCCTGCGGCGGCGTCCGCGCACGGCGCTCGACCGACACCTTCGCGGCGGAAAGCCCCATCCTGCGGGAGGCCATCCAGCTGCTCACGGAGCGACTTGACAACCCTCCAAGCATTAACCGAATCGCGCAGCTGGTTGGCGTCTCACGGGCCACGCTCGACCGCCTCTTCCTGCGCGAACTCGGACGCCCGCCCCATGCGGAACTCCTGCGCCGCCGTCTGGCCCAGGCCAGGGAACTCCTCCGCGACACAGACCTCCCCGCCGCCGACATCTCGACGCGCTGCGGCTTCTGCAACCCCGGGTGGTTTTCAGCCGCCTTTGCCAAGGCCGAGGGTCTTCCGCCATTAAAGTGGCGCACCGCTTCAAGGATTGGCAACGCTTCCGTTCCCAATCACGACGAAAGGCGCGAGAAGAACCGGGGCTAGCGGCGGTAGGGCTGGGTCCAGGCAACGAAACGATGCTGCGGGTGAAGCGCCGCCGTGCAAAGCGGCTCACCTGGCTCCTCGATTCGGGCGCGGACATAGAGGTCGTCATCCGCCATCGTGTATGAGGCGCATAACGCCTCGCCCGGAATGCCCTCGACTGTCTTTGCCACGAGGCCGATTTTTTCATCGTAGATGCGGAAAGTCCGCTCGAACCTCGGCATGTCGGCCTTTTCGGCCGGCCGTGCCGTCAGCGTTTTGACCGGGGTCTCGGAGAAGTCACGCTTAGATACGATGAAGCGGATTGTCCGCGCCGCACCAGCCTTGGCCGCGACGGCCACTGAGAGCGTCCCAGTGGAGCGATCGAAGGTGACGTCCTCCGGCTCAATTCCCTCGCAAGCGACAAAGTCCCCGGCCTCCATCGCCTCGATGATGGCGTCGGCGGAAAGAGTCTCTGCGCGGACAAGCGTCCAGGCGTTTCCGGGCATCAGCATTCCATCGTGCGGCTCGCCGCGATAGACATGGGTGTCGTCCCCACCTACGCCATAGAGAAGAGGCAGGCCACGGCGGGCGCGGAATGCGTTGACCACATCCCAAAAGCGGTCGGTGTCGAAGCCGTCGTCAGGGAGGCCAGGTGCGGGCGCGAAAGGAGAGCCGTTGTTGCAGACCTCAAAGAAACGCACATCTGGCGTCTCAACGAGGACTTCCGGCGAAATGTCATACCATGTCCAGATGGGATGGTTCAGCATGAAAAGCCCGTGGCGCCCCATTGACCGCGCCAAGGCGGCCGTTTCGGCGGCATGGCGGGCTAGGAAATCGGCGAGCGGGATGTCGCGCTCGACGCGCTGGAAGTCAGGTGCGGCGATTGACGGGAGAAGGGCCGGGATGTTCACGGCGTTCATGTGCAGCTCGCTGCGGTGGCCGTCGGCGTATTCGGCGGAACGAGTCTCCTCAAATGCGGGCAGAAGGAGGAAGCGGTCTGGGGCATTGAAGCGAGTTGCAAGTTCGTTGAAGGTGCGGAGGCGCGCCTCACGGCCGCCAGCAGGCGTTTGGCGCGTTTCCGCGTCGGGAAAGGCGGAGAGATATTCGGCAAAGTAGGACTCGCGCCCAGTCTCTGCGATCCAGCGGTCGGGGTTGTCCTGAAAGACGTTGTGGTCGCTCAGGCCCAAGAAATTATAACCATGCGCCCTGTACCATTCAATGGCCTCTTCCGGGAAAGCACGCCCATCCGACCAGAAGGAATGCGTATGGAGGTTTCCTCGCCACCAGCGCGCCTTCCCCGACATTCCAGCCTTTCTCACTTCGCTCATCACTTCTTCACTTTTCACCCTTCACTCATAACTCTTCACTTCTTCTTCAAAATCATCCCTTTCAGGTAAAGACCTTCGGGGAAGAAGAGTGTTTCGGCATGGTCGCTAGCCTGCCAGAGGCGACGCTGCACCGTGAAGGTGGCGCCGGAATCAACTGCCGCATCCGTCACGATCTTGCCGAATATCTCAGGCGTCACAGCGCCCGAACAGGAGAATGTCGCCAGCAGCCCGCCCGGGCGCAGCAGCTTCATCGCAAGGAGGTTGATGTCCTTGTAGCCGCGGGCCGCGCCCTGCAAGGCCCCCCTGCCCTCGGCGAACTTCGGCGGGTCGAGCACAATCATGTCAAAATCGCGGCGACTGTCGCGGAACTTGCGCAGCACCTCGAAGGCGTTCCCTTCTATGAAGTCGCCATCATCGACTGTGAAGCCATTCAGCTCGGCGTTCTTCTTGGCAAGTGCCAGCGCCGGCGCGGAAACGTCAATGTTCACCGCTCGTGCGGCGCCCCCGCAGAGGGCGGCCGTTCCAAAGCCTCCCGTGTAGCTGAAAACATTCAACACCTCGCGCCCTTTGGCAAGGGCCTTCACGGCGGCGCGGTTGTCGCGCTGGTCAAGATAGAAGCCGGTCTTGTGTCCATGCCGGACATCGACTAGGAACTTCACGCCATTCTCGAAAATCTCGATAAGCTCCGGTGGCTCCTCGCCCACCAGACGGCGCGACGCGCCCTCCAGTCCTTCATGCTTAAGGACATCGGCGTCCGAGCGTTCATAGACGCCCTTCAGCGGCAGAAGGTCCATAAGCGCCGTTACGATCTCGTTCCGCAGGACTACCGCGCCGGCCGTGTGGAACTGGCATACGGCCCAGTCGCCATACTTGTCCACGACAACGCCCGGAAGGCCGTCGGCCTCGGCGTTCACAAGGCGAACCGCGTTTGTCGCGCCGCCCTCCATCAGCGGACGCCGCGCCTCAATCGCGTCTTCGACGGCGGCGAAGCAGCAGAAATCAGGCTCCGCACCGAAGGCCAACATCCTTACCCTTATCTGCGAAACAGGCGACCACTGCCCGAGGCCAAGTATCTCGCCCTCGGACGAGCGCACTGATACCAGCCCGCCAGCGGGAGGGTTGCCCTCGACCGCGCCAATCGCGCCGGAGAAGACCCACGGGTGGAAGCGCCGAACAGAATGGTCGCGCCCCTTGCGCAGCGTCACGGAAGCCACGCCGTCGTGCCCGCATCCGCTCACTGTGCGCCCCCGGAGTATTTGGCGCAGAGCGCGATCACGTCGCCGCCGCGGAAGGGCTTGGCCAGGAAGGTCGTAACGCCAGAGGAGGCCATGCGGTCGTTCATTTCCTTGGCGCGGTAGGCGCTCATGAGGATAAGCGGCAGGCTTGGCGCCTCTGCGCGGATGGCGGCGCAGAGGTCAAGGCCGCTCATGCCCGCGCCCATGGAGGCGTCGATAAGGCAAACGCCGAAACGCCCGCCCGCAGCATGGTAAACATCAAGACCCTCCTCGCCGCTCTGCGCCGTGGCGACGGCATAGCCGGCCTTGCCGAGGATTATCTTCAGCAGCTTCACGATGGCGGCGTCGTCATCGACAACCAGAACCGTTGATGCGCCCTCGCCTGATTGCTGGCAGGGGGTTGGGCATTCGGTGGTCGGGGTTTGGGGCTCAGGATTCGGGGCTGGGGATTCGGGATTCGGGGTTGAAGGCTGAGAACCCTCCACCGGGAAGAGCAGCCTGAATGTCGTCCCCTTCCCCAACTCGCTCTCCATTAGCACTTCGCCGTGCAGAGCCTCCATCACCGAGCGCACGGAGGCAAGGCCAAGGCCGTTGCCATTGGGCT
>JAGCUY010000174.1 GCA_017962605.1 Kiritimatiellia bacterium | reverse complement strand
CCGCCATCCGCCGCCCCGTCGCCTCCGCCGTCACTTCGCTCGCTTCGCCGTCTCCGCTGCCCTCCGTGCGGAAGTGGGGCGAAGGTTCAAATCGACCTTTACGCGATATTGCATCTGTCCGCCATGTGAGAACTCACCGCATTTGCGAAAGGCTAGGAGCAGAATGCTACTTCCGGCAACCCGCAATACTGTCGGACAAAACGGAATGGTTGAGGCGAGGAGGAAGAGCGCAGGCGGAGGCGCAGTGGCTGCGGATGGCGAGCGAAGGCCGCGGCGAGGTGCGTTCCCTGGCGCCCGACCGTCCAGGGTGGGCGCGGGGCGCAGATCGCCCGGAATGCGCCGCCAGCCACTGCCGCAAGCCGACACCAAGCGGATGACGACGAGACGAGGCCATGTGGCTTGGCGATGTGAACTTGACGTTTTTACCCGCCAGAAAAACGCCCGGTCCAGATTGAGGGAAGGCGGGCGCCCAACCTAGCGAAGCGGCCAGACTGGCGTCTGCCGCGAGCGTCCGCCAACGGCGGATTGGGCGCTCGCATTTCCCAATATGGGCCGGGAGAGAAGTTTTTCCGGGTAAAAATGCCCGGTCCTTCATTCTTCACACCTCACCCCCGCATGTCCACATTTCAATAATACATCACTTTTTTACTACGCGCGCGTTGAAAGTATTTTGGGGTTTTAGTATAATGCTATGTGTATGAGCTGCAATCCCAGAACCAAGGCCGTTGAGGCCGTTGCTTCGCTCGCAGCGCCCCGGCACGGCACGCCGGAGAAGGCCGACATCGGCTTCTTCGGCGAGGATGCCTTCGGTGCCGAAGCCATGCGCGCATATATGCCGAAGGCCGTCTGCGACGCCCTTCTACGCACCATTGAAGACTGTGCGCCGCTTGACCAGGCCATTGCCGGCGACGTCGCCGCCGCCATGCGCAACTGGGCCATCGACCGCGGCGCCACGCACTACACGCACTGGTTCCTCCCCCTCAACGGGGCAACCGCCGAAAAGCACGACGCCTTCCTCGACTTCGAGAAGGGCCACCCCATACTCTCTTTCTCTGCCAAGAACCTCATAGTCGGCGAACCCGACGCATCTTCATTCCCCTCCGGTGGACTCCGCTCCACCTTCGAGGCACGCGGCTACACCGCCTGGGACCCCACCTCGCCCGCATTCATCAAGCGCCACGGCAACGGGGCCACGCTCTGCATACCAACCGCATTCTGCTCATTCTCCGGCGAATCTCTCGACAAGAAGACACCGCTCCTTCGCTCGCGCCAGGCCCTCGCGGCCGCCACCAAGCGTCTGATGAAGGTCTTCGGCCTTCCTGACGAGCGCGTCACCGTCACACTTGGCGCAGAGCAGGAATACTTCCTGATCGATCGCCACTTCTTCCTGCAGCGCCCCGACCTCCTCCTCACCGGCCGCACCGTCTTCGGCGCACCCCCGGCCAAGCACCAGCAGCTCGAAGACCACTATTTCGGCCTCATCAAAATGCGCGTGCTGGAGTTCATGACCGAGGTCGAGCATGAACTCTGGCGTCTCGGCATCCCGGCCAAGACGCGCCACAACGAAGTCGCGCCGGCGCAGTTTGAATTGGCGCCGCTCTTCGAGGACGTCAACCTCGCCTGCGACCACAACATGCTTGTCATGGAAGTGCTGCGCCAGGCGGCCAAGCGCCACGGCCTCGCCTGCATCTTCCACGAAAAACCCTTCGCCGGCGTCAACGGCTCCGGCAAGCACAACAACTGGTCGATCGCCTACGGCGGCCGCAACCTCCTCAATCCGGGCGGCGACCCCGCCGAGAACGCAGTCTTCCTAACAGTCCTCGCCGCCATCCTCATGGCCGTGGACAACCACGCGGACCTCCTCCGCGCAACAGTTGCCGGTGCAGGAAACGACCACCGCCTTGTCGCAAGCGAGGCGCCGCCCGCCATCATATCCGTATTCCTCGGCGACCAGCTTTCCGAAATCATCGACGGCATCTGCGGCGGCACAGCCGGCGCAAGCCACCACGCCTCTTCCATGCGGATTGGCGTAGACACCCTCCCGCCGCTTCCACGCGACGCGACTGACCGCAACCGCACCTCGCCCTTTGCCTTCACCGGCAACAAGTTCGAGTTCCGCGCCCCTGGCTCCAGCCAGTCCTGCGCCGGCCCCTGCACCGTCATCAACCTCATCGTCGCGGACGCCTTCGACGAAATCGCCTCGCGCCTTGAAACCGTCGCGAAGGACGACTTCAACACCGCCCTCCAGCACCTCCTCCGCGAAATCTTCACCGCCCACCGCCGCATCGTGTTCAACGGCGACGGCTACGGCGCGGAGTGGCTTGCCGAGGCTGAACGCCGCGGCCTGCCCAACAGGCAGAACACCCTGGACGCCCTCCAGGCCTTCAAGTCACCTGACAACATCGCCCTCTGTTCAAAATATGGCGTCTATAGCGGACGCGAACTCGCTTCGCGCTTCGAGGTCTTCTCAGAGGAATACGCCTCCCGCATCAGAATCGAGGCCGGCGTCGCCCTTGAAATGGCCTCAACCATGGTGGCCCCCGCCGCCCAAGAGGAGCTATCCGCGATTCTCTTAACGCTGAACGCCGGTGCCGCCGCCGGTCTCGACAACGGCGCCACCGCGCTCCGCGCCCGCGCAAAGTCGCTCGGCATAGCGCTTGACGCCCTTTCCGCCGCCGAGGACGGTCTCCGTGTGGCGCTATCCGGTCCGCCGGCCGCCATTCCCAAGGCCATGTCAGCCCTTCGCGCCACCGTAGATTCCATCGAAGGCCTTGTATCCGACGCCCGCTGGCCTCTCCCGAAATACCGCGAAATGCTCTTTGTCCTCTAAACCTCCAACTTTCAACTTCTCAATCTCCCCGTTCCCCATTCCCTGTTCCCCGTTCCCCCACTTCAACTTCCCAACTTTTCAACCTTTCAACTTCCCAACTTCCCAACCTTTCAACTTCCCAACCTTTCAACCTTTCAACCTTTCAACTTTTCAACCCCCTATACCCCGCCATGACTAGCAAGACAAAAGGAATCATCTCGACGATTGCCGTCTTCATCGCCTTCGCGCTCATCTACGCGGCCTCCCTCTATGACGGGATCTCGCCAGGCACCTCCGCCCACGACGTGGCAACCGCCCTGGGCCTCGAGTCCGGCGTGACTCAGGCCACCGTCCGCAAGGTCACTCTCGAGGGAATGGGCATCAGGGACTTCGATTTCAACAGCGCGCCGCAGAACGCATCCTTCCGCGTAGTCTCCGGCGAATTCAGGACCCGTCACCTCCTGTGGCGCTCCATCGCGGCCGGTATCGCCCGGGGCATCCCCTACGGCCCTCTAGCCCTCCGTCTCAATGCCTTTTCCGCCCTGCTCGGCGCCATAACGGTTGCCCTGGCCTTCGCCCTCTGCCGCGGAACAGTCCTTTTCATAAACTTCCACGATTCGCCCGTATCATCTGAAGGCCGCAAGCACTCGGCCTTCGGCGCCGCCGTCGTCACGGCCGCCGCGCTAGGGCTATCGGCCCCTTTCTGGATTGCCGCCACCCGCGCCGGATCCGCCAGCTTTGACGCCTTCCTGCTCGTTTACATGGGATGGCTGCTCTTCGCAAGCGTAATCAGCCAGCAGCCACGCAACCTTTTCATCTTCGGCGTTCTCTGGGGCATCTCCGTCTTCGAGACCGACACCGGCATCTTCACCGCCATTCTACTCATTCTTCTCGCCATTCGCGCAATGATGGTAGGGGCAATGATGAACCTTCGCTGCTGGTGCAACCTTCTCGTGGGAATCATACTCGGCTCCGTTTCCTACATTACCGCATCGGCCTTCCTCATTGAGTATGGCGGCACCGTCCTTCTCCCGCTCAGGGAGCTGTTCAGCGCCATTAGGATTGGCTTCTCCTTCGCCGGAGGCGGCATCTTCGGCAACGCGCCAGTTCTTGTATCACTCTTCTTCGTTGTCCTGCCATTCCTCGCAGCCTGCGCGCTGGCCATGTGGCGAGACGCGGAGCGCAACGCCACCACCGCCGGCGTCCTGATTTTCCTCCTCGCCTGCACCTCCGCAATAGCGCTCTCCAAGACCCCCATCTCCCCCTGGGGAGTCTTCAGCATGTCCACTTCCACCGTTATCCCGGTAGCCGTTTCCATCCTCGCGGCCGCGACCGTCGGATACCTCGCGTCTTTCGGGGCAATCATGGCCAAAGGCCGACTCCTACCCCCGCCGCAGCCGCGCAAGTCCAGGCGCAGCACCAACACCGCCGACAATTTCAGCGAAGCTTCCGTCGGGCGCGTCGTGTTCTGGTTCGCCCTTGCCATCGCCATAGGCTGCGGCCTCTTCAACTGGCGCGAAATCCGCGACAGCCAGGACAGGCTCATCGAAACTACCGCACGCGAATACATCGCTCGTCTCGGCAAACACACATGGATATCTTCCACGACCCCCGCCCTCGACACCATGCTGCGCATCAGCGCCTGGGAGAAACGCCAGCCGCTCCACATCGTCGCCCGCCGCACCAACGCGACCGAATCCCGCCGCCTCAATGCCGCCATTTCACGCGACGAGGCCTTCCGACAGCTTGAGAACAAATCCCTCCTGCGCGACTCACTCATCTCAACAAATCTGGACTCCTTCGTCTCCACCTGGATATCCATCGATCCCAACGCCGGCGACCATCTCATCGTCGACGACCCGCAGCTCTGGGTCGATGGAGGCCAGACGCCAATCCCAGCCGCCATCGGCTACCGCGCCTTGGGCAAAGGCGAAAAACCCGACTGGGGCGCCATCGCCGACGACCACATCACCCTCTGGAAGACCCTGACCGCCGCCGACGCCATGCTTGGCCCAGCCGCGCCCAGGCCACTCCGCTCCGCGCGCAGCGAGGTCCGCGCCTATTTCTGCTCAATAGGCGAGTTCCTGGCCAGCCAGCTTGGCAAGGAGAAGGACTTCCCAGCCACGCGCACCCGCCAGATACTCGACCTAGTCGAAGATCTCCGCGTCGAGCACCAGCCGGCATCCCGCAATGAGATGTTCTACTAGACGACCATCTTCCGGACAGGCCGTAGTATTCCTGCTTGCCGCGCTTGTCATTCTTCTCGCGGCATTCCTCTGGAACGTCGATCTCCACACCTTAGTCACCCGCAAGATCAAGGCCCAGAACGCCGGAGATGCGGCGGCCCTTGCCGCCGCGCGCTGGCAGGCCAACACCCTCAACCTCATCGGGCAGCTCAACATCGCCCACGTCGCCGCCCGCGAGGCGCACGACGACAACGCCGTTGCCGCCATCACCTCAATGCAGGCCCGCATATCCTTCGCCGGCCCGCTCACCGCACTAGCCGCCGCGCAAGCCGCCGCGAAGAAGAACGGCATCGAGGCCAATCCTGAATTCACCGCCCTCCTGCGACGCCACGCGCAGGATGTATTCGAGTTCACCTCGCCAGCGAATGGACGCGAACTCCGCGAGCCATACCCGAATGCCTGGACCGAATACCACGACGCCCTCATCAACATCGCCAACGACGGCGTCGCCGCCGGCCCCGACAACGCCCGCTTCTACGCCGACCCATGCGGCGACCACATCCTGCTCACCAAGGCCTTCTACGAGGCCGTCGCCGGCCGCGAATGGTGCTGGTTCTTCCTCAACCACTCATCCGGCGGCACACGCACCATCCTCGACGACTTCACCGACCACACTTTCTTCGGTCCTCTCCCCGACCCCAGCGACGAAGAGGTCCTGGAAAACCCCGAGATTTTCAGCGTCGGCATAGAGGCAAGGGAAATGCCCCTCCGCGCCAACGCCCCCCTTGCCGAATACCTCCGCGAAAACTTCGGCGCCACCACGAACTCCCTCGACGCCCACGACATCTGGTTCTTCTACGACCAGTCCGTCTGGCGCTCCCCGTGGCCTGGCATGACCCTCGGCATGGACGACTCCCTGCCCCTCGCCGGCTCCGTCCGCGATGAATACGATTACGCCGGTGCAGACGCCGTCACGCGCCTATACGCCCCGGCTTCACTCCTCTCCTTCAGCTCGTCGACCAACGGCGCAACGCGCCAGATCGTATGGACTGCCGCAGCCAGACCATTCGGCTACATCATCGCCGATGGCTCACGCCTGCGCCCTAACTCCTTCGGTCTCGTCCTCCCTAGCTACCGTGACATCCGCCTCATTCCGCTTGACGCCGCCTCCTACGGCAACGACTCATCCTTTGACATCGACTGGCGCCAGCATTGCGACAGCCATCTTCCCGACTATCTCGACAACGGCGCGCTGGCTTCCGGCTGCCGCTACTGCGTGCTCCTCGGACGCTTCGAGGATTCCACATTCCGCCGCCAGGGCAGCGAGTGGCTCTCGACGAACTCCTACAAGTGCACCCTGCCCTCCTACGGCCACGGCCAAGGCGGCGGGACAAGGAGGGGGCATTAGCCGTTATGGAGCAATTGCGCGACAACCGGCTTTCCTCGGGCCAGGCGATGGTGGAGTTCACAATCGACCTCTTCGCCATCGTCCTCATCATCGCCGGCATCTGCGACTTCATTGCCATCGCCTCGCGCCATTCGGAAATCTTCGCGACCCTGCGCGGCAAGGCCGGCGCCGCAGCCATCGACGCATCGGCCAACGATGCGGGTGCCATCATCCCCGATGGCGCCACACCCTCGCCAGTCCTGACCGAAAGTCGTCTAGCATCATCGCTGCTCGGCGAGGAAAGCAAAGAGGAGGTGCCGCTTTCCGACACCCTGCGGAAGTGGCTCTACCAAGACCGCATCGATTCCATCACAGTCCACGACGAAGTGTGGCTCCCGCCACTGGAGGTGAGAAGCGGTGAATAGTGGTGCTGCGAACAAGGCTGGGGCTCCGCGCCCCAGGCCCCTCTGGCCAAACGCATTTTGGCCATCCATACTGGCCATCGCAGCCGCGCTTGCTCTCTGCGCAGTGCCTGCGCTAGCCAGCTTCCACTTCCGCCTCCATCGTTCCGCACCCGCGCCGGACACGGCGACATTCCCTCTTCAAGGTGCCCGCCTCACCCTCTATTCATGCGCCTCTCCGGCCCATACGGCTCTGGAAGCCGCTATCCATGCGCTCGCGGAGGAAGGGTGGTCTCTGGTTTTCTCCACGCCGTCAATTGCGCTCCTCGAAAACAAACATGGCAGGTGCGCCGCAATACAGGCCGCCGCAGCGCCAAATGGCGCGACTACCGTGGCAATTCTCGTCCAGGAGCAATCCCGGTAAAAAATTTTTTGCCGCCGTCTTCACACTGCCAAACGTCTCCGCACCCGCATGAAATCTAGGTGCGGCAGCAATAAACGCCCTCTTGGCCGCACCACGCGCCGAGAAAAATTTTCCTTGCGAAAAAATTTTTCTTGCAATTGATGCGAATTTTAGCGATTATATTTTCAGCCTCGCCCGTGGCGTGGCATTTTCCAAAAACAAGGAGACAACCAAAAATGGCAACTAAAGTAGCACCCAAGAAAGCAACCGCGAAACCCGCGCCCGCAAAGAAGCCGGCGGCCAAAGTAGCCGCGAAGCCCGCGCCCGCAAAGAAGCCCGCGCCCAAGGCTCCCGCGAAGCCCGCCCCCGCAAAGAAGCCCGCACCTGCGAAGGTCGACCTCAAGACCAAGGCTGGTCTGATCGCCACCATCGCCGATGCAGCTGGCATCAGCAAGGCCCAGGCGGAAAAGGGTTACGCAGCGTTCATCGCCCTTGCGTACAAGAACGCGAAGGCGAAGGAAGGCTATGTCGTTCCCGGTCTCTGCAAGATCGCCATCAAAGAGCGCAAGGCCCGCACCGGTCACAATCCTCGCACCGGCGCAGCCATCAAGATCCCCAAGGCCAAGATCCTCAAGGTCAAGGCCCTCAAGGTCGCTTCCGACGCCGTCCTCGGCAAGAAGTAGCCTCAACGGGAGACTCTTTGCTCCAGGCGCCCTCAGGGGCGCCTTTTTTATTTTCCGCCGTTCCGCCTGCGCCATTCGCGCATCGAGCAGCCGAAGCGGCGGCGGAAGAGGCGGCGGAGTCCTGCGGCGTCGCCAAAGCCGGCCGCGTCGCAGATTGTCTCTATGCGGTCGTTGGTCTCCCTCAGCAGCCGCTGGACTTCGCGCAGGCGGCGGTCGGTGAGTGCGCCAAGCACTGTCCCGCCGCCAAGTTCCCGAAAGCGGAGGTCGAGCAGCGACCGGCTCGCCCTCAGCGCCCGCGCAACGTCAGCGGCACCAACCCCCTCGCAGGCGTGCGCCTCAATCCAATCCAACGCCTGCCGCACAAGCGGCCCGCCCTGCGAAACTGGCGCAGTCGATGCCCGCGCCTCCACCGCCAGCACCGGGACGACTAAGTCCTGCCGCCTCGGCTTCCGCCGCTCCAGCAGCCGCTGTAGCTCCGCAGCGGCCGCGCGCCCTACCTGTTCATGGTCAATCGCGACACTGGTGAGGTTGGGGAAGACGTGGCGGCAGAAGAACTCGTCGTTGTTCACCCCCAGCACCGAAACCGCCCGTGGCACCTCCAGCCCCGCCTCACGGCAGGCCAGCAGCGTGTCTCGCGCCCGCTCGTCGGTTGCCGCGAAGATGCCGGCAGGCTTTGGCAGCGCCCGGATCCAGTCGGCCAGCGCCGACAGTTCGCGACGGTTCGCGACGGACGCCTGATAGATGCCGTCCGACGCCGAGAGATGGAAGAAGGGCCGTCCGGTCCGCGCCACGGCCTCGCGGAAGGCCTCGCCACGGCTCGCAGACCAACCGGGGTCGCGCGTTGCCTCCACGAAGCCGAAGGAGCGGAACCCGCCGCGCTCCAGCAGGTGGTGCGCCGCCGCGCGTCCCACATCGCCGAAGTCCAGCCGCAGCACCGAGAGCCGCCGCCGAGATGCCGGTGGCTCCTCAGTTCCATGGCGCAGGAAGACCGTAGGCATAGACGTGGCCAACAGCGACGCCATGACTGGCGATGCGTCAAAGCCGGTAATGACGCCGTCGGGGCGCTCCACCTCCAGAGCCAGACGCATGGTGTCGGTCTGCTCCATCGACAGCGCCTCCAAATCCCAATCCAGCCCGTGCTCACGGGCGAAGGCCTGGATGCCATCTAACATCCGCTGCGACGGAGCGGAGACCATCCAGTTCGCCACGAAGATGCGGGATGGCCGCGCACCGGAAGGTGCTGGGCGTGAGACATGAGACGCGAGACGCGACTGCTGTCTTCTTGTCTTGACTCCTGTCTCTCGTTTCACGTCTCTTGTCCTCCAAACATCTAAATATCCTAGGCGCGAAGCGCCAAACTTCCAAACCTCAATAAACTTCCAAGGCGCGAAGCACCAAACTTCCTAATTCTACCTCATTCCCCTCGTTCGCGCAACCTTTTTGCTAAAAATGCACGGTTTTTTGTGGCGTTTTTGCGCTTTTCTCCCGCATTGGATTGCGCTATACTAGTTGCATCATGAAAAAGTCACATATCCTCGCGGCGCTCTGCGCCACTGCAACCTGCGCGGCCATGGTGGCCAGCGCCGAAGTCAAGAGCAGCGTCTTCGACGACGTGAAGGTCTGGTATAAAGGCTCCGCCGGCAACGCCGTGGGGACGGCGGACAGCAGCGCAGTGACGAAAATCAAGAATCTGCCCCAACTTGCGGACTCCTCCTCGTCGATGCATGGCGGCGATTATGGCTGGTGGGGTTGGCGGATTCAATACACAAACCAGAAAGTCGATTGCCCATACGCGGGTGTCACGCTCGACTCAACGCCCTGCATGGTTGTGCCGTCATACGCGGAACCGACGGGCTATGCCACGGTGACAATTAACGGAGAAGAGACGACGCAGCCCTACTGGACGGCTCGCCGTTTCGGCGACCTTCATTTCACAAACTGGATGTCCGACTGGCCGAGTGGCACGGTCTGCTCGAACTGGACCTGCGTCTTGCGCTTCCGCTCCGATCAGGTGAACCAAGTCTCGGGTAATGCAAACCATGTGATAGACATTGGTTCATCATGGAATGAGACGGCCGGTGCGGCAACTGGCGTTTCGCTCAACCTCAACACGCCCGTCGCCCTTGCCGACTACGCATCTCCGCGCACTTTTGTCACCACCACGCAAAAGAATTACACGAATATTAAAATCAAGAGTGGCCGTTGGGTCGATTGCGCGATAGCCGTGAACGGACAAACACTTACCTTATGGTTTTGTTGGAACGACGGCACCGACGAGACTCCGACGAACAAACTTGCAAAAATCACAGAAGTTTACCCGACAACACAAGGGTTGCCGACTATCCCCGCCGGTTGCCGCGTCCATCTTGCCTCAACCAAGGACGCCTACAGCGCAACCTTTACTAACGGCGTTTACAACGCGGACATGCTGACGAAAGCCTTCGAGGGCGCGTTCCATCAAGTCGCCTTCTGGGATCGGACCCTTTCTGATGATGAGATTCGCGAGGCGATGGCCGGCGGCACATGGCGGCCGAACCTCGTCGATGTCGGCATGGAGGGGAACGGAGTCGCGGAGTTCGCCGCCACGCCTACGAAGACAACCGTTTCAAACGATGGTGACTGGGAGAATCTTAACCCTGCGCTCACTGCGGAGAACCCAACGGCAACGATTTCCTTTACCTGCCCCGCGCTATGGGCCGGAATGCCGCAATGGCTGCGCGTTGCCGGAGCTGGCGCTGGGAAAGTCTCCGTCTCCCTGAACAACGAAGCGCTTGGCACTGTTAACATACATGCCAATGGTGCCTCATCGTTCTTCGTGCCAGAAGGTAAAATCTTGTCCGGCGCCAACACGCTCGTCCTCACCCGCACGTCTGGCTCCCCCGTTTTGGACGCCGTGCGTCTTGGTGGTTCGTGGAAGTTTGGCGAGAGCGTAACTTCTTTCAATTCCACTACGGTCAGCAGTAGTTTGGCCAGCACCATTGGTGTGGACTGCTGGAAATACCATCCAGCATGTGGTAATGATAAACTTCATGCCCGCGGCACAACATGGAACATCAACGGCGACAATCTCTCGTTCCCGTTCTTTGTCCCGTCGGACATGGTAGGCAAGTTTAGGGGTGTGCTGACGTTTAAATCTGCCACGGCTGGTTCCACTCCGGTCTTCAAATGGCTTGTCAATGATGCAAACGTCTGCGAAGACACTTCGATTTCAGGACAATCGGACTATTCCACAACGGTTGCAGAGGCCGCTTTTGTCTCTGGATGGAACGAGGCCGTTTGGCATCGCACAACAGGGTGGATTAACTTCAATTCCTTCCAATTTACCCTCGTCGATGCACCCAAACCTACCATTATAGTCCTAGAATAGGCCATATGAAAAAGTCAATCGCAGTATCAACGCTAGGCTTGCTCGCAGCGGCCTCCGCATTTGCCGCCGAGGCACTCGTCACCAGCAATCAGTCACCCGCCACTGGCGCCGAAACTCCCCCCGCATGGCTTCCACTCGCCGTGGAGCACGACATCGAGCCCGGCTCGGCGCTCGACTTCTCATACATCGCCGCCGCCCACGCGCCGTGCGGCGTCCATGGGCGCGTCGTGGCGCGCGGCGGCCACTTTGAGTTCGAGGGCAGGCCCGGCGAGCCGGTGCGCTTCTGGGGCGGCAACCTCTGCACGGGCGCCAACTTTCCGGACGAGGACAAGGCCGACGCCGCCATCGCGCACATGGCGCGCCTCGGCTACAACGCCGTGCGCCTCCACCACCACGACGGCGGCCTTGTCGCCCAGAACCCCGATGCCTTCATGCCTTGCGGCGAAGCCGCCGGGGAGGCTCGGGGGGAGGCTTCCCCCCGTCCTTTGGGCCTCGACCCCGACGCCCTGCGCCGCATGGACGCCCTCGTCGCCGCCTGCGGCCGCCACGGCCTATACATCCTAACCGACATCTACGTCTCGCGCCCCGTATCGTGGAAATCCTGCGGCATAGACCGCGAGGGCACGATGAGCAAGGGCCAGTTCAAGCACCTCGTGCCGGTCCACGACGGCGCGTTCTCCAACTGGTGCGCCTTCGCCTCCGCCTGGCTCGGCCACACCAACGCCTTCACCGGCGTCCGCTTCGCCGACGACCCGGCGCTCATCTCGGTCGCCCTCATCAACGAGGGGAACCTCGACAACGGCGCCGGCCCAGAACCCTTCGTATCCCTGCCCAACTGGCAGGAAAGATGGGTGGAATGGCTCGCGGAAAAAAAGCGCGACTCCCGTCCTGCCGCAAGGGCGAGCGGCGAAGTCGCCACACTTGCGGATGAATTCGCCGACATCCCCGCCACCATCCCCGAGGGCGACCACTGGCAGCGCACTCGACATGTCGCCGCCTTCTCGCGCTTCCTCGCCGATGTCGAGGCCGAGTTCGAGGCGCGCGCCGTGCGCTTCCTGCGCGAGGAGGTCGGCCTCAAGGCCCCCATCTCGAACATGAGCGCCTGGATGCAGCCGCCCGAATACCAGGGAATCCTCGCCGGCCCGACGCAGGACTACATTGAGGGGCACTCCTACTGCGACCATCCCACCTTCCTCGAAAGGCAGTGGGGGCTGCCGTGCCGCGTCGGATGCGAAAACCCCGTGCGCCAGCGCATGCACTCCATGGACTCCGGCGCGATGGGCGCGACCCTGAAGCGCATCTTCGGCAAGCCCTTCTGCGTGACGGAGATGAACTACTGCGGCCCCAACCCGCACCGGGCCGCCGGCGGGCTGCTCTTCGGCGCGGAGGCCGCCGCGCAGGACTGGTCGGGCGTCTGGCGCTTCGACTGGGCGCAGAGCAAGTGGGGGCTCCAGGAGCCGGGCTCCGGCTACTGCGGACTCTTCGACACCCAGAGCGACCCGCTGCGCACCGCCTCGGAGCGCATTGCCGCCGCCCTCTTCCTCCGCGGCGACCTCGCGCCGTGCGCCGACGCCTACGCCGTGTGGCTCCCGCCCTCGAAGATCACCGGGACCTTCGACGGCGAGTCGCACCAGCTCAACACCCCGTGGCCGGAACTCGCGTGGCGCGCGCGGCTCGGAACCGTCTGGAGCGAGGAACGGCCGGACTGGGCGCGGTGGGTCGATCCCTACCCCGACTACTACAAGCGTATGCCGCCCGTGCCCGACGACATCCCGCAGCGCGCCGCGCCCGTGGCCGACATTCCGCTGCGCGACGACATCGCCCTCGACCGCGAAGCGGGCTGGTTCACTGTCGCCACGCCGCGCACCTGCGCCGTCTTCGCGGAAGGCGGCACGCACAAGGCCGGCGCCCTGCGGGTTGAAATCGTCGAAAGTCGAAAGTCGAAAGTCGAAAGTCCGGATACCTCCGCCGACCTTCAACCTTTCAACCTTCAACCTTCAACGGGCGAAAGCGCCACGGTCTGGGCCTCCTCACTCGACGGCAAGCCGCTCGCCGAGTCGGCGCACATCCTGGTGGGGCAGCTCACAGACCTGCGCAACACCGACATTGAACTTGAAGACGGCGGTGTTGGCACATCCAGCCTCTCCGGCGGCCCGACGTTCATCGTGCGCAAGTGGGGCACCCTGCCCTACCTCGTGCGCACCGGCCAAGCCCGTGTGGAACTTTCCGTTGGTGGTTCATGGCGCTGCTGGGCCCTCTCGCAGGGCGGCCGCAGGGTTGCCGAGATTCCCGTCAATGGCACCCCAGACGGCGGCATCACCTTCGCGGCCGACACAGCCGCGCTGCCCACCGCCACGTTCTTCTGGGAACTCGTCCGTCAATAAGGATTCAGCCAGCCGCCAGCGGCTCAATGGCGCGGGGCAGGATGCCGTTCAGGGCGGCGAGCAAGACTCCGTAGTTCACTATGGGCACGCCGGCGGCGCGGGCGGCCTCTATGCGGGCAAGCATCTCGCGGCGGTTCAGCATGCAGGCCCCGCAGTGCACCACAAGCGCGTATGAGGCCAGGTCTGGCGGGTAGCCCACGCCCGAACAATGCTCGAAAACCAGTTCCTTTCCCGTCTTTGCACGGAGGAGGCGCGGTATCTTGACTGTGCCGATGTCATCCTCCTGGCGATGGTGCGTGCAGCCTTCGGCGATTAGGATGCGGTCGCCGTCCTTCAGCGCGGCGACAGCGCGGGCGCCATCCACCAATGCGTCGATATCACCCTTGTAGCGGGCGAAGAGGATTGAGAAGGAAGTGAGCGGCACCTCGGGCGGCACGATGGCCGCCACCTTGGCGAATGCCTGGGAGTCGGTGATGACTAGCGCCGGCGGGGCCTTGAGGGCGGCGAGGGCGGCTGAGAGCTCGCCATCACGCGCCACCACGGGGATAGAGCCGGCATCGAGGAGATCGCGAATCACCTGCTGCTGCGGGAGAATGAGCCGCCCCTTGGGCGCGGCGCTGTCGATGGGCACCACCAGCACGACCACGGAACCGGGAGTCACCAGATCGGCGGCAAGGCGGCAAGGCGGCGCAGCCTGGCGCAGCGCGGCCACGATGGCGGCCTTGAGCGCGGGAATGCCCTCACCGGTAATGGCAGATACCGCAACCCCACAAGGAGGTTGCGGCAAGTTGGCACCAGTGGAGCCACAAGGGGATTGCGGAGTTGCCAAGTTGGGGCTAGTGGAGCCGCAAGCGCACTGCGCTTGCGGATTGGCCAAGTTGGCGCTAGTGGAGCCGCAAGCGCACTGCGCTTGCGGAGTTGCCAAGTCGCTCTTGTTCAGCACCGTGATGGCCGGTATGCCGTGGGCTGCGGCCTCGGCAAGCACCTCCTCTTCGGGGGTTCTGGGGGCGTTCGCCTCCCGGCCTTTCCCCGAAATGGTGCCCGCGTCCACCACCAGCAGCACCAGATCCGCCTGGCGCAGTTCCGCGCGGGTCTTCTCCATGCGCGCCGCGCCAAGGGGCGTGGCGTCGTCGAGGCCGGCCGTGTCGCATAGCAGCACCGGCCCAAGCGGCAACAGCTCCATCGCCTTGCGGACAGGGTCGGTCGTCGTGCCGCGAGCCTCCGAGACAATGGCAACGGGCTGGCCGGCAAGGGCGTTGATGAGGCTCGACTTGCCGGCGTTGCAGCGGCCGACGAGAACTATGCGTATCCTCTCGCCCTGAGGCGTGATGTTCATATCGTGGAGGCCTTCACCATCGCCTCGACATTCTTGGGATCGATGCGGGTGGCGAGGTATTCGTAGGCGCCGACGGGCCGATCCTCAAAGGGCTTGTCCAAGTCGGCCCAGGCGTATGGCGCCTCGCCCAGCATCGCCGCGACCTTGTCAGTATAGGCCGGCAGAATGGGCTTGAGGTAGATGGACATGGCGCGGAATACATTCACCACGCTGGTGAGCACTTCGCGCGCGGCATCGCGGTCTGTCTTCACAAGCGCCCACGGCGCCTTGCGGTCAAAGTATTTGTTCGCCTCCTCAGCGATTTCGCGCACCGAGGTGAGGACCTGGCTGAACTCGCGCGTTTCATAGAGTTCGGCAATCTTGTCGGCGCGTGCGACGGCGTCGTCCCAGATGGCGCGCCCTTCGGCGTCCATGCGTCCGGCAGCGCCTTCGAAGTTCTTCCGCAGCATCTGAATGCCGCGCGAGGCGAGGTTGGTGATCTTGCCGACGAGGTCGGAGTTGACGCGCAGGACGAAGTCGTCGAGGTTGAGGTCGATGTCGTCCGTCGAGCCGTCGAGCTTGCAGGCGTAGTAGAAACGCAGGTAGGCGGGGTCGAGGTGGTCGAGGTAGGTGCGGGCGCTTATGAAGGTGCCCTTGCTCTTCGACATCTTCTCGCCGTTGACGGTGAGGAAGCCGTGCACGAAGACCTTAGTTGGGCCGCGGAAGCCGCCAACCTTCAGAACCGCCGGCCAGAACAGGCAGTGGAAGCGGACGATGTCCTTGCCGATGAAGTGGTAGATTTCCGTGGCGTCGCTCTGCCACCAGTCCTCAAAGGTCTGGCCGTTCTTGCCGCACCAGTTCTTGAGGGAGGCCATGTAGCCGACGGGGGCGTCGAGCCAGACGTAGAAATACTTGCCCTCGCGGCCTGGGATCGGGAAGCCAAAGTATGGCGCGTCGCGGGAGATGTCCCAGCCACGCAACGGCTCGCCGAACCACTCCATGAGCTTGTTGGCCACGTCCTCGGCAGTGTGCTCGGGGAGCCACTTCGCAAGGAAGTCGCGGTGGGGTTCGAGTTCGAAGTAGATGTGCTCGCTGTCCTTCATCACGGGCGCGCCGCCGCAGATGGCGCAGTGGGCGTCCTTGAGGTCCGTCGGCTCGTATGTGGAGCCGCAGTGGGAGCAGCTGTCGCCATATTCCTCGGTGGAGCCGCACTTGGGGCATGTGCCCTTGATGAAGCGGTCGGGGAGGAACATCTTGTCATGCTCGCAGAACATCTGCGGCACCTGGAGCGACGAGAGGGCGCTGGTCTCGACCATCTTGGCGTAGATGGCCTCGCAGAAGGCCTTGTTCTCCGGCGAGTTGGTGGAGTAGTAGTTGTCGAAGCCAACGCCGAAGGCGGCGAAGTCGGCGGCATGCTCGTCATGGGAGCGCGCAATGAGCTGCTCCGGGGTGATGCCCTCCTTGCGGGCCCGCACCATGATGGGGGTGCCGTGGGTGTCGTCGGCGCACACGTAAACGCATTCGTTGCCGCGCATCTTCTGGAAACGAACCCAGAAGTCGGTCTGGAGATACTCCACCAGATGTCCGATGTGGATGGCGCCATTGGCGTAGGGAAGTGCTGATGTGACAACTATGCGACGTGACATGGAGTGGCCTTTCGCGCAGGTTTGCGCGACCCCGGCGAGGACGCCGGGGTGCAAAACCCGCGATGCTATTCTGCGGTTGCGGGGGTTTCGGGGGCTGCAGGCGCTGCGGGCGCTGCGGCCGGTGCGGGAGCCTCGGGGGCGGCAGGCGCCTCAGGAGCTGCTGCCTCGGCGGGTGCTTCGGGCACGGCCGGCGCCTCAGGGGCT
>JAGCUY010000173.1 GCA_017962605.1 Kiritimatiellia bacterium | reverse complement strand
GAGCATCGATTGTGGCGTAGGGCATGGCCCGTCGTAGCCACATCGATGCGAGCGTAACCCTTGCGTGTCGCGAAGCGACTTGCGTTAAGCGCTGCGGTCGGAAGCCGGGAAAGAAATGTGCCAATGTGGAAGTGTTGCCAATGCCAGAACCCAATACCCAATTAGAGTGGAGACATTGATAATTGGCAACATTGGAATTGGCTGTTTCCACATTTTCACATTTTCATCTCCCGTTCCCCATTCCCCGTTCCCCATTCCAAAAAACTTGACGGCTGGGGGAGGGTTTGGTAGAATTGATGCGTTGTTTTTGTGTTGTTTTTGTGTTGTTGGTGTGTCCGCATGAACTGGAATCGCTACGGCTATTACTTTTACTTTACCTCGCCTTCGGGCCGGGTAAGTTTGCCGTAGTGGTTTCACGATTGCGGAATCAAGTGGAAAATGGCAAAACCCCGCCCGAGCAAGGCGGGGTTTTCCTCTTTGCAAGGGCAACTAGGCAAAGGAATCAAGTATGATTATCATCGTAAAGAAGAGCGCCGGTCAGCAGCAGGTTGACAATCTACTCACCTGGTTGAAGGCGCACAGGATCGACCCGCATGTGTCGATCGGCGCCCACGAGACCCTCATCGGCTGCGTCGGCGATGTCTCCCACCTCGACATCGACCTTGTCTCGGCCCTTGACGTCGTGGAGTCCGTCCAGCGCATCCAGGACCCCTACAAGGCGGCGAACCGCAAGTTCCACCCCGAGGACACGGTGGTGGACTGCTCCGGCCAGAAAATTGGCGGCGGGAACTTCCAGGTGATCGCCGGCCCTTGCAGCGTGGAGTCCGAGGAGCAGGTGATCGGCATCGCCAAGGCGGTCAAGGAAGCCGGAGCCACGCTGCTCCGCGGCGGTGCCTTCAAGCCCCGCACTTCGCCCTACTCCTTCCAGGGCCTTGGCGCGGAGGGCTTGAAGATGCTCCTCGCCGCGAAGCGCGAGACTGGCTTGCCCGTGGTCACGGAGTTGATGAACTCCGCGCACCTCGACCTCTTCAACGACGTCGATGTAATCCAGATCGGCGCACGCAACATGCAGAACTTCGACCTGCTGAAGGAAGTCGGCAAATACACCAAAAAGCCAATCCTCCTCAAGCGCGGCCTCAGCTCCACCCTCCAGGAGCTGCTGATGAGCGCGGAATACATCATGGCTTCTGGCAACCCCAACGTGATGCTCTGCGAACGCGGCATCAGGACCTTCGAAACGGCCACGCGCAACACGATCGACCTGACCGTGGTGCCGATTCTGCACAAGCTGACGCACCTCCCGGTGGTCATCGACCCCTCGCACTCCACTGGCGTGGCGAAGCTGGTACACCCCCTTTGCGCTGCGGCCACGGCCATCGGCGCCGACGGGCTTATCGTCGAGGTCCACAACGACCCGCCGCACGCCAAGTGCGACGGCGCGCAGTCGCAGACGCCCGAGATGTTCGCCGAGACGATGAAGCTCGTGCGCCAGCTCCGCCCCTTCGCGGTGAGGTAGTGGTTAGTGGTTAGTGGTTAGTCGTTAGTGGTTAGTTTGAGGAAAAGCAGATGAAGTCAATTGAGCAAATCCGCAGCGAGTTCGACGCAATCGACGATGAAATCGCCGCCCTCTACATGAGGCGCCTCGACATCTCCCGCGAGGTGGCCGAGGCCAAGCGCGCCTCCGGCACGCCAATCGCCAACCCCGCCAGGGAGCGCGAGATTCTGGCGCGGGTCGCGAAGCGCGTAGGCCCTGGGCGCGAGGACGGCGCGGCCCTCCTCTTCAACACCCTCTTCGGGCTGTCCAAGGCTCTCCAGCGCGACATCCTCCAGGGCGAGAGCGACGTTACCCGCGCCATGGCCGATGCCATCGCCAAAACCGGCGATGCCTTCCCCTCCGACGCCATCGTCGCCTGCCAGGGGAGCGAAGGCGCCTATTCGCAGCAGGCGGCCTCGCGTCTCTTCAAGTTCCCGACGATCTTCTTCTTCAACACATTCGACGACGTCTTCAGCGCGGTGGAGAAGGGGATGTGCCAGTATGGCATCCTGCCAATCGAGAACTCCCTCGCCGGCTCCGTCACCGCAGTCTATGACCAGATGGTGCGCCACAACTTCAGGATCGTCCGCGCGGCGCGCTTGCCAGTGGGGCATGTCCTGCTAGGGCGCAAGGGCGCAAAGCTCGGCGACATCCGCGAGGTTGTCAGCCACACCCAGGCGCTCCAGCAGTGCTCGCGCTTCCTGGCGGCCCATCCCGACATCAGGCAGACCCCGTCCGTGAACACCGCCGTCGCCGCCCGCACGCTCGCCGAGTCTGGCCGCACCGACCTCGCCGCCATCGCCTCAAGGCAGTGCGCGGAAATCTACGGCCTCGACATCCTGTCCGACGACATTGCGGACGTGGCCGCGAACTACACCCGCTTCATCTGCATCTCGAAGAACCTCGAGATCTACCCGGATTCGCGCAAGATATCGCTGATGATGAGCCTGCCGCACAAGCCCGGCTCGCTCTCGGGCATTCTGGCCAAGTTCTCGGCAATTGGCGTGAACCTCACGAAGCTGGAGTCGCGCCCTGGTCCCGGCCGCGACTTCGAGTTCCGCTTCACTTTCGAGTTCGAGGCTGAGCCGCGCAACGAGCGGGCGGGCCGGCTGATTTCGGAGCTGTCGCAGGATCCCGAAATCGAGCATTTCACCTTCCTCGGCGCCTATGCCGAGATATAGCGGCGCAGGAAAGGAACTGGTGGCGTAGATGAAGATAGCGGTTGCGGGGCTGGGGCTGATTGGCGGCTCTTTCTTCAAGGCATTCACGCAGACTGGCCATGAGGTGACGGGCTTCGACATTGGCGACCCGGTGGATGTGGCCGACTCCGACCTTGTGATTGTGGCGCTTCACCCACGCGCCGCCGTCGAGTGGATTGCCGCGCACGCGGCCGAGTTCAAAGAGGGCGCGCTGGTCGTCGATACCTGCGGCATCAAGGTTCCGGTCATGGAAGGCGTAGCAAAAGTGGCGCAGGGCGCACGCTGGCGCTTCTGCGGCGGCCACCCAATGGCCGGCAAGGAGGTCTCGGGCTTCAGGAACTCCGACGCCGCGCTCTTCCGCGGCGCGACGATGATCCTCGTGCCGGGGGAGGGGATTGACGATGACGCCCTCGCCGTTCTTGAGGCGGCGTTCAGCGAGGTCGGCTTCAAGCGCGTCGTGACCGCAGAGGCGGCGCACCACGACAAGATGATCGCCTACACGAGCCAGCTCTGCCACATCGTGTCGTCGGCCTACGTGCGCGACGAACTTGCGCCGAACCACGACTTTTTTTCGGCCGGCAGCTTCCGCGACATGGTGCGCGTAGGCGCACCGGACCCGAAACTCTGGTCGGAACTTTTCCTTGATAACCGCGAATCGCTCCTGCCCGTCCTGGAGCGAATTATCGGGCGGATGGAGGCGATGCGCGACGCGATTGCGGCTGGCGACCGCGAGGCGATTTCCGCGCAGCTGGCCGAAGGCCGAATCGTGAAGGCCAAGATGGACGCCGGCGGCGCTGTGGGCAAGTGGACGAACGGGCGGAAGAGCGGCCTTTCGCAGGAGGAGAAGCGCAAGGCGAAGCCCGGGGACATGGTCCGCAAGGCGCGTGCCGCAACCATGGGCGAGGAATGGGTGGTGCCCAAAGAAGTGAAGAGTGAAGGATGAAGGGACGAATTTCACTGAATTGACAGAATCGGCGTAATGTTCTAGAATTGATGAACTGTTTTTTAACCCAATTAGGAGATGCATCATGCGCAGGAAAATCGTAGCAGGTAACTGGAAGATGAACAAGACGCCGAGCGAGGCCAAGGCCCTGGCGGCGGAAATTGCGGCGACTCTCGGCAGCGAGCCGTGCGCGGTCGAAGTGGTGGTTTGCCCGCCCGCAATCGACCTCCCGGCGGTTTCGGCTGTTCTCGCCGGAACGCAGATCGGCTTTGGCGCGCAGAACATGTATCATGAGCCGAAGGGCGCCTTCACCGGCGAAACCGCGGCCCCGATGCTCGTTGACCTCGGCGCGAAGTATGTCATTCTCGGCCACAGCGAACGCCGCACCTATTTCAAGGAAACCGATGCCGACGTCAACAAGAAGACGAAGGCAGCGCTCGCGGCTGGCCTCACCCCGATCGTCTGCGTTGGCGAGACCCTTGAAGAGCGCGACGCCGGCAAGACTGGCGATGTCGTCGCCGGACAGGTTCGCGGCAGCCTCGCCGATCTCGGCGCCGACCTCGTGAAGGTCGTAATCGCCTACGAGCCGGTCTGGGCCATCGGCACTGGCAGGACTGCCACCCCGGAGCAGGCGCAGGAAGTCGACGCCCTCATCCGCAAGACCCTCGCCGACATGGGCGGCGCAGATGTCGCCGAAAAGGTCCGCATCCAGTATGGCGGAAGCATGAAGCCCGAAAACGCGAAGGAACTGATGGCGAAGCCCGACATCGACGGCGGCCTCATCGGCGGCGCCGCGCTCAAGGCCGACAGCTTCGCGGGCATTATCGCCGCGGCCGCTGCCGCGAAGTGACGCCACGTCTCCTCGCGTAAAAGGCATCCTCTGCCTGGTGGGCTCGGCCTTCGGGTTCGCCCTCATGGGGATGT
>JAGCUY010000172.1 GCA_017962605.1 Kiritimatiellia bacterium | reverse complement strand
TGGGTGCGGGCGCATGATGCTTGCATCAATGCGACGGCATCCGGGCCGCTGGCTCGCACAGCGAGACGGCGCACCAGTTTCCTAACTTCGGCGCGGTAGCGCCATGAATACTCACAGCGGAGACTGCTAATGCTTCCACAAAAAACTTGGAAGAACCGAAAAGTTGAAAGGTTGAGAAGTTGGGAGGTTTAGAGGAGGTTGCCGCCTACGCGGGAGAGGATTGGGCCGAGCAGGACGATGAAGACGGCGGGGAAGATGAAGAGCATCAGTGGGAAGAGCATCTTTACTGGCGCCTCGTTGGCAAGCCGCTCGGCGCGGTCAAAGCGCTTCTGCCGCATCTGGTCGGACTGGATGCGTAGGATTGAGCCTATGCCCACGCCGAGTTCGTCCGCCTGAATGAGTGCGAAGCAGAATGAACGCATGTCGGGCATGTCAACGCGGGCCGCGAGGTTGCGCAGGGCCTTCTGGCGCGTTGTGCCGAGGCGTATTTCATGGCTGACGCGGATTAGCTCTTCGTTGAGCGGGTCCATCTTGCGGCCGGAGGTGGCGCGCTGGATGGCGCTCATGAAGTCGATGCCTGCCTCGACGGATAGCGTGAGGAGGTCGATCATGAAGGGCATGGCGCGCTGGATTGACTTCTGGCGGGCGCGGATGGTCTGCTTGAGCCAGAGCGAAGGCTGAATGGCGAAGAGGACGATGCCTAGGAGCGACAACGGCCAAAAGTAGGCGCTGACGGTTTCGTCGAGCATTCCAATGAGGTGGATGGCGATGCACCAAATTAGCCCCATCGCTATTGGGTTCAGCACCTGCAGCGCGAGGAACTCCCAGCCGGTGAGCAGCCCCTCGAAGCCTGCGGCGACGATGCGGCGGTCGATTTCTTCACGGCGGCGTGCGAATGAAGGCGAAAGGAAGAAGCGCTTCAGGTTGGGGGCGAATGGAAGGAGCATCTTGAAGGCCAGAGGCAGGGAACGCGCCTGCCTGCGGCCGTCGCCGATTTCGACGTATGTGATTTCACGCGCCAGGCCGAGGCACTGCCAGACAATCAATCCGGCACATGCGGCCCAGAGCGTCGGCGCAAGCAATCCCAGTAACGTGCTTTCCATGATGCAATTCTATCAAAACGCCTAATCAGTCGCAACGGAAAAAGAACGCAAACGCCCTATCTTGCCACGTAGAAGTGGATGCCGCCGTATGTCCAGTTGGGGGTGGGCATTCCTGGGAAGTTCTGGCGGTCCATGGTGATCATGACGTAGCGCCAGGGACAGCCTTCGGGGGCCTTGGCCCATGCCGTGAATATGCGCCCGTTTGAGCAGTCGGCGTTGTATGGCTCCATGTCGCACTCCCATTCGCCAAGGTATTCGAGCGTCGGATAGGCGTAAACGGGCCGCATGCGTTCCATGTTCGCCGTCATGACGAACTCGCGTCCGCCGAAGTCCATGATCTGGCAGCCTGTGGAGTCGAACTGCCCTGGGCCGGCGAGCAGCGCGTATGGGCCGTCCCAGCGGTCGGATTCCCAGATGTGGGCGCGCAGCCCCTGCGGGGTGAAGGATGACGTCGAGAGCCTCCACTTGCCGGCAGTGGTGTCGTAGTGGAGATGCGGATCCTCGCTCTTGACCCCGTCGCCGACGACTAGCGGCCGCGCCGTCAGGACGTGGATGCCGTGGAGCGGGCATTCGTTCGTCTCGCAGACGACTAGCCCGCTCCCCTTGCGCGTTGAGGGATCGAGGTTGTGGGCCGTAGTTGACCAGCCGATGGCGACGCACTTCCATGAACCGTCCGCGTCGCGGAATATGTGGTCGATTGCGTCGTTGCGGAGCAGGGGGTCGTCGTCGCCGTAGCTGGTGAGCAGGATGCCCTCCATGCGGAAGTCGAATGTGGCGGGATCGAAGCTTGCGACGGACTTGGTGTATTTCATCCCGGCGCGGGCGGAGAAGGTGCAGAACATCCGCCCGTTCTCGACGTATGGCTTGCAGCCGGCGCCGTCGGTGACGATGCAGAAGTCGGCCTGCCCTACGCCCGCCGTGAGGGAGACTGCGGCGCGCTCCATTGAGGCCGTGCCGCCCGGGGGCAGGGCCGCGCCGGCCGCGCACTTGAGGAATCCCGCGAAGTCGCGGCGGCGGATGTCGTTCTCTGGAGACTCGTCAAGCGTGACGGAGCCGAGGAAGCGCACGTCGCCGTCCTTGCGCACGGCGATGAGAATCGTCGGTCCGGCGACAATGGCGGATAGGCGGAAGGGAGGCTGCGGAACGGGTTGGGCGTTGGCGAGGGCGGCCGCAAGCGGCCGTTTGCCACGTGTCTCGGAAAACTCCACGGGCTTCCCCGGTTCGGCGCGGACGCGGAAAAGGATTGAGCCGTCGAGCGGCGCGAAGTCCAGCAGCGCCGCCGCGCCGGAGGAGAGGCTTTGGATGTCGGCCGAGAAGTGGACGCCGGGGAAGAAGCCGCCGATGAAGAACGTCCCCTCGGCGGCCGCGTCGGCCGGCGCGGATAGGGACATCGCCCCGCCGCCGAAGTCGGCGCGCGGCGCCGCCTTGCAGTACGGCATCGGGCCGTTCTGGATGCTTGGACATGCGACCGCGCCGGGGATGAACTCCGAGATGACGATTTCGTTGTCCAGCATGAACCGCCGCGAGGCGAGCAGGTGGAAGCGCGGTATCTGGGGAATCTTGCCCATGGCCTAAATTAGGATTGGATGACCTCGTGAAGGAGGGCGCGGAGGGCTGTCGCCTGGCTGCGGGCCTTGGCGGCGCGCTCCATGGCGGAGTTGTCTCCGGCGAACTTGGCGTAGGCGCTGATGACCTCCGGCGCCGGCGTCTCAAGCTCGGCGATGGCCTGGCGGAGTTCGGCGACGAGAGGCGCGCACTCGTTGTCGCGGCCCAATTCGCGAAGTGCCTTGATGCGCCAGTAGTCCATCTCTCCGGCGTGGATCCAGCCCTTGAGGGAGTTTTCGAGTTCGGCGCGGTAGCCGGCATCGTCGCCGAGGGCCTTGTGGCACTGCGCCATGAAGTAGCGGCTCTTGGGCTCGGTTCCGGCGTCGCCGGGGCGGCCGGCCTGGAGATTCTCCGGGTAGGTCGTCGATTCCTCGAAAAGGGCGAGGGCTTCGGCGAATTTCCCCTTGGCCATCGCCTCCCTTCCAAGGCCCAGGCAGGCATCGACGAATGGCGCGAGGAGGCCGTCGGCGCCTTCCCAGACATGGAAGCGGCGGCCAGTGAGGATGGCGTGGGCGTCGCTGAAGCGGCCGACGGCGTTGAGGGCGTAGGCCAGGCGCAGCATGCAGGCGTCGTATTGCTCGGCGGTGGCGCGATACTTCTCAAGAAGGGCGACGCGCTCTTCGACCGGGAGATCGAGTTTTTCGGCGAGCTTGGAGGCTTCGTCGAGAGTGCGGAAGTTCGTGGGATCGGCTTCGAGCGAGCGGATGTAGAAGTCGTAGGCCTCGCGGCTGGGGACTCCCGACGGAACGCCGGTGTTGGTGAAGTAGGTGCCGGGGTGCGAGAGGCCGAAGCCAATGCAGCGCAGGGCGAGGGCGTGCGACGGGTTGAGGGCGATGCAGCGGCGCCAGTCTTCGAGCGCCGCGTCCTTGCGGTCGTGGTTCCACTCGCAGCAGCCGAGGTAATACCAGAGGTTGGGGAGTTCGGGTGCGGCGGCGACGGCCATGCGCAGGGCCTCCTCTTCCTCAAGGCGGTTGGGGAACACATAGTCGGTCGGCATGGCATCGGCATTTTGGAAACTCTGATTTGCTGCACTCTGATTTGAAGGATCTTTTGCCTTACACAAAAGCGCCGCGCCTTTGAAAATGCCGAAGAGCGCGTTGCGGTAGGAATTGCAGGCGGCGACGGTTTCGGTGAGCGGGAGAGGCTCTGTGCCGGTGCGGAAAGGCTTTTCGGCGGCGGCGCGCGCGAGGGCGGCGTCGCAGAGGGCGATCACATCGTCCCAGAGGCCGATGCCCCAGAAATCGGAGACGCACTCGAGAAGTTGCTGGGCCTTTATGCCGCGGTTCTTCTCGGCGGCGTCGAGGCCGTCGCGCGCCACCACGGCCCAGTATTCAAGCGGGTCGAGGGCGATGGCGCGGTCGAAACAGGCGGCGGGCGTCGCAGGCGACTCCGATTTGCAGGACTCAGATGCCCTGACAACGAAGGGGTCGCTTGCGGCAGCGTTTCCAAGGCGGCGCAGGAAGAGGCCCTTCATGGTCCAGAGCTTGGCTTCCTCCTGGCCGAGGGCAAGGGCGTCGTCGATGCGGGCGAGGGCTTCGGCGAAGTCGCCGCGCAGTGAGGCCATGCGCGCCAGCTCGACGAAAGATTCCTTCTTGTAGGTCTGGCGCCAGGTGCAGCGCCAGAAAAGATCCTCGGCGCGCTTGAGGTTGCCGAGGTGGCGCTCGACGAGCGCGAGGTAGTATTCGGGCGCGGCGTCGAGGGCGCGGGTGAAATTCTGGGTGGCGCGGGCAACGGCCTTTTCGAGATAGGGCTTGGCCTCGGCGAAGGAGCCTTCCTTTGCGAGGCGCACGCCCATGGCGACATTGGCGCGGGTGTAGTCGGGGTCAATCTCCAGGGAGCGCTTGTAGTAGGGCACCGGGTCGATGAGGCCGTTGTGGAACTGGTCGAGGCGCAGGCCGGTCTCGTAGGCGAGTTCTGCGCTGGTGTATTCCTTTGGCGGCTTCGGGTTCGCGACCTTGGGCGGAAGCGGCTCTCGCGGGTCGGGGCCGACCGGGGTGTAGGTGAGGAACACCTTTCCGGAGGCGTCGGCGATGGAGGCTGTGAATGCTTGGTCTGGGAGGTCTGCGCGAACGGCAATGGTCTTGCACCATGGGGCGTCGGGACCGATGGCGACACCGCGCTCCTCAAATAGGATTCTATAAGCGCTAGAGCAGCTAGAAACAATAATTGAGCAGCCTTTGAGAACCCGCGTCGAGTGGAAGCCAACCAGCAGCTTGTCGGGCGCCGTGCGGTCCACATTCACCGCGCCGTCGATGGTGACGTTCTTCACGCCGCCGATGCCCTTCACCGGGAACCAGAACTGCTTCACGCGGCGCGTCTCGTAGGGGGCGATCCAGGAGTAGTCGGGCTGGTTGTCGCTCCAGCAGCCGACCATGAGCTCCAGATATGGGCCGTCGTTGTCGGTGAGGACCTTGTCCCAGACATGGGCCTCGGGGAAGTTGCCCCAGAGGAAGAACTTCTTGCCGACGGTGATGTGGCGGTTGGAGACGTGGACTGTGCCGCAGCCCTTGCCGTGGTCGTATCCGGCCATGAAGGCGTTGTCGGGATCCATGCCGAAGATGGAGCGGGACTCGATGGTGAAGTTGCGCCACCAGGAGAGGTCCATTTCGCCCTCGATGTCGTTGGCGTATTTGGAGCGCTGTGAGGGAAGCAGCTCCATCTCCTCCTTGCGCGGGCCGATGGGGTAGTGCGTCCAGTAGTTCTTGTGGTGGTCGAAGCCGAGGTGAATCGAGGGCGGGAAGAGGATCTGTTAGTCGTCGCCGCTGTGGACGGAGACGTTGGCCCAGTAGATCATCGACTCGATCCATGGGCCGCG
>JAGCUY010000171.1 GCA_017962605.1 Kiritimatiellia bacterium | reverse complement strand
CGTCGCCCAATCGCTTGTTTTTTAAAGTTTGTGGGTCAAAAAATCGGGCCTAATCAAGCCTGTCAAAACTGCTCTCTCGTCTCAGCCGGGGAGCGGCCACGGCCGCGCTGGAGGGCTGGCGGCGCATGAAGCTTGCTTCGGTGCGGCGGCAGACACGCCGCAGAATGCGCATGCGCATTTCCGGCAGTTTTCAAAGTTCGGCGCGGTAGCGCCCTGGGTAGATTCGTTACTACGCATTTCCCACAATTATCTTTGAAAAGCCAAAACTTACCGCTTCCGCCAGAGGGCGGTGAACTCAACGTTGCCCGCCGGGCCCTTGATTGGCGAGGGGCAGACGCCCAGCCACTCAAGGTTGAGCGTCACGGTGCCGAATTCGCGGATTTCATCCACGACGCGCTGGCGCACGGCCTCGTCGCGCACCACGCCGCCATGCGACACCTCCTTGCGTCCGGCTTCGAACTGCGGCTTGATTAGCGTGACCATCATCCCGCCGGAGGTGAGGACATCCGCCATTGGCGGCATGATCAGGCGCAGGGAGATGAACGAGACGTCCGTGCAGGCGAAGGCCGGAGGGAAGGGGAGGTCATCGGCCTTCATGTAGCGGGCGTTGTAGCCCTCGCGCCACCATACGCGCGGGTCGTTCTGGAGGCGCGGATGGAACTGGCCGTGGCCCACGTCCACGGAGGCGACGCGCGCGGCGCCGTGCTGGAGGAGACAGTCGGTGAATCCGCCTGTGGAGGCGCCGACGTCGAGGCAGTCAAGGCCCTCGACGGAGAAGCCGAAGTGCTCGAAAGCGCCCTCCAGCTTCTCGCCGCCCCGGCTCACAAAGCGGGGCTTGGCTGCGAGGGCGACCTCGACGTCATCGGGAAAGGAATGGCCGGCCTTGGTTGCCAGCTGTCCGTTGACGCTGACTTCACCGGCGAGAATGAGACGCTGCGCCAGTTCGCGGGATTCGGCAAGCCCCCGTGCGACAAGCAGCTGGTCTAGGCGCACCTTGGCCATGAAGGCGCTGCCCTAAAACTCGGCGGCCTTGCCGCGGAAGTAGTCGATGGTCTTTCCGAGGCCGATGGCCAGCGGCACGACGGGTTTCCAGCCAAGCAGCTCGGAGGCAAGGGTGATGTCGGGCTTGCGGCGCTTGGGGTCGTCCTGGGGCAGGGGATGGTATTCGATCTTGCCGGCATGCTCGGGAAGGGCGGCGATGACTCGCTCGGCCAGTTCCTTGATGGTGTATTCCTCGGGGTTGCCGGTGTTGATCACGGGGGTGAGCAGGCGGTGCGCCTTGCAGAAGTCGTCTAGCTTTGCGGAATCGACCTCCATGTAGCGGCGGATGGCCTCGACGAGGTCATCGACATACTGGAAGGAGCGCGTCTGGGAGCCGTCGCCGTAGATGGTGATGGGTTCGCCGCGCAGCGTCTGCATGATGAAGTTGGAGATGACGCGGCCGTCCTGCGGGTGCATGTTCGGGCCGTAGGTGTTGAAGATGCGGACCATGCGCACGTCAACGCCGTATTCGCAGTGGTAGTCGCGGGCGAGGGTTTCGGCGGCGCGCTTGCCCTCGTCGTAGCAGGAGCGGGTGCCGATGGTGTTCACGTTGCCCCAGTAGGACTCGCGCTGCGGGTGCTCCAGCGGGTCGCCGTAGATCTCCGAGGTCGAGGTGTGGAGAACCTTTGCCTTGGTCTTGAGGGCGAGTTCGAGGACATTCATCATGCCAACGAAGGAGGTCTTGATGGTCTCGACCGGATTGCGCTGGTAGTGGATGGGCGAGGCGGGGCAGGCCAGGTTGTAGATCTCGTCGAACTGCCCCCAGAAGGGCTGGGTTACATCGTGAAGGATGAATGTGAACCGGCGGTTGTCAAGGAGGTCGTAGATATTGGACTTGGTGCCTGTGAAGAGGTTGTCGAGGACAGTGACCTCGTAGTTCTCGGAAAGGAGTCGGCGCGCGAGGTGCGAACCGATAAAACCGGCGCCGCCGGTGATGAGGGCCTTTTTAATCATGGCGGAGATAAGCACCTGCGAAAAGTGGTGGCGGCTGAGGGCCACGATCCCCCGACCTACGGATTATGATTCCGCTGCTCTACCAACTGAGCTAAGCCGCCGTGAAATAAAGTAAAAATATTATACGCCTTTCTTAAGAAAATTGCAAGTTTTGGTATAATCTTTCATGAGGTTTGCACCATGGGTTCCATCTTTGGCAAGAACATAAGGGTTTCCATTTTCGGGGAATCGCACGGCGCGGCGATTGGCTGCGCCATCGATGGCTTCCCCGCCAGCATGGCCGTTGACTTCGCCGCGCTGGCGGCCTTCATGGCGCGGCGCGCGCCTGGCGCCACCGCCGGCTCCACGCCAAGGCGCGAGGCCGATGCGCCGGAGTTCCTCTCCGGCATCGCAAACGGCCGCACCACCGGCACGCCCATTGCAGCCATCATCCGCAACTCCGACCAACATTCCGGCGACTACGCCGCAATTGCCTCCACGCCGCGCCCCGGCCACGCCGACCTCGCGCAGCGCATGCGCTATGGCGACTCCTGCGACCTCCGCGGCGGTGGCCATGCCTCTGGCCGTCTGACAGCGCCCCTCTGCATCGCCGGCGGCCTCGCGCTTCAGTGGCTGGCGCAGCGCGGCATTTCAATTGCCGCCCGCATCGACGCCATCCACGGCCACCCCATCGCCGGAGAACGAGACGCCTCCGGCCTCGATGCCGCCGCCCGTGCGGAGATCGAGACCGCCAGAGCCGCCGGCGACAGCGTCGGCGGCACCATCGCATGCGAGATCAATGGCGTTCCGCCCGGCGTCGGATCGCCCATCTTCGACGGCCTTGAAAACCGCATCGCGGCGGCGGTCTTCGGCATCCCGGCGGTGAAGGGCATCGAGTTCGGCAACGGCTTCGAGGCGGCGACTCTTCTTGGCTCCGAGAACAACGACGCCTTCGCCCTTGATGGCGAAAAGGTTGTCACTGCCACCAACCGCCATGGCGGCATCCTCGGCGGCATTTCAAGCGGGATGCCGATTACCTTCCGCGTCGCCATCAAGCCGACGCCATCGATTGCGAAGGCGCAGCGGACGGTAGATGTTTCGAAGCATGAGGAATGCGAAATCAGGGTGCCAGGACGCCACGACGCGTGCATCGTTCCGCGTGCAGTGCCGGTAGTCGAGGCCGCCGCGGCAATTGCGGTTATGGATGGAGTAGTGGTTAGGTGTAGGTAAGAGGTGTAGGTGTAGGAGTTAGTCGTTAGTGGTTAGTTGTTGCACCGTTGACATTCGTGATTGGTTATTGGCAACATTGGCAATTGGCAACATTTCCACATTTTCACATTTCCACATTTCCACATTATGCTCATCCCTCCTGGCAAAAGAAAAGGCACTGTGCGGCCGCCAAAGTCGAAGTCGCACCTGCATCGGCTGCTGATTGCCGACTTCCTCAGCGGCGGCGAAGCCTGGCGCAGCGCCGAGTCTGGGGAGTCCGACGACATCGCAGCGACGCGTCGCTGCCTGGCCGCGCTTGCCAGCGGCGCAGTTGAACCCGTTCTCGACTGCGGCGAAAGCGGCTCCACCCTGCGCTTCATGCGCCCGCTAGCAGCGGCATTGGGCCGCAAGCCGCGCTTTGTCCTGCGCGGACGACTGGCCTCTCGCCCCGACATCTCATACGACACGCTTGCGTCCGGAGTCTTCTCTTTGCCGGGGGATGTGTCGTCACAGTTCACGACGGGCCTTCTATTCGCCCTCCCGCTTCTTGATGGTGACTCCGAAATCCGCTTCACCTCGCAGCCGGAATCGCAGGGCTATGTGGAGATGACCCTTGACGTCCTCAGGGCAAGCGGCATCGAGGTCGCGGCTACGCCAACGGGCTACGCCGTTCCCGGCCGCCAGCGCTACCGGCTTCCGGCCAATTGCGAGGCTGAGGCCGACTGGTCCGGCGCCGCCTTCTGGCTTGCCATGAACCACCTTGGCTCAGAGGTCAATGTCCAGGGGCTGAACGCATCGTCGCATCAGCCCGACAGAGTGGCGGAGGCACTGCTGGCGCAGGTGGGCGGTGAAAAGGACATGGCGCAATGCCCAGACCTCTTCCCGACGCTGGTCGCGGCGGCAGCGGCCGACAACGCCACTACGACATTCACATCAACGCGCCGGCTGCGGCTGAAGGAGTCAGACCGCGTCGCCGCCATGGCCGCCATGCTTGCGGCCCTTGGCGTTGAGACGGCAGAGGAGGAAGACCGCTTCGTGGTCAAGGGCGTCGGCGGATTCTTCAAGGGCGGCTGCAAAGTTGCCACCTTCTCCGACCACCGCATAGCGATGGCGGCCGCCGTCGCGGCCAGCCATGCGTTTGCGCCAATTGAGATTGACAACGCCAATTGCGTTGCAAAGTCCTATCCCCGGTTCTTCGAGGAGGACGCCTCGCTAAGAGGCAACGGCTGATTCCGTCGCAGAGGAGGCAGAGCCCTAGGCGTCGTAGCCGTTCGGGTTCGTCGACTGCCAGCGCCAGGCGTCTTCGCACATCTCGCGGAGGCCGCGCTCGGCCTTCCAGCCAAGAAGTTTGAAGGCGAGTGCGGGGTCGGCGTAGCAGGCGGCCACGTCGCCGGGGCGCCGCTCCACGATCTCGTAGGGGACCTTGCGGCCGGAGGCCTCCTCAAAGGCCTTGACCATTTCGAGGACGCTGTAGCCGTTGCCGGTGCCGAGGTTGACGGTGACCAGCTCACCGGGATGCTCCGCGAGACGCTTGAGCGCCGCGACATGGCCGATGGCGAGATCGACGACGTGGATGTAGTCGCGGACGCCCGTGCCATCGCGCGTGGGGTAGTCGCCGCCGAAGACGCGCAGCTTTGGCAGACGCCCGATGGCCACCTGTGAAATGAAGGGCAGGAGGTTGTTCGGGATGCCGTTGGGGTCTTCGCCGATGCGGCCGCTCTTGTGGGCGCCGATTGGGTTGAAGTAGCGGAGAAGGGCAATGCCAAGCTCGGGCTCGGCGCGGTGGATGTCGCGGAGCATGTCCTCGATCATCAGCTTCGTGCGCCCGTAGGGGTTCGTGGCCGCGAGGGGGAAGTCCTCGGTGATGGGCACGCTCTTCGGCACGCCATAGACGGTCGCGGAGGAGCTGAAGACGATGTTCTTCACCCCGTGCGCCTTCATGGCGTGGAGAGGGTTGATGGTGCTGTAAAGGTTGTTCCAGAAGTAGCGGAGCGG
>JAGCUY010000022.1 GCA_017962605.1 Kiritimatiellia bacterium | reverse complement strand
CCCCCCCCACGTCCGCCGCTCTCAGCATGTCGCATGTCGCATGTCGCGTGTCGCCCGTCTTCCGCCGCAATGTTGCGAAGGAGCGCGGAGCCACTTCAACAAACGCGAATACCGTATCGCCCTCGCGTTGCGCCAGCAGGGTTGTAACACCGTGCGAGCCGCTGTCGTATTCAGCCCCTTCCCAGGCGAAAGGAAGGGCGAGGCGACCCTTGAAGACTGAGGATGAGGGGTTGAAGAGGGTGAGTGCGTCCTTCTCTGGCGAAAGAATCGTTGCGGCCGCATCGACGGCGAGGGTTCGCGCCTTCTCCGCAACGCTGCGAACGAGTGCCCCACTTTCCTCATAAACGCGGTGAATCGATGAGCCAGGTATGATGTCGTGGAATTGGCAAAGAAGCAGTGAGCGCCAGAGCGTGGTGAGTTCAGATTGCGGATATTTGTAAAGACTGTGAGGCCGCAAGGTAGAAGAGTCTGCGGCGAAAGCCGCCGCGCAGAGCATTTCGGAAGCACGTAGCGCCTCCTCGGCGCGACGGTTCGCGAGTTTCTGCGACGCCTGGGTCGTGTATGTGCCACGATGCCTCTCAAAGTAGAGTTCGCCTCTCCATACGTCCAGGTCGTCCTTCTGCGTGGCGATTTCGTCCATCGTCCACTGCGCGAAGCCAAAGTGGACAGGAGGGCAGCCGTTGAGCCCTGCGCAGCGGATGCCGCGCTCAATGTATTCCTCTTTGGGGCCACCGCCGCCGTCGCCAATACCGAAGAGGCTTATTGCCAAATCGACGATGCCCGCCTCGCGGTTGCACGTCTCATGGCGCCGGAGTTCTTCCGGCAAAAGTCGCGCGTTGTAGGTGTCCTCTGGCGGAAAATGCGATACGACGCGGGAGCCGTCAATACCCTCCCACACGAACGAATTGTGCGGGAACTTGTTGTAGTGGTTCCAGGAGAGCTTCTGCGAAAGGAAGAACCCGATGCCGCATTGCCGCATGATCTGCGGGAGGTTGCCGGAGTAGCCGAAAACATCGGGTAGCCACAGATTGCGCGGAACGACGCCCATTTCCTCTTTGAAAAAACGCATGCCGCAGAGAAACTGGCGGATGAGCGATTCGCCGGATGGGATGTTGCAGTCGGCCTCAACCCACATTCCGCCCTGAACCTCCCACGCTCCGGCTGCGACGGCTTTTTTAACCTTTTCGTAGAGTGCAGGGTAGTTCTCCTTGCATAGCGCATAGAGCTGCGCCTGGGATGCGCCGAACTTGTATCCGGGATAGCGCTCGATGAGGCCAATCTGAGAAGAGAACGTTCGTGCGACCTTGCGGACTGTCTCTCGCAGCGGCCATAGCCACGCCGTATCGATGTGGGCGTGGCCGATAGCCGTCACCTTGACCGAGGCCGGGTCTGCGCCGACACCCCATACTGTGCGGCGCAGGGTCTCGCGCACTGCGGCAGCGCCGCCGAGTTCATCTGGCAAGGCATTGAGTGCGCGGCTCGTGGCGCGGGCCACATGGATGCGGCGCGATGACTTCTCAGGCAACGACGAGAGCAGCGAGAGGATGACTTCCAGATCGAGGGCCAGTTGCCAGCGGTCATAGTCGAACCGACATGCGCGGAGGTTCGCGACCGATGCCCTCCACGCGCCATGAAGGTCATGAGGCGAGGGATGATCCCATGCGGGGTCTCCTGAACGCTTCAAGCCAAATAGCCCGTTCGCGCCGGCATCAATCCAGAGGTCTATCTTTTCGCCGCCTTTGGCCTCGCGCAAGAAATGGAACAGGTCTTTGCTGTAGTCGGCATCGAAGACTGAGCCGTTTGTGAGGCCGATGACTGGGCATCCAGACTCGTCGAAGACCATCAGCTCCCCGCCGAAATCCATGTTGAGCGTGACGTATGCGCCCTTCCATGTTTCCGGGATTGCCCCCGTTACATGGAACCACCCGCAGGCGAAGTTGTCGCCCCATGTCTCGCCAAGCCGAATCGGGCTGTAGTTGAGGGAGAGGCGGTGTTGCCACGGCACCGGTTCGGATGTGACGGCAACCGCCGCATCAAGGGTAACGGAGTCAAGGATCGTCTCGTGCTTCAGTCGGCGGGAGGCTTCGCGTATGCGGGCCTCGTGGATGTTGAGGTAGAAGTGGGACATGGGTATGGTAGAGGTCGCCAGGGTCGTTGAGGAGCAAATCGTTTACGATGGTGTCGCGAAGCACGCCATCCCCGCCGGGTTCGGCTAGCAGGACGGCGTTCGTGTTTTGCGCGTCGCGGAAACTGACCTTCATGGCGGAGCAGATGGTGCGGAATGGCCCTTCGCAGCGGATGGCCGTGTGGCTAAGTCCCGGATTCGGGGCATACCAGAAAGCAGTGCACTGTATCATGTGCGACACGCCGGCCTTTTCACGGAAGAGCCAGCCGGTTGAATATTGGTCAGCGTAGGAGCAGATGTAGGTGTTGGACGCGCCTCCGTCGTCGAAACCGACGCCATCCCCGTAGAGTTCGTTCGGGCATGACCACAGAGGATGGACGTTGTAGAGGCGGTTGCCGCCGGCGCGAATGCGGACTCCGGTCATGCAGTCGTAGATGCGCATGTTCGCAAAGGAGTTGTCATGCGCTTCCACCAGCAGCCCCACGGAGTCCGGCGCGCGGTTGCCGACGACATGCACGTCGCGGACGTCGCAGTCGGCGGACCCGCTGTTTGCGCCATGGAGGACATGCAGGCCAATCCGCACGTTCTTCATGGAGACATTCTGCACGCGCGTCTCGCGTCCCGATTCGATGGTCACGCCATCGGCTATTTCCGAACCGTCGATGATGCCGCCGTAGAGGCCATAGACGCTGCCTGGCGCACGGATGTCCCGCGACGGATGGCTGCCGCCAAGGCGCACGAGCGGCTGCCCGGCCGGGAAGTCCGGCGCCGCCTTTAGGATGGCGAAGTCGCCGAGTCGCAGCGACACGGCGACACTGGGCGCCGCCGGCGTGACGACAGGCCGCGAGAGCATCCAGGTGCCGTCGGGGATGTAGATTGTGCGGTTCGGGTTTGAGTCGATAAGCGCTTGGAGTGCAGCAGAGGCGTCGAAGCAATCATGTGATGGAGCAGCCACGACGAATGCGCCAGCCGCCGCGATTTCAGCGGCTACGCCGCCGAGCGCGGCGAGGGCCGCGCCCGTGGCAATGGCGGCGTAAAGCACGAGACCCTTCATGGCCGCGCTACCTCATGGTGAGGACAGTGGGGATGTCAACTTTCATGAAGGTCTGGAAGGAATGGGCAATGGGCGTCAGCGAGTTCGTGACGGTTCCCGCCGTGAAGTCGCCGCCGCCAGTGCTGAGCACGAACTTTCCAGAGGCGCGATCATAGAAGCCCACTTTGTCGTCCGTCACCCTCTGGGCCGGGATGTAGTCGAGGATGGCGTTGCCGTCTGCGTCGTCGAACCGCGCGTAGGACCACCAGCCGAACAGGTAGCGGGAACCCGCGGCCCAGGTGCCAAGGAACATGTTCGCCCCGCTTCCGCCCACAGGACCGTCGGGAAGATCCCCATTTACCAGCAGGCCGTTCAGCGTGAAGACCTGATTGGTGAAGGCGGCGTCATTGATGGAGTCGGTTCTGACATTGGTCGGGCGACATTCGCCGGGTGCCTTGTATGTTCCGTAGCTCCAGTACCAGGAGTCGAATCTTGCGTTGTTCATCCCGATTGTGAAACCGCTGCGCGTGGATGAGTTGTCCGCGTCGTAGGTGCCGATGAAATTGGCGAATGTGCCGCTATCGGCGCTTTCATTTCCGTAAAAGCCGAAGCGAACTCCATAGACATCCGAGTCTTTGATTCCCGTATCGACGTATGTCTGCTTGCTTGCCATCTTCAGCATGTCGAGCAACCGGAGTCGAAGTCCTACGAAAACGCCGCAGATTTGGCGATCCTGAACGCCAAGGTTGGAAAGGTGGAAGGTATAGGTGCCGCCAGCGTTACCAATGGCATCGGCGATTATGCTGGAGTGCGCCCAGTCGACTATATTGCCACCCCTGTCCGCATCATCCCAGACAACCATCAGGGACTCTCCGGCGTAGAAGGGTGGAACCGTTATCCGCACACGCGAACCTTTGACATCCAGCCCGACAAGATTCGTCGGCGTGAATGCCTGAGCCGACGCGGTGACCGAGAACATATTGTTCGTGACGGTCCCCGCCGTGAAGGCACCGCCGCCCGTGCTGAGCACGAACTTTCCGGTAGCTCGGTCGTAGAAGCCCACGGCGTCGTCGCCATGCCGCTGCATAGGGATATAGTCGAGGATGGCGTTGCCGTCGGCATCGTCGAAGCGCACGTAGGACCACCAGCCGTAGAGGAAGCGGTATTTCACCGTCCAGGTGCCAATGAACATGTTGTTTCCGCTCTCGCCTATGGCTCCTGCGGGAAGTGAGTCATTTTTGACAACGCCATTTACCGTAAACTTTCCGTTGGCGAAGGAAACATCGTTGATGGAATTCACGCTTACCGTAGGACGTGGTTCAAGCTTAACTCCTCTATAACACCAGTACCAAGAGTTATAATTCTCGTTGTTCTTTACCATCGTGAAGCCATTGGACGCTTCAGAGGTGCCTATAAAATTGGAGAATTTTCCTGCGTTGTCTGAGGAACACTCATTGCCGTAAAAGCCAAATCGCAAGGCATAAACCTCTGCATCCGTAATGCCTGTGTCAATGTAAGTCGTCTCGTTCGGCATCTTGAGCATGTCGAGCATCCGGTACTGGTCTGTCGTGATGAGGCGGCAGGGCTGGCCGTTGGTGATGCCGAGGGAGAGCAAATCCACGGCATAGTGCGTGTCTGCGGCTGGCACGGCGGCCGCGACCTCGTGCGAGTTCGCCCAGTCGGCAGGGTCGTCGCCCCTGTCGGCGTTGTCCCAGACGAGCAGCAGCCTTGCGCCTATGTGCTTTTCCGGCACCGTCACATTCAGCATCCCGCCGGTGAGTGACACATCTGGACTGGCGAGGAGCGCGGGCGCCGCCAGCGCCAGAGCGATGGTCGTCTTCAATGCAGTTGTTGGATTCATTTGTTTTATTCCCGTTGTTTTTCCGTGGCGGCATGGAAACCCACGCGGGTCCCAATCCGCACAAGCATGGCAACCAGTATAAGGCAACGGGATGAAACAGTCAACAAAAAGTGATACTTTTGGCGGAAATTTCTTTGTCAGGCGTCTGAGTCTGGGGCGTGGTCCTTTCGCCACTGGCGCAGGGAGGTGTGGAAGCGAAGGCGGAAGAGTTTTCGCAACTCGATGCCCGTGCGGAATCCGCACAGACCGGCAATGTCGCCGATGGGGATTTCACGGCGGCGAAGCAGCGTCTGCGCCTTTTCAAGCCGCACGAGGAGAATTTCATCGAGGACGGAATGTCCCATGGCTTCACGGAACCGGTACTCGAAATGCTTGCGCGACGCCGGAAACGACTCAGCCAGCGCGGCGGCCGTGAGGCCGCCGCAGGCTTCGCGCCGGATGGTTTCCACGGCTTTCAGCACGAGCGGGTCGCGTCTGCCGGCACCCCGCGTCGATTCGCGTCGAAGGATACAAAGCGGGCCGAATGTGGATTTCGTGTGCGCGACGGGCGAAATGTTTTCAGCCACAAAAGACACAGAGTTCGCAAAGTCTTTGAGTCCCTTTGTGTTCTTTGTGGCAAAAAACTCCCCCAGGGTCTTCGCGGCGAGATAGCCGGCGAACTCGAAATCCAGCTTCACGGACGAAAGCCCCGGGCGTTCCCCAAGGGCGTGGAAAGTTCCACGATCCTCGGCGTCAGATTCGCCATCCACGCCGAGGACGACGAGTTCCTTTGGTATGTGGCGGGGAATCGTCCTGGCGGCCTCGGCGACGGCAAGCGCAGTCGCATCGTTCGCGGCGAAGACCGCTGTGCGCCTTGGAAGTTTTGCGAGCCACTTTGAAAGGCGCGCAATTCGCAACTCCTGCGGCTCGTCAAAGCGGTCGGGGAATACGCGCAATTCTCGTCCGTCTTCAGTGCAAAGGGCGCGGAAGGCCGCGATGCGCTCCTTGTTCCAGCGGAGCATGGAGCCGCTTGAAACGGCGGCGAAACATGGCGGCATTGCGTCCGCCAATTCCTTGAAGGCCGCCTTCGCCACGGCGGCGTTGTCGCATGTCACCGCAACCGCATTGCGCCAGGGAAGCGGCTTGGGCGGGTCGAGATACACAACCGGGACATTCCCGAAAAGACGCGGCGGCAGATTGTAGTGGTGCGTCCCAGACGCATCTGCCACGCATCCAACAGGCGGCGGGCCGCCATCTGCCCCGCCGCATAGTGTCCGCACCATGTCGTGTTTTGTCTCCTCGCGTGGAAGAGTCACCACATTCCATCCGCGTGCCGAGGCGTATCGTCGGATTCCCGCGAGGCTGCGCAGGTGGTTGTCGCTACCTGTGGGGAAATCAAGGTAGAGGATGTAGGGAATGTCAAACTGTCCATTCATGGAAGACGAGGACGTCAATCGTCCCTGAAGAGGTCATCCAGCGTGACCTCTGAGTTTACGCGGTCGAGGGGATAGCGGACTGTATAGATGATTCGCAAGCACTTCGCCATCGTTCGCCTCACAACTCCTCTTCCATTAGAAAGCAAACTCTATATTCATGATCCGATACTCTGCGGGAAGTCAAGAAAAATGATACGATTCCGCAGCGTATCGGGCGGTTTTGGGCGGTTTTCGGGCATATACTCTGCGGGAAGTCAAGAAAAAAGGCATGGTTCCGCTACGCGTCTATACAGTTCCGTGCAGCGGCCGCAGTGGCGGCAGTTGTTGGCATCCTTGCAGTTGCGAACTGCATGCCAGAGGTCTTCGTTTTCGTCGAAGGCTTCGTTGCGGAAGGGCTTGGGGAAGGGGTTCACGGGATCCATGAGCCGTGCGAGGTCGCCTTTGTAGCCGTATGTGGCGTAGGCGTCGAGGATGGCGACGGGGTCAATGTGCCGGCGCGTAGCCAGCTTCACCACATCGACGAAATCCTCGTATTCCGGCATGTCTTCCGGACGGAGCCATGTCGAGCGCAGGAAGTCCTCGTATGCGCCGCTCTCATAGCGTGCGCGGCAGCGGAAGAAGGTGAAGCCATATTCATTCATGGCGGCCACGTCCTGCGGGCGGCGTCCGTCGCCGTGGCCGTGGAGGTTGTCGTGGAAGGTCTGGAATGGACACTGGCGCAGGCACCCACTGTTCGCCTGCATCCCAAGCGTCTTGCCGTTCGCCCTTGCCCAGTCTGACACTTCCTTCAGGTAGGCGAGATCGCGGTGGTGTTCGCGCGAGACATAGAAGGAGTCGAAGAGCTCCATCACGCTTTCAAAGCCTACGGTGCCGTGGACGCGGAGGTTGATGCTCCACCGTATCTTCACCGAGGGGAAGTGGCGGCGCAGGACTACGGCCACGAATGGCGAGGTCGTGGTGACGGTGTCGGGGAAGAGCCCAGCGGCCCCCATTTCGTCTAGGTTGCGGACGATGAAGTCGGCAAGGGTGGTCGAAACGGCGTCGTCGCCATAGCAGTTGCAGTTGAAGAGGGTGTCGAGCTCTATGCCGTTGGCGCGGGCCCAGGTGAGGTCGGAAACCAGGCGTTCGCGCACGCCTTCCTTGGTGTAGTCTGGCGCGGGGCGGCAGGATAGGACTCCCGGCCAGGCGAAGAACACCTCGCGGATGCGCGGCAGATGGCGCTCGCAGGCTTCGATGAACGGGGCGTTGAAGAAATGGCCTACGGCCAGGTTACGCTTTTGCATGGGCTACCTCGCATTTGCGTCCGTGGGTGCCCCGGACTGTCCCGCGGCAGAAGAGGAAAAGTTCGGCCGGGTCGTAGCCGGGCTTTTTGTGGATATCGACATGTGAAGCAAAGTCCGGCGCTTCGCGGGGATTCGTCCACCAGCGGTAGTCGCACCAGGAGCCGCTTTTGGCGAGAAGGATGGTCCTCCCGTTTAGGCGTTCATCCGCCAGGTCGCTTTGCGTTTCGTATTGGCCGGTGGCGAGGAGGATGTCGCGGGCGCGGGCGGACTCTTCGCCGTAGAGGATGCAGAACTCATGGTCGCAGAGGGCGAAGGCGCGCGACTGGTAGAAGTCAGGATAGGCCATGCCGGCAACTTCGCGGGTGCGGAAGAGCCCGGCGTCGCGGAGGGTCACATTCGGCATGACGGGAGGTTCGGAGACCTTTGTGATTTCGTAGTCGCCCAGCACCTCTAGGGCGCATCCGCGCCTTTCGCAGAGGGCTGCGACGCGCTCGGTCTGGCGTGTGAACTCGGCAAAGGCGGCGAGGTCGCGGGGCGAGTCTGGGCCGTATTTCTGCGCGGCGTAGTCAAGCGTGGGGAGGTAGAGGTAGCCCTCATCGACGTCGTGGAGTTCGGTCGCCACCTCAAAGTAGTCGATGCATTTGCGCCCGACCTTTGGCGAGGCGAGCGGCCCCCAGTAGCGCCAGAGCGGGAAGGTGCCGCAGCTACGGCGCAGAGTGGCGGCGAGTTCCGTCGGCCTGGTGTAGCAGGACATGACCATGCCGCCGCCGTGCTTGTGGATTGGGGCAGGGGAGATGATGAGCTCGACATCCTCTCCGAGCGACTGCTGGAAGAAGAATACGCCGGAGTTGCGGCTCCAGAGGCGCTTTCCCTTCACAAAGCGGCAGCTCTGTTCCCAAAAGGCCGGCTTCTGGAGGTCGTCGAGCCATACGCCGTTGGAGAGCATTCCGTGTTCCTCCGGCCTGAGGCCGGTGCGGAGGGTCGCCTGCGCCACGCAGGTGACGGCCGGGAAGACGCTGGGGCGAGGCTCGAAGCGAAGTCCGGCGATGCTCGTCGCCTTGCGGCGTTCGAGAAGGTGCCAGCCAAGGCCGGCGGCTATGACGGTCAGTTTCTTCATGAGGCGCTCACTTTCGGCATCAGGCGCTTCAAAATGAACAGAAGCGCGATCATGGCGAGCTGCACCGCGAGAAGGGCGATGTCGCGGAAGAGGAACGAGAAGGCGGCGACGACTGCGAGCTGGAGCCATACGAGCGCCCCGATTAGCAGTCCGACGCGACGCTTGTGTGCGGGGTCGGCTTCCTCACCCTCGGAATACTTGGTCACAGCGGCGATGTATGCCGTCCATACTAGTGCCGCCACGACTGCCACCCGTATGTTCGCGGGGAGTTCGTTGTATGATGCCGCGTAGCCGCATAGGAGGTTCAGCCCGCGGCAGAGCCCCATCAGGAGCGGACTCTTGGTGCGGTTGTAGATGAGGATGCAGATGACGGTGGCGAGTGCGAACGGCCACCAGAAGGCGGGAAGTCCGGCGAGGTATGCGAGGACAATGGCGCCATAGAGGCAGATGGAGCGGGCGGCCCGCGCCGCGCCGAGGGATATAAGCCCTTCGGGGATGGGGCGGTCATTGTCTGTCGCCGCGCCAACGATGTCGTTGTCGGCGAGGCCATACATGTAGAGGAGGACTGCTGTGGCGGCCGCCGCCAAGATCCCCTTGAAGGCGAGCGGGGCCGGAGTGCCAAAGGAGACGACAGCCGCACCGGCGAGGATGTCGCCGGGGACCGTAGGAAGGTTCACAACCCTGAATAACCGCAGCCATGCACCAATCTTGCTGTTCATGGCAATGATTATAGCAAAATAACGGCTCTTCAAAGAAAATTGTGGGAAATGCGTAGTCACGAATCTACTCAGGGCGCTACCGCGCCGAACTTTGAAAACTGCCGGGAATGCGCATGCGCATTCTGCGGCATGTCTGACGCCGCACCGAAGCAAGCTTCATGCGCCGCCAGCCCTGCCGCGCGGCCGTGGCCGCTCCCCGGCAGATTGGGAAGGCCGCTCTGCGGCATGGGAAAACTTGGAAAGTCGAAAGTCGAAGGTCGGGAGGGACGCGCTTCGTCGCGTCCGCAGTGGCCCGGACGAAGCCGGGCCCTCCATTCCAAGAACTTCCCAACCCGCCGGAGGCGGTTTCCCAATCTGATGCGCCGTGGCGAAGTCGCAAGGTCTGGGTGCGGGCGCATGATGCTTGCATCAATGCGACGGCATCCGGGCCGCTGGCTCGCACAGCGAGACGGCGCACCAGTTTCCTAACTTCGGCGCGGTAGCGCCATGAATACTCACAGCGGAGACTGCCAATGCCTCCACTAAAAAAAACTTGGAAGAACCAAAATAACCGCCCTACTTGATTTCGGCTGCGATATTGAAGTTTCTGTCACTGGTGTTCATTTGGAGTTTTTGTCAATGACACCAAGTGCAGGTCGTGTGGTGTGCCGTTGCGGCGGGAAGCCTCCCATTCCTCTACTGCGGCAAGGGCTTCGGCATCGGAGAGTTCGGGCGGCTGCGTGGCATCGGTGGGCAATGCCGGAAGGATGCCGATGCGGCGCAGGAAGCCTATCGCATGGAGGCGGAACGGCTCAGCACCTATTGGACCATGGCCACGGGTGGCGTCGAGGTGCAGCTCAGAGTGGATTCCCTTCTTGCGGAGGAGCCGCCAGATTTTAGTTGAACCAAGGGGGGAGTATGGGTCGGCCCCGCCATGGAAAAAGCAGATCGGGCAGCTGGCTTCGTCGAAGGCGAAGATGGAATCGACTGTCGCGCCCTCCCCGCCGTTCGTGTTCCGGCAGTCTAGGCCGTCGGTTAGGACGTATGCCGGACAGAACGCCATGAGCCAGGCGAGCGGAGCATCCTCGGCATCGAGTGCGTCCACTGGCGAATATGGGGCGGGGCTGCGGGACGACAGCGCCATGAGGAGTGCAAGGTGCGAACCTGCCGAGCATGACATCGCCCCGATCTTGGTGGGGTCGATGCCGCGGGCGGCGGCCTGGGCGCGGACTATCCTGATAGCGCGGCGGGCGTCTTCCCATGCGGTCTTGTATATGGGGATGCCCTTCGGGCGCGGAGTGCGGTAGGTGAAGTTCACGCAGTGGACCCCGGCGCGGAGGAACTCGGCAACGAGCGGCTTGTAGGCGGGGAGGTCGCAGCAGCAGTCGTAGCCGCCGCCGGAGGTGATTATTGCACATGCGTCGGTGGCGACGGCCGGGTCTGGCGACGGATACCACTGGATGTGCGGCATGCGTGAGGCGTCGGGATCGAAGCCGGGGGCGGCTGCCTCCTCCGTCGTGGCGGCTATCTGGTGCGGCTGGAAGTCGGGGATGTTGCCTTCAGGCCATAGAGGGGTCTTGAGGCCAAATGGGGCGATTTCGTTTTGCATTTGATGTCCTAGCAAAGGGTGAAGTCGAGGCGGCGGGCCTGGAAATCCACTCGCGCCACCTTTACGCGGACTTTGTCGCCAAGCGCCCAGCGCTTGCGGCCGGAGACTAGCGCCTCGCCGTAGCGGTCGTAGCGGACGAACTGCTTGGAGATCGTGGCGATGTGGACGAGTCCGCCAATGGCCAGCGCCGGCAGATCGACGAAGAGCCCGAAGGAGGTAACTTTGGCGACAACGGCCTCGTATTCCTCGGGGTCGCCGCTCTCCACCTGTGCCTGGAGGAAGCGGAACTTCTTTATTTCAAGAAGGGTGCGCTCCGCCTCGTCGGCACGCAGTTCCGTCTCGGTGCACTGCGCCGCCACCGACGGCAGCGAGGTCGCCGGAACAGATTGCTTCCTGCGCTCGACATAGTCGGCCAGCTGGCGGTGCAGGACGAGGTCGGCGTAGCGTCGGATTGGCGAGGTGAAGTGGGAGTAGCGCGCCTTGGCCAGACCGAAATGGCCGTGGTCTTCGGCCGAGTAGATCGCCCGCTTCATGCTGCGCAGGATGAGCGTGTGGGCCTGTGCGCGGAGCGGATGCTTCTCGATGGAGGCGATGAAGCGGGAGAGGTTGGCTGGCTGGGAGATGTCGCCGGGCCTGAATCCCAGCGCCTTGAGCGAGGTCGTGAGGTCGGCGATTTTGGCCGGATCCGGCGGCTCGTGGAGGCGTGAGACAATCTTCACGCCGTGGAGCGACAACTCGGCTGCGACGGCCTCGTTGGCGGCGACCATGCACTCCTCGATCAGCTGGTGCGAGACATCGTATTCCTCGATGGTGAAGCCGGTCATGCGGCCGTTGGCGTCGATGTTGAGGCGGCACTCGGGGAGGTCGAGGTCAAGCGCGCCGTTCCTCATGCGGATGGCGCGGAGCTGGAGGGCGAGTTCCGTTGCGCCGGAGAGGAGGTCGCGGGCGGCCTTGGGGAGCCGCGCTATGCCCTCTGGACAGCGTCCTTCGATGATGGCGAGCGCCTGCTTGTAGTTGAGGCGGAGCGAGGAGCGGATTACGCTTCGGGCGAACGAGCGCGAAACGGGGCGCCCAGCCTTGTCGAAGACGATGAAGACGGAGAAGCACAGGCGCTCGACGCGCGGCCGCAGGGAGCAGACGCCGTTTGAGAGAATCTCCGGTAGCATGGGGATGACCTTGTCGGCCAGATAGACGCTGTTGCCGCGCTTGTATGCCTCGCGGTCGAGGGCGGTGCCGGGGCGCACATAGTGTGCGACGTCTGCGATGTGGACGCCCAGTTCGCGGTTACCATCGGGAAGGACGGAGAATGATATGGCATCGTCGAAGTCGCGTGACTCTGCGGGGTCGATGGTGAGGATGAAGCGCTTGCGGAGGTCGAGGCGGGAGCGGGCGGCTGGCTGGTCTGCGCCGGCTTGGCGGGAGCGTGCGGCGGACGGGCTCTCCAGGTTCTCCGCCTCCTCGATGACGGCGGCGGGGAAGTCGCCGGGGAGTTCGTATTCGCGGCAGATGGCCTCGGTGTCGAGTGAGGGGTTGGATGCGGGGCCGATGACATCGACGACCTCGCCTCGCGGGTGCTGGCCATCGCGCCTTGTCACGCGCACCACGATGCGGTCGCCGTCGCGCGCACCGCCTGCATCGTCGAGGGCGATGTCGTGGAGGTAGGATGGGTTGAGCGGGATGGCGAAGAGTTCGCCGCCGGCGTCGGAGAGGGTTGCCGTGATGAGCTTTGCGCTCCTGGAAACGATGGCTGTGATGCGGCCAGTCTCGCCGTCGCACCCTACCTTGACGGGGCGGACGCGCACGATGTCGCCGGGAAGGGCGTCGCGGATGTCGGCGGGGGCGATTCGGAGGGTGCGTCCGCCAGAGGGGTCGGCGACGAATCCGGCGCCGGAGCGGACGATGTCGAGGCGGCCTTCGAACTCGCCTGCGGCGCGGCCTGAGGACTTCGCGTAGCGTCCGCCCTTGAGGACTGTGAGCTCGCCGTCTTCGGCCATTTCTGCCAGATGGACGCGCAGGGCCTTGGCCCGGCCGCCTCTGATGCCGAGGATGTCGCCAATCTCGCGTGGCGTCCAGGTGCGTCCTGGCTCGGATTCGAGGAGGTATCGTATTTGCTCGGTGAGCAGGTTTGTTGCTTGTTTTTTCATATTTGTTCCATTCCTTATTTCTTTTTTCATGTGTTTCTTTTATTTCGTGGTGGGTGAAAAACTTATTCCCGTGCGTCGAACAGCGGTGTGCTGAAGTAGCGTTCAGCAGTATCCGGCAGGATGGTCACGACGGTTTTCCCAGGGCCAAGTTCGCGTGCAAGCTTGATTGCGGCGGCGACATTGGTGCCGGCCGAAATGCCGACCATCAGCCCCTCCTTGGTGGCGAGTTCCTTGGCCGTCTTGATTGCCTCTTCGTCGGTGACGATGTAGATTTTCTCGTAAATCTTCGTGTTGAGGTTGGCGGGAATCAGACCGTCGCCGATGCCCATCTGGAGGTGGGTGCCGACAGTTCCGCCAGCCAGAATTGCGGCGTTCTCGGGCTCTACGGCCCAGATGCGGATGTCAGGGTTCTGCGCCTTCAGCACCTCGCCGATGCCGGAGAGGGTGCCGCCGGTGCCAAATCCGGAGCAGAAGCCGTGGATCGGACGCGCCGCCTGCTCCATGATTTCAAGGGCTGTGTGGAGCCGCTGCGCCTGGGGGTTGGCCGGATTCGAAAACTGTTCGGGAACGAATACCTTTGGGTCTTCAGCCGCCATGCGCTTGGCAGTGGCCACGCACTCCTCGATGCAGTCGCCGATGTTCCCGGCATCGTGGATTAGCTTGACCGTCGCGCCATAGTGGCGGACGAGCAGCCGGCGCTCGGCGCTGACGGAGTCGGGCATGATGATGATGGTCTTGTAGCCGCGCACTGCGCCCACCAGAGCCAGGCCGATGCCCTGGTTGCCACTGGTGGGCTCGACGATTATGGAGTCGGGTTTCAGAATCCCGCGCCTTTCGGCGTCGAGAATCATTTCGTAAGCGGTGCGGGTCTTGATTGAACCACCGACATTGAGGGCTTCGACCTTGACTAGGATTTCGGCGGAGTCCGGTTCAGCCATCTTATTGAGGCGAACGAGCGGGGTATGGCCGATTGCGTCTAAAATGGTATTGCAGATCATGGGATTTCTATCGGAAAATTGGCTAACAATGTTACCAAAATCCGCGCATCCGCACAAGTTTTGTTTGTTCGTTGGGTGCAACCAAAATTTGTCAGGCGCAGATTAGCAGATGCGACCTCAAGGCGGCGCGGAGAGCGGCGATGAGGATGCCGTTGTTGAAGCGCCAGTGCATGCCTGGGCCTTTGAGCCTGGAGCAGATGACGAGTTTGCATCCGCATTCCAGCATGCCCGAGCCGATGGGGATGTGCCTTCTGCGGAGATTGCCGTAATCCATCATGGCCTTTCTAGATTCGAGATATTTCCATGCCTTGAGGGAGTCGCCGTGG
>JAGCUY010000170.1 GCA_017962605.1 Kiritimatiellia bacterium | reverse complement strand
GGTGGCGGATGAGGCGGCCAAAACCCTGGCGCAGTTTCAGAACCGCCAGCGGAACGCTGTAGTGCGCGAATGAGCTTCCGCCCTCGGCGTCGATGCGCTCGCACCTTGCCGAGACAATCGGGTCGCCGGGGGATGCGAACGGGAGCCGCGCCACGATCACGCACGACAGCGCCTCGCCCATTACGTCCACGCCCTCCCAGAAGGACTGCGTTCCAAAAAGTATGCAGCGGCCGTCCTGGCGGAAGACGCGCGTCATGCGGTTGCGCGACCCGCTCTCGCCCTGCACAAGAAGCTCGTAGCCTCCGGCCTCGCATGCGGTGCGGACGTTCTCCGCGCACTGCCGCATCATCTCGTAGCTGGTAAAGAGGACCATCGTCCGGCCGCCGTAGTGCTCGGCCATGCGCAGTATTAAGTCGGAGAGTTCGGCGGTGTAGGAGCGGTCCTGCGCCACCGGTGTGGAGAGGTAGTCGGGGATGATGAGGGCGCACTGGCGGGCGTAATCAAATGGCGAAGGCGCCGTGCAGGCGGCCAGGCGCTCTTTCTCTATGAGGTCCAGGCCGAGGCGCTGTGCCATGAATGTGAAGGAGCCGGCCACGGAGAGGGTAGCGGAACAGAGTATGACGCTGGACTTCCGCTCATAGACGTTCTTGGCGAGATACGGGCCGACGTTGATGGGCGCGGCGAAGGCCGCCGCGGTGTCGCGCCCGTGTCCGCGCGACTTTTCCAGCCAGAAGACATGGCCATCGTCGCAGCCGTTGACGACGAACTCCGCCTGTTCGCGGAGTTCGTCAATGCGGGCGACGGCGGCCTTGAGGTCAACCGCGTCGCCGGCGGCGAGGTTGAGTTCCCCTTCGGCTGCGGAGTCGTCGAGAAGCGCGGCAAGGTCCTTCAGGGCGGTCTTGAGGCTCCCGGCTGCGTCCTGGAAGGTAGCGGCTAGGGCGTCGGCCGAGCGCCAGAGCGGGTTCTGGTCGGGTATCTTGCCTGTTCCTCCGGGATCTTCCTTGAAGGAGTAACGCATGGTCTGGCCGCTTTCGCCGACGATCTTGGCAAGCGCCTGGCAGAGATGGCTCGTTGCGGTGTTGAGCGCGCCTGTGGCGTCGATGGCGCGGCTGATGAGTGACATCGCGGCGTCGCGGTTTCCGCCCACATTGACGGCGCCGTCGGCGATGCGCTTCATCAGGGATGGGAGCGCCCCGCGCCGCGTGTGGCCGCGTACCTGCTGGAGGCGCCGCGTCACCGTGGCGACGGCATTGGTGGACAGTTCGATGGTGAAGTGGTCTGTTGCGGCGTCCTCAAGGTTGTGAGCCTCGTCAAAGACTATCTGCGCGTGAGGTGGGAGCGACACCGGCGTGGCGGCGTCGAGTTCCGCGAAGACGAGCGAGTGGTTGGCGACGACTAGGTTTGCGGCGAGGGCGCGGGCGCGCGCCTTTTGCACGAAGCAGCGGCCATAGTTGCGGCATCCCCTGCCCTGGCACTCGTCGGAGCCGGAGGTCAGGGAATAGAGGAACTGGGCGTCAACTGCGCCCGACGCCATCACGGAGTCGAAGTCGCCATCGGGTGTGGTGCACGCCCATGCGATTATTGAGGCGAACATCCTAAGTTCCGGCCGCTGCAGCTCGAACACGCCACCTTCGAGCATCTGGCCGAAGCGCCGGAGGCAGAGGTAGTTCGTGCGCCCCTTTATCACGGCGGCCGTGAGTGGCTTCCCCTCGAAGGCCGGCTCGGCGTCCAGCACCTTCAGCACTGTCGGGAGGTCTTTCTCCACGAGCTGCGCCTGGAGGTTCTTGGTGTTGGTGCTGACTACCACCGGGACGTCGTTCAGCCGCGCCCAGAGGGCGGCGGGGAGAAGGTAGGCGAGGCTCTTGCCAATGCCCGTCCCCGCCTCGACCATGAGGTGCTTCCCCTCGTTGAAGGCGGAGACGACGGCCATGAGCATCTTGACCTGGCCCGGACGCGGCTCGTAGCCCTGGATGGCGCGGGTCAGCGCACCGCCCGGCCCAAGGCGCGAGGCCACGTCCGCCGGGTCAAGCGGGGTGCAGTCCTCAAGGGTTGGCAGCGGCCTTCGCTCCTGGCGCCGCAGGTTGCTCGGGAAGGTGTCCTGCCACTTGCGGCTGGTAAAGCCGGTGTCGAGGGATTGCGCCCAGTGGGTGAATATCTTGGCAAGGGCGCCCTCCTCCAAGTTGAGGCAGATCGTCGCCAGGGCCTCGTGCGCCCAAAGCGGGATGGCATCAAGCCGCGAGACGCATTGGACGCGCAGGCGCTCCATCGCCTCCCCGCCCTCGTCGATGGCGGCCTCGTGGGCCTCGACGGGGGTTTCCGGGAAGACGATGCGCGCCAGCGCGCCTGTTTCCGCCTCGCTAAATCTCATGCACGAACAATCCAGATCTCAGCTTCGGCTCGAACCAAGTCGATTTTGGCGGCATGATCTTGCCGGCATCGGCGATTGACATCATCTGCGCCACGCTCACCGGCGCCATGGAGAATGCAACTGCGGCACGGCCGGAATCGACCTCGCCTTCAAGGTAGTCGGTGCCGCGGATGCCGCCTGCAAAGGAGATGCGCTTGTCTGTGCGCGGGTCGGCGATGCCCAGGACCGGCGCCAGCAGACGCTCCTGGAGGACGCTCACGTCCAGCACCGCGACGGGGTCTCCGTCGAAGGAAGGCCAGGACAGGCCAAACCAGCGGCCGCCGAGATACATCGAGACGTTGCGCGCCTCGCGGGGCGACTTCTCGTCAGTCTCCGCGACCTTGAAGATTTCGCGGACGCGTGCCAGGAATGCCTCTTCCGTGAGGCCGTTCAAGTCGGCGACAAGGCGGTTGTACGGGAGTATCTGGAGCTGCGACGCCGGGAAGAGGACCGCGAGGAACCAGTCCCTCTCGGAGCCAACTGGCGCACCGGCGGCGCGGCGCTCGTTGCCGGCCCGCCATGCAGCCTTGGCGCGGTGGTGGCCGTCGGCCACGTATGCCAGAGGCACGGAGTCGAAGAGCGTGCGCATGGACGCGGTGCTCGCGGCTGAAACTTTCCACACGGTGTGGCGGTTCCCGTCATCGGAGGTGAAGTCATAGAGCGGCGCAGTGGCCGCGCAGGCGGCGACGGCGGCATCGATCTCCGCGCTGTCGCGGTAGGTCAGGAATACCGGCCCCGTGTTGGCGCCGAGTTCCAGGACGTGGCGCGTCCGGTCGTCCTCCTTGTCCTGGCGCGTCTTCTCATGCTTGCGGATGATGTCGTTCGCGTAGTCGTCAATGTGGCAGCAGGCGACGACGCCCGTCTGCACATGGCTTCCCATCTGCTGGCGGTAGAGGTAGTAGGCGGGTTCGCCGTCGCGGACAAGCGCGCCGGAGGTGAGGAGATCGGCCAGCGCCTTCTTCGCCTGGGCATAGACGGCGTCGGAGTAGATGTCTGTTTCGGGAGGGAGATCAATTTCGGGCCGGGAGACGTGGAGGAAACTCAGCGGATTGCCGGCGGCGAGGGCGCGGGCCTCCTCGGTGTTGACAACGTCATAGGGGACGGCGGCGATTTTTACAGCGGCGTCCGACGCCGGACGCAGCGCTATGAATGGTTTCGTTTTCATGGTGAATGAATCTCAAAGTGAGGCTATCAATTCTACATGATTTTCCCAATCTCCGCACCTATTGCGAATTTGGTAAACTTGTTGCATGAAAAATAAACCATTGTTCATTGTCCTCACCGCCGCCGCGCTTGTCTGCGCGACGGCTCCAGCGCAAAACCAAGCCGCGCCCGCTGAAGACGCGGCGCAACGAAAGGAACAAGCCATGCTGAAAATCGACGAACTGCTCACCGCCTCAAAGGCATTCTTCCTCGCCACCGTCGATGGCGACCAGCCCAAGCTCCGCCCCCTCGGCGCACACCATGTCGTTGACGGCAAGGTCTGGCTAGGCGTCGGCGAGTTCAAGAATGTATATCGCCAACTCGCCGCCAACCCGAAGTGCGAAATCGTGGCGCTGCAACCCGATGGTGGCCACTGGCTCCGCTGGACGGGCACCGCCGTTTTCGCCCAAGGCGCTGAGCGCGAGGCCCTGGAGGAGGTGTTCCTCAACGCGATGCCGCCTCTGCGCAACATCTACGACAAGTCGCCCGGCAAGCGCATGATGTGCTTCACCCTCGCAGACTCGCGCGCTGAGCTGATTATGATGATGCCGCCGGGAGAGCTTCTGCTCGACGAAAGCGGCAAGTAGTTTTCGCGCCGCCATGGCAAAGGGCAAGCCAAAAGTTTCCGGCACGGTCGTGGCGGGGTTCCCTTCCCCGGCCGAGCAGTATCAGGAGCAGCCGCTTGACTTGAACGAGCTTCTCGTCAAGCGGCCGGCCGCCACTTTCTTCGTGAGAGTCCAGGGCGACTCAATGGTTGGCGCGGGAATAAACGACGGCGACCTGCTCGTCGTGGACCGTTCGCTCCGCCCAGTATCGGGCGACATCATCATCGCCTGCATCGACGGAGATTTTACAGTGAAGAGATATTGGGAAAGGGGAACAGGGAACGGGGAACAGGGAACGGTAAACGGAGGTGCGCAGAAAATCTGGCTTGAACCAGCGAACCCCAAATATTCTTCCATTGTACTGAAACCCGGACAAGAATTAGATTATTTCGGGAAGGTTACTGCTTGTATTCACTGCTTATAAAGATAGGGAACGGGGAACGGGGAACAGGGAACGGGGAACAGAGTGTTTGGAAACGGAGTGCAGGGAATAAAGAACGGAGATAAAAATGGCGATGGATTACAGAGAACTTGAAGTCTGGCAGAAGAGCATGACTTTGTGCGAAAAAGTGTACTTGCTTTTGCGTCAATTTCCAAATGAAGAAAGACATGCCCTATGTGATCAGCTACGACGTGCGGTCGTTTCAATACCATCTAACATTGCGGAGGGCAATGGTCGTGACTCCCGCATTGAATATGCGAGATTTCTCTCCATAGCTCGAGGCTCCGTTTTTGAAGTCCAGACACAACTAGAATTGGCAAGTCGGTTAGGCTATGTTACTATACCTCCTGAAGTGATTAATTTGTTGACAAGCATCAGCAAGATGCTCTTTGCCATGATGAACAAACTTCGGGACTAATAAGCGCAACCATTCCCCGTTCCCTCCCTGTTCCCCGTTCCCCGTTCCCTGTTCCCTCCATTCCCCATGCTCGGCCTTGTCGATGGCAACAATTTCTTCGTCTCATGCGAGCGCGTCTTCAACCGCCGGCTCGTGGGACGCCCCGTTGCCGTCCTATCAAACAACGACGGCTGCTGCGTCTCGCGCTCAAATGAGTTCAAGGCCCTCGGCATCCCGATGGGCACGCCATACTACCAGTTGAAGGACCGAGAGAGGTCGGGCGAGATCGACTTCTGCTCCTCGAACTACGAACTTTACGGCGACATGTCTAGGCGAATCATCTCGATTCTGCGCGAGGATGCGCTGGAAGTGGAGCAGTATTCGATTGACGAGGCTTTCATAACGCCGCCATTGCTTGCGACATTAGGGAATAGGGAGCATGGAACGAAGAACAGGGCGGAGTGGCTTGTCGAATATGGCACGAAGCTGAGGAGCAAGATCCTCCGCTGGGTCGGCATCCCATGCGGCATCGGCTTCGCACCGACAAAAACCCTCGCCAAGATCGCCAACCACATTGCAAAAAAACAGCCCGGCGGAGTATTCGTCCTTCCCGATGACCCTACGGAGATCCTGGCATCACTCCCTGCGAACGAAGTCTGGGGCGTGGGTCGCAAGCTCACGACAAAGCTGCGAGCCTCGCGCATAATCACGGCGAAGGACCTGCGCGACGCGGCAAACGACATCCTCCGTTCCATTGGCGGCGTAACCCTACTTCGCACGGCAATGGAGCTTCGCGGCCTGGACAGCAAGGACGACCGCGACTACGACGCCGACCCGGACAGCGTCAGCTGCTCACGCTCCTTCGGCGAACCCGTAACGACCCTGGAAGGCATATCTGAATCGCTCGCCACCTTTACCGGCCAGGCCGCGACGAAACTCCGCAAACACGGGCTTCTCGCCGCAGGGTGCAACATCTACGCGCAGATATTCCGCTCCGGCGGCGGAGGAGATTGCATCACGCGCACCGTGGTATTCCCTGCGCCCACCGACGCAACCAATGAAATGCTACGCGCAATGCGCCCGGAGATACCTTCGCTCTTCCTGCCCGGGACGCGCTACCGCAAGACCGGCGTGATTTTCTTTGGACTTGAAAAGGCCGATGCACCCAGGCAAATGGACCTCTTCTCCGTTCCCCGTTCCCCGTTCCCCGTTCCCTCTACTCTCTACAAAGCCGTTGACGCCATCAACGCCCGCTACGGCAAGGGGAAAGTCTTTTCAGCCGCCGAGGGAATAGGCGAGAGGTCTTGGAAAATGAAACGAGGTCGGCTCTCCAAGCGCGCATCGACACGCTGGGACGAGCTGCTGACCGTTTGTTGAAACGGAGCTGGCAGTCAGCCATCAAAGCTGGGTGATGGCTATGCCGCGAAGGTCAAATGCGAAGGAATAGAAGCGCGACTGGCTCGTCGGCGCGTTGGCCGTCAGTTCGCTCCTGATCGCCGCCGCGGCAAGCCGTGACTTGGCCAGAATGAACATGAACCCGCCGCCGCCTGCGCCAGTGAGGGTCAGCGCCGACACATGCTTCGAGATGCGCCCGATGATTTCCTCCACTCGCTCATTGGTGCTGCCCGGGTCGAGGAGCTTCTTGTCGCGCCAGTAGCCGTTCAGGGCCGCTGCAAAGGCGTCGGCGTCATGCCGCCTGATGGCGTCGGCCGCAGCCTCTGCGTCGGCCTTGAGGCTTTTAATGAGTATCTTCGCAAAGTCATGCGGGTTCTCGGCGTAGAAGGCGAGTACCTTCCTGAGGATGTTGCGGGCCATGCGCTTCTGCCCGGTGAAGTAGAGAAGCCCTCTGGCCTTGAACAGCGACGCCAGCCATTCGGTGTCCAGAGACTCAACCGCTATGTGCTGCCGTTCCCCTGGCTGCGAGCGGAGTATCTTCACTCCGCCGACAATGCCGCCGAACTGGTCCTGCCAGCCGCCGCCGGTTCTCATCTCCTGCTCAAGCTGCAGCGTCAGTTCGCCTAGCTCGTCGGCGTCCGCGCGCCCGAGAAGCGCCGCCAGCACGGTCGCGCCAAGAATCGAGCTGGTGCCCATGCCGCTTCCCTTGGGGAGGTCGGCGCGGATTGTGATGTCCAGGCCAGGGTCTTCGCCGAACTTGTAGCCGACGACCTTCAGCGCGGACTTCACCAATGCGCACCAGTCCGACGGGTCGGCATGGTCGGCAAGTTCAGCGGCGCTCTTCACAAGCCTCCGGCGGCCGAGGTCGCGCGAGACGATCTTCACGTATTTGTCCTTGCGGGCCGCCACCACCGCTTCGATGGGGCGCTCGCCGTTCAACATCACGGCGCCGTTCAGCACGGTGCCGCCCTCGATGTTGCAAATCGGAGGCGTGTCGCTCCATCCGCCGGCGAAGTCAATGCGAGCCGGCGCGTTCGCGCGCCGTGGCAGGCCGGACCAGCGACGCAGCGACAGCAGCTGCCGCGAATCGACTTGCTTCATTATTTCCCCAAGCCCGTACTTCTCCCATAGGCCGTCCGCCTTGAAATTGTCGTCTATGCGGTACTTGAGGTCAAGCCATTTGCCGCGCCCGTAGGGGATGCAGGTGAAGCACTCGCCTTTCGCCAGAGAGAGCGATTTGAAACGCCCCGCCGGGACGTTCGTCACGACGTTCTCCCCCGCCAGCCGCAACTGGCAGCCGACGCAGTCCACATAGCGGACGCCATCGCCAAGCTTTACAAGCAGCTCGCGCGTGGAGCCTACGTGGAAGAAGTCGCAGCTGGACGCGACATTCACGAAGAATGGGGCGAAGCCCTTCATCAGCATCTTCGGGAATTCGTCGTAGATGTCGCCAGCGATCGGCAGGGTCTCCATCTTCGCGGCGGTAGGCCAGTCGATGAACATTACGCCGGTGTCGATCAGGTGGCGCCCCTCGTGCACGTCTGGCTTTTGCAGGAACTCGTCAACGCGCCGGACGACCCCTCTCCCGCCCGCCACATACACGCCGTGGCGGCGCGCCTCGTCGGCGCAATCCTCGTAGGCGACGCCCGTCACGCCTGGACGGGAGAAGTCCATCTTTGCCGTGTCGAAAGTCGGAAGCACGTCGCCGGAAACGACCAGCATCCCGCCATGCGAAGGCAGAGGCAGGCGCCCCATCGTCTCTACGATGTGTTCGAGCAGGCTCCGCCCGTCGCGCATGGGGATGAAAGCCTTGCCCATCGCCGCGTAACCGGGCGTCCGCCGCGCGTCGCCACCGGAATGAACCACGATAACGAGTCCGCGCCGCGCCATGTCCACCTTTTTCAGCAGGTTCACCGTTGCGCCGAGCGAGCCTACGCGCCGCCCGCCAGGATCGGGTTCCACCAGCTCCGCGCGCACCAGCGGTGACCGCGCAGCCTCAAGCATGGCGCGGTAGCCCGCCGCCTGGGCTTCGTTTGAGGCCGTAACTACAACTTGGTTGAACACTTCGTCTTTGTCAATTCCCTGCCGCTTCATTTGCTTCCTTTTCTATAGACACTATCGACAAACGTGGCTAGTCGCTTGTTGTCCAAAATCGGGCGATTGTGATGCGGCAATTCTCGCAAATCGGACGGAGATTGTCAAATATAGCCAGCGCCGACTTTTGACAAATCAATCAGCCTTTGCTAGTGTTTCTAACTTGAATGGCTCTATATGTCTTTGGTTCTTTCCCTATGGTTTGCGGTGGAAAATGAGAACAATTTGCGCATCCATCAATAGGGGCCTGTTTTTTGGCCTCGCCCTCATGGCAGCCCTTGCGTCGCCTGCCGAAGTGACGCTCCGACAGTCCTTCAAACTCTCATACGGCTGGAACGCTTTCTACATAGAGGTGTCGCCGACGCAGCCGCTTGACGAGGTGTTCGCCGACTGGCCAGTGGAGAACGTTGGCTTCTACGACCCAGCCTCCTTTCTGGCAACGCGCCAGTTCGGCAACGGCTTTGACTCAAAGGGTCTTTCCATGCAACCCGTGGCGGCGTGGGTCCGCAACATACCAATCGCAAGCGACGCCAAGCGCATTCCAGCCGGTACCGTGGCCTTCGCCTTCAGTACCAATGTGACCAAGACCACCGTTAGCCTCACCGGCATTCCCGCCGCGCCCCGCATGACCTGGCATGTAACCGATACGAACGAGGTCTTCAACTTCGTGGGCTTCTCCCTTCAGGAAGGCGCCAGCATCAATCCCGCAAACTACATGAAGGGCTTCGACGGCGGCATCCTCATGGGCAGTTTATACAAGATTGCCGGCAAGACGGCCGGCCAGTCGCCTTCCTTCACCGAAACATACAGTTCCGATGAGGTCAGCGACGGCAATGTGCGGCTGGTCGCCTCAGGTGAACAGAGCGACTGGTCGGGCGCGCTCTTCGTCTCGCCCATGAACGGCATTGACTTCGGCACCGAAATGACGCGCGCCACCCTTTCCGTCCGCAACGACGGCGATGACGAGAGGACAGTCGCCATTGACTTGCTCGGCCCCGGAAACGTTGGAATGCCCGGACCATGGGGAGACTTCGACCTGCCGCAATCCGCGCTCTTCCTGCGCGACGCCGATGTAGCCCACACAAACGCCGCATGGAATCCCCTGCCCGCCGGCACGACCACAATCGCCACCAAGCGCCTCGGCGCCGAGGAGACCTGGCGGCTTGAGTTCGGGCTTAACCGCTCCGCGCTTCCCGCAGCCACCAAGGGCGCGACCTTCGGCGCACTGCTGCGCATCACGGATGTCGACGGAGGCTCACGCATGCGAGCCGATGTCCCGCTTGTCGGCGCCGCCTCCGGCCTCGACGCCGCCAACACGGCCTGGCCCGCAGGCCTCTGGGTGGCCGAGGTCGCTTTCGACGAAATCCTGCCGCCCGGCGCGAAGAACCAAACCGAAACTGGCGGCTCTGCGAAAATCCGCCTCCCTGTTCACATCGACGGCAACGGCAACATCCGCCTGCTCCAGCGCGTAGTCGCCGCCGGCACCACCGACGCTGACGGCAGGCTAACCTACCACCTCTACGCCGGCACTGCCCAGGTGCCGAACACGGCAAGCGTGGCGATGCGCATCTCCGCCGTCACACTTCCCACCGAGACGCCTGTCATCAAAGCGGAACCTGGCGGTTCCATCTCTGGCGACGGCATCACATTCCCCTTCACCGTTGCAGCAAACGGCGCGACAAGCCTCCTGCGCCACCCGCTCCACCCGCAGCACGACGGTCTGAAATGGGACTTCTCCACCCCTGCCCCGTCCGGCGACGACTTCTCGAACTACAAGTCCGACGTCAAACCCGAGACATTCTCAGTCTCCTGCCGCATCAAACTCTCGCTCAATCTTGACGGCGGCGAGGCCGCGTGGAACCCCGAGAACACCAAATCCGGCTTCTGCCACTGGACCTTCTCGAACCTCATGCGCCAAGGCGACATCACCATTTCCGGCCCAATGGTCATCAAGCGCGTCTCCCCCATCGCCGAAATCATCCTCGCGCAATAAATTATCCGTCGTTCCATCTCCCAAATCCTAAATCTGTAATTTCAAATCCCAAATTCCTCCTTTCTTCTTTCAAATCTCAAATCATAAATCTCAAATTTGCTATTCTATTCATCCTCTCTCCTTCCTCCTTTCAAATCTCAAATCTTAAATCTCAAATTTGCTATTCTATTTACTAACTTTTCAACTTTTCAACTTCTCAACTTCCCAACTTCCCAACTCCCAACTTCCCAACTTCCCAACTTCTCAACTTCCCAACTTCTCAATTTCCCAACTTTTCAACTTCTCAACTTCTCAACTTTTCAACTTTTCAACTTCCCAACTTCTCAACTCCACCCCCACCCCTACCCATGCTCTCGCTCTTCCCAATTCACTCTTCTCGCCGCACCAGCGGCGCGTCACTCGTCACCACCCTCGCTGCTACCGCCATCATGCTGGCCACAGGCGCCGGCGCAGCCACCGCCGCCTTCTCCTACCAGGGCGTCCTGAAGAATGCGTCGAACGAACCACTCACCGGCAACCAGACCATCGAGCTGCGCCTCTACACCAGCGCCGAGGAAGGCTCGCCCGTCTGGGGCCGCACCTACAATGTCCTGGTTGACACCAATGGTCTCTTCAACATTGAGGTCTCCGACTCAACTGGCTCGTCCCTCGAGGGCATCTCTTCGACTGCCACCCTCCCGGCCGTCTTCGCCAAGAACGCCGACACCACGCTTCACATCGGCATCAAGGTCTCCGGCACCTCTGGCGAAATCAGGCCGCGCCAGACGCTGCTTGCCGTGCCCTACGCCACATTCGCGGCCAACGTGGCCAACGCGAGCGGCGACCTCGCAGTCGGCGGCAATCTCACCGCATCTTCGGTCGTAGTCTCTAACGACGTCGCGGCCGGAAGCCTCACTGTTGCCGGCGCGCTCGGCGCAGCCTCGCTCACCACCTCTGGCACAGCCTCCGTCGGCGGCGACCTCGTAGTCGGCGGCTCGCTCACGGGCTTCGGCGTCGCCCCCGTAGGCTCCATCATCCTCTGGAGCGGCGCAGTCAACGAAATCCCCACCGGCTGGGCCCTCTGCAATGGCGAGAACAACACGCCCAACCTGAGGAACCGCTTCGTAGTCGGCGCCGGGCAGGATTACGCCGTGGGCGACACCGGCGGGGCGAACGAAGTCACCCTTACCGTTGAACAGATGCCCTCCCACAGCCACTCATACAGCTTCAATGGCGCAGACCTCAAGGGCAGTTGGGACAGCGACAACTACTTCTACAACCAGTCCAACGAATACCCCAACAACGGCAACAGGAAATCTACCAACTCCACTGGAGGCGGCAAGCCCCATGAGAACCGTCCGCCCTACTACGCCCTTTGCTACATCATGAGGGTAAAGTAAACCGCTTGCTTTCTCGTTTGACCGTTGAGCAATCCCTCAAATATAGGAAAAGCGGATTCCCTGAAGTCTGCCCCAGGCGTTGGGAAAAGCGTCCTCGCGATGATTTCATCGCCGGTCGCAAGCCGCATCAATGGCGTTTCGCGCTTCGCCCGCGAGCATGGCTGGCATCTGATGTTCCATGACCGCCTCGGTTCCGCCCACCCGTTTGATTGGATTGGCGACGGCGTCGTGGCCACCATCCGCAATGACAGACGCGAGCTTGCCTTCCTTCGGCATCTGGCCGACCATGGCATTCCCATCGTCGATTTGACATTCGACATGCCAGACTTCCCCTGCGCCCGCGTCTCGTGCGACCATGTGGCGGCAGGACGCCTCGCCGCCGAACATTTCATGGAGCGCAATTACCGGAGCCTTGTCTTCTTCTCCATTGATTGGGGCAATGTCCGTGAGAGACTCTGGCGCGGATTCTCGGAAAATGCAGTTGCAGAACGGTGGGTTTTTTCGCGCGAATGCCCCAAGGTGCGCTGGAACGACTGGGGGGCCGTCTCGCGCTGGCTCGAGCGCAAGTTCGCCTCCGCCGCAAAGCCTCTTGGCGCGCTTGCGTATTCGCAGGGTGAGGCCGTGCAGCTCCTGGCAGCCACGCAGCATCTCGGCATACGTGTGCCGGAAGACTTCGGCATCGTATCCGCCGGCGAAGATTTGGCGCTGCTCGAGAACCAGCCGGTGCCCATCACGGCTGTCGATACCGACATGGGACGCGGCGCCTACGAGGCGTCGGCGCTCCTTGAGCGCCTGATGGAGGGAGAACCCGCGCCGCCCCATGCCATCGAGCTGCCGCCGCGGCGCATCGTCGCGCGGCGCTCAACCGACGCCACCGTAGCCACCGACCCGCTTGTCCGCGCCGCCATCGCCCTATTTGCGTCCAACCTGCGGTCCGGCGTGAACGTGGAAGGCGCGGCCCGCGCACTCGGTGTCTCGCGCAACACCCTCAGCCGCCGCATCTCCGCCGAACTTGGACGCTCCGCCAGCGCCGAACTGCACCGCCAGCGGCTGATGCTCGCCAAGCGCCTCCTCGCCGACCCCGATAACAAAGTCGAATACGTCGCCCGCATGGCGGGCTTTTCATCATCCTCTCACCTCGGTTCCGCCCTTCGCGCCGATTGCGGCCTCTCGCCGATGGAGTTCCGCCAGTAGGCGCCCCCGGGGGTAGGACCGCAGAGGAATAGAGGCGCATGGAACTTTTCAACCT
>JAGCUY010000003.1 GCA_017962605.1 Kiritimatiellia bacterium | reverse complement strand
TTCACGCCGGGCAGGCACACCCCGCCCTCCCCCAGGCCGATCGGGGTGGGCGAGTTCAGGACGCCGCTTTTCTGCGCGGGAAGGCGATGGGCGTAAGGCGAAAAAGGAGCGATTGAAATGGAGTCTATATCTAATAGAAGGGTGTCTCCCTTGAAAATGACATGGTCGATGGCGAAAAAGGAATGGGCAGATTTGCTGAGGGAACTTGGACAGCCGACATTCCGATCCAAGCAGATATGGCAATGGCTATATGCAAAAGGAGCACAGTCATTCGATGAGATGACCAACCTCCCTGCCGCCTTGCGCACAGCACTGGCTGAACGACTATCACTCGCCCCCTGGGCACCACTGGAGACGGTTGCAGACGAGGGCGGCACAACAAAACTGCTTCTTGAATGCGAAGACGGCGAGAGAATCGAATCGGTGGTGATTCCCTCTGGCGGCGAAGCCGCAACGCTCTGCGTATCCACGCAGGCAGGCTGCGCCTTCAAGTGCGCATTCTGCGCCACAGGGCAGCTTGGCCTCTCGCGGAATCTTGAAGCCGGCGAAATCGTAGGCCAGCTTTTCACCGCACGCGCCGCCACATCATTCCACATCGACCACCTCGTATTCATGGGCATGGGAGAGCCTTTCGCCAACTACGACAACGTCCTCAAGGCCGTCCGCATCTTCAACGACCAGGACGGTCTCGCCATCGGAGCAAGGCGCATCACGCTTTCCACCTGCGGGGTCGTGCCGGGGATAAAGCGCCTAGCAGACGAGGGGCTTCAAGTCGAACTCGCAATCTCCCTGCATGCGCCAGATGACGCCCTGCGCTCACGCCTAATGCCGGTGAACAACCGATGGCCTGTCGCGGAACTCATCGCTGCCTGCCGCGACTACAATGCGGCGACACGCCGTATCGTCACTTTTGAATACACGCTCGTCGATGGGCTGAACGACACCCGCCTCTGCGCATCCGCGCTGGCGGACCTAATCGACCCGTCATTTGCCCGCGTGAACCTCATCCCGCTTAGCCCTGTGGCACACTTCGATGGAAACCGCCCATCTCCTGCAAGATGCGAAGCCTTCGCGGCGATTCTGCGCCGCCGAGGCATTAATGTCACTCTCCGCCATTCAAAAGGCTCCGCGCTTTCCGCCGCATGCGGGCAGTTAAGAGGGGAACAGGGAACAGGGAACAGGGAACGGGGACCGGGGAACGGGGGGAAGAATGTGGAATTGTGAAAATGTGGAAACAGCCAACAGCCAATGTGGAAATGGGGGGAACGGGGAACAGTAGGCGAATTGACGGCAAAAGGGGGAATTGGTAGTATTGAAGAATGTTCCACCGCGCTTGGCTTGAAATCAACACGAGGGCCTTCACCTCGAATCTCCGTCATCTCCGCGAGGCCGCAGATCCGGCTTCGCTTCTCGCCGTTTTAAAGGCCGATGCATACGGCCTCGGTGCTGTGCCGCTTGCCCGCGCAGCAATGGAGGCTGGCGCAAAGCGCATCGGCGTGGCCACTGCCAACGAGGCACTCGCCCTCGCGCCATTGGGATTCCCTATACAGGTGATGAGCGCCTTGTTTCCAGAGGAGCTTCCCCCGCTTATCGACGCTGGTATTGAGATTCCCCTCCACGATTACCCGATGGCTGGCGCGATTTCCGAAGCCGCCCATTTGGTGGGGCGTCGCGCCCGCATTCACGTGAAGCTCGACACCGGCATGGGCCGCCTAGGCCTGTTTCCAGAAGACCTTGAGGCTGTCGCCGACATTCGCCACAAATTCCACAACATCGACATCGTCGGCATATTCACGCATTTTCCACGCTCGACGGAACACGAGGCGGAATACTGCCGCGGGCAAATAGCCGCCATGAAAAAGGCTCTCGCCTTCTTCGAGAGCAAAGGCATCAACTTCCAGACAATCCACATCGCGAACAGCGACGCCATCTGCCACCTGCCGGAGACGGCACAGCCTCCTTTCAACATGGTGCGCGCCGGCCTCGCCATGCACGGCCTCGTTGACAACGGCGAATCGCGTCCAAAGTGGCTGAAGGAAGTGGCGTCGTTCCGCGCCAGGCTCGTCAGCGTCAGGACGCTCCCCGCCGGGCATGCCATCGGCTATAGCGCCACCCATGTGCTGAAGCAGCCCACGCGCATTGGGACAATCGCCGCCGGATATGCCGACGGCATCCCGCTCGCCCTTTCCAACTCCTGCAACGTCCTTGTGCGCGGCCACCGCTGCCCGATTGTTGGCCGCATCTCAATGGACTACACTACCATTGACCTTACAAACGCCCCAAGGGCGAACACCGGAGACATCGTGACGCTCTTTGGCAGCGAAAGGAACGAGACAATCTCGCCGGCAGACTGGGCACGCATAAAGAAAACGCACCCCTACGACATTATCTGCTCCGTTTCGCCCAGAGTCCCGAGGATTGTGGGGATATAGCTGGGGGAGAAGACTCGGATTTGCGGAACTCGGATAGGGAACTCGGGGAGAAGACTCAGATTTGCGGAACTCAGATGTGGGACTCGGGGGAAAAACTCAGATTTGCGGAACTCAGATGAGCGGGACTGGGATGAGAGACTACGATGGCTGATTTCATAACAATTGAAGGCGCGCGGGAGCACAACCTCAAGGACATCGATGTTCAGATACCGCGCAATTCCCTGACAGTAATCACCGGGCTTTCGGGGTCTGGGAAGTCGTCGCTGGCCTTCGACACCCTCTACGCAGAGGGGCAGCGCCGTTATGTGGAGTCGCTCTCAGCATACGCCCGCCAGTTCCTGGGCCAGCTCCAGAAGCCAGACCTTGACCGCATCGACGGCCTCTCGCCAGCCATCGCAATAGAGCAGCGCACCACCAGCAACAATCCACGCTCAATCGTCGCCACCTCCACTGAAATCCACGACTACCTCCGCCTTCTCTACGGTTCGATAGCAGTTCCGCATTGTCCAAAGTGCGGCCGCCCCGTGCGCAGCCAGAACGCCGAAGAGATCGTGAACATCATGCTCCGACTCCCGGAAAAGACCAAGCTCACCCTTCTAGCGCCGGTGGTGCGCGGCCGCAAGGGAGCGCAGGCGGATGTCATCGAGGACCTTAGGCAGTCGGGCTTCGCGCGCATCCGCCTTGACGGCACAATCTGCTCCATCGAGGAACTGCCCGCAATCGACAAGAAGCGCAACCACAGCATCGACGCCGTGGTGGACCGCATCGTCGTTGCGCCTACGGTGAGGACGCGCCTCACCGACTCGGTGGAACTCGCCCTCAAGCGCGGCGGCGGCCTTCTCTACGCAATCGTGGCGCAGCCCAACGCGGATAAGGAAGAGGAGCAAATATTCTCCGAGAAGAACGCCTGCCCGCACTGCTCAATCTCCTTCGAGGAACTAAAGCCGCGCAACTTCTCCTTCAACAGCCCGCACGGCGCATGCCAGACCTGCTCGGGGATAGGGCGGCAGCTCGTCTTCGTCGAGGACCTAATTGTTCCAGACGACAGCAAGTCGCTCGACGACGGCGCCATTGAGCCATGGGCGCACGGCGGCTTCTATGTTCGGCGCTACTATAAGCATTTCCTGCGCGGCCTGGCGCGCCTATACGGCGTCAGCCCCACGACCGCCTACCGCAACTTGCCTGCCGACTTCCGCCACATCCTAATGCACGGCACCGGCGACAAGTCCATAGACGTAGAACTCCGCTCGCGCGGAAAGGTATTCCACGTAAACAAACCCTTCGAAGGCGCACTTGCAGCGCTGCACCGACTCTACATCGAGACGGAGTTCGAGGAAACGCGCGAGAAGCTCGAACGCTACATGGTCTTCCGCGAATGTCCGGACTGCCATGGCGCACGCCTGCGCCCGGAGTCGCGCGCCGCCACAGTGGCAGACAGGACCATCAACGAAGTGATGGCGATGTCCGTCCGCGCCGCAGCGGCCTTCTTCGAGGCCCTGCCGCAGAAACTCACGGCCCAGGAGCGCAGGATAGTGGGCGAAGTGGTCAAGGAAATCCGCAAGCGCCTCCAGTTCCTCGTGGACGTCGGGCTGGACTACGTGACGCTTGACCGCGAATCCGGCTCGCTCTCCGGCGGCGAGATGCAGCGCATCCGCCTCGCCACGCAGATAGGGAGCGGCCTCGTCGGCGTCCTCTACGTGCTGGACGAGCCGACCATCGGCCTTCACGCCCGCGACAACGAGCGCCTGCTGGCTATGCTGCGGCAACTGCAGCAGCGCGGCAACACCGTCGTCGTCGTGGAACACGACGAAGAGGTCATCCGAGCGGCCGACCACATCGTCGACCTCGGCCCCGGCGCGGGGCGCGAGGGCGGGAACATCGTCTATTCCGGCGACATCGCCGGCCTCCTGAAATGCCCCGCCTCGCCAACCGCGCAATACCTCACGGGAGTCAAGCGCATAGAATCACCGCGCCACGTCGCGCCAGGCAAGGACAGGATCATCGTGCGTGGTGCCGCCGAGCACAACCTCAAGGGCATCGACGTGGAAATACCGCTCGGATGCTTCGTCTGCGTGACGGGCGTCTCAGGCTCGGGCAAGTCGTCGCTCGTGGATGAGATACTCCGCAAGCAGCTGAAGAAAGTCTTCTACCACGCGAAGGAGGCTCCGGGCAAGTTCCGGGCGATAGAAGGCATTGAACTCATCGACAAGGTAATCGAAATCGACCAAAGCCCAATCGGCACGACGCCGCGCTCCAATCCAGCCACCTACACCGACGCATTCACGCCGATCCGCGCGCTGTTCTCGAAAACCCCGGCCGCGAAAATGCGCGGCTACGGGCCCGGTCGCTTCAGCTTCAACGTCAAGGGCGGCCGCTGCGAGGCATGCAAGGGCGACGGCGCGATTAAGACGGAAATGCACTTCCTGCCTGACGTCTATGTCACATGCGACCAATGCAACGGACGCCGCTACAACCAGGAGACGCTCCAGGTGAAATACGGCGGCAAGTCCATTGCCGACGTGCTTGAGATGACCATCGACGAGGCATGCGAGCTGTTCTCGCCCGTCCGCGCCATCGCGAACAAGCTCGACACGCTGAAGGACGTTGGGCTTGGCTACATCCAGCTGGGGCAGTCCTCGACAACCCTCTCGGGCGGCGAGGCGCAGCGCGTCAAGCTGGCCACAGAACTCTCCCGCGCATCAACCGGCAAGACCCTCTACCTGCTTGACGAGCCCACCACGGGTCTGCACTTCGCCGACGTACACCGCCTGCTGGAGCTTCTGCTAAGGCTCCGCGACGCCGGGAACACGGTGCTCGTCGTCGAGCACAACCTCGACGTGATAAGGTGCGCCGACTACATCATCGACCTGGGACCGGAAGGCGGAGACGCCGGCGGGAACCTCGTGGCCGCCGGAACGCCGGAGCAGGTCATGAAGTGCAAGAAATCCTACACCGGCCAGTTCCTGCGGCGCTTAGGCTAAATGCAATAGTCAGGTTCGGTCCGCAAGCCGGGGGATATGCGGGCCTGATCGGCCACGACATCCGCGAGTGTAATGCTGCGCAGTGAGGCAGCCAGAGCCTCGTTTGCCGCGCCCCAGGCGTTCTCGGCGGCACATTTCCCCTGCTTTGGACAGACCCCGGGCCGCGAGAGGCAATGCACCAGTGCCAGGGGGCCGTCCATCGCCTCCACGATGTCAAGAAGCGTGATCTTGTCAGGGAAGCGCGCAAGGCGAAGGCCGCCATTGACGCCACGGACCGTAGCCAGCAACCCGGCCCGCCTCAGCGGTATGACGATGCGGCTGACAAACTTTTCCGAAATCGACTGAGCCTCCGCGACATGCCCGATGGAACGCGGTGACTTGCCCTCCGACTGCGCCACATCCATGAGGACACGCAGCGCATAGCGAGACTTTGCCGTTATCTTCATTTGACAGAAACAGCCGAGTCTTGGCTACAACGAGCCGAAGGAACCGAAGGGGTTGTTGGAGAAGTCGGGCTTGCCATCGGGCGTTGCGCTGAAGGACCAGACACCTGGCCTGCGCTGGGCGCCACGGTCGCCGCCATCGCGGCGCGGGCCTCCCCTGCCCTGCGGCCCGATCTGCGGGTTGCTGCGCGCGCTGAGGGCGATGCGCTTGCGACCGAGATCGACATCGACAACCGTCACCTTGATCTTGTCGCCGGCCTTCACGACCTTCGCCGGATCATCGACGAAGCGGTCGCTCAGCTGCGAGACGTGGATCAGCCCGTCCTGGTGGACGCCAATATCGACGAATGCGCCGAAAGCCGTCACGTTGGTGACGATGCCTTCGAGCTTCATCCCCGGCTTGACATCCTCGATGGTGGTGACGTCGTCGAGGAACTTGGGCATCTCAAAGGCGGCGCGCGGGTCGCGGCCGGGCTTCTTCAACTCGCCGGCGATGTCGGAGAGAGTCGGGAGCCCTACATCCTCGGAGACGTAGTTCTGGAGCTTGATGCCATCGACGAGAGTGGCGTTGCCGATGAGGGCCTTCACATCCACGCCCATGTCGGCGGCCATCTTGGAGACAAGCGCATAGCGCTCGGGGTGGACGGCTGAGGAGTCGAGTGGGTTGTCGCCGCCGCGAATGCGCAGGAAGCCGGCAGCCTGCTCGAAAGCCTTGGGGCCGAGGGAAGGCACCTTGAGAAGTTCTCGGCGGTTCTTGAAGGCGCCGTTCTCGTCACGGTATTTCACGATGCGCTTGGCCATGGCGGGGCCTACGCCCGACACGCGCGCCAGCAGCGAAGCCGAAGCGGTGTTCAGCTCCACGCCCACGAGGTTCACGCAGCTCTCCACAACCTCGTCAAGCTTGGCGGCGAGCATCGGCTGGTAAACGTCGTGCTGGTATTGCCCCACGCCGATGGCCTTGGGGTCGATCTTCACAAGCTCGGCGAGCGGATCCATCAGGCGGCGGCCGATTGAGATTGCGCCGCGGATGGTGAGGTCGAGGTCGGGGAACTCGTCGCGGGCGACATCAGAAGCGCTGTATACGCTGGCTCCGGCCTCGTTCACGCTCACGACCACGATGTCCTTTGCGCCGACCTTCTTCAGCGTCTCGCGGATGAAAGCCTCTGTCTCGCGGCCGCCGGTGCCGTTACCAACGGCGATCGCTTCGGGCTTGAACTCGCGGACGAGCCGCGCGAAGTCTATCTGCGCCTCCATCATTCCGCGGTCGCCCATAACGAGGTAAAAGGTGGCGGTCTTGATGAACTTGCCGGTGGCGTCCAGCACGGCGCACTTGCAGCCGGTGCGCAGGCCGGGGTCAACGCCAATCACGCGGTGTGCGCCCAGCGGCGCCGCAAGCAGGAGGTTGCGGAGGTTGCCGGCGAAGATCTCGACCGCAGCCTTGTCTGCGGCGAGCTTGGCGTCCACGGAGACATCGACCTCGACGCCCGGCGCGATCAGGCGCTTGTAGGCATCCTCGACGGCCATAGCCAGCTGGTCGCCGTATGGCGTTCCCTCGCGGATGCCGTATTTCTCCTCGATCTCCTCGATAAGCGGCTCGGAGTCGAGTTCGAGGCGGACGCGCAGCACGCCCTCCGTTTGGCCGCGCCGGATGGCGAGGTAGCGATGGGAGGGGATCTTCGAGACAGGCTCGCGGAAGTCGTAGTATTGCTCAAACTTCGTAGGCTCCGCAGGCTTGGGCTCCACGGCCTCGGAAACTATTTCAGCATGCGCGGCGTAGGCATCGCGAACACGGCCACGCACATCGGCGTCTTCGGCGACCTTCTCCGCGACGATGTCGCGGGCGCCGGCGAGGGCGTCCTGGGAGGTAGGCACGCCCTTCTCGGCATCGACGAATGCGGCCGCGTCGGCATCGGGGTCGCCTGCGCCCTGGGCGAGGATCTTGTCGGCCAGCGGCTCCAGGCCGCGTTCGCGGGCAATCATGGCGCGCGTGCGGCGCTTCGGCTTGTATGGGAGGTAAAGGTCCTCGAGGGCGGCCTTGGTGGAGCAGGCGAGAATCTTGGCCTTCAGCTCGTCGGTCAGTTTCCCCTGCCCGTCAATGGACTTGAGAATCGTCTGGCGGCGCTCGTCAAGTTCGCGGTGGTAGGCAAGGCGTTCCTGTATCTTGCCAATCTGGACCTCGTCCAGGTTGCCGTGGACCTCCTTGCGGTATCGGGCGATGAAGGGGATGGTGTTCCCCTCGGCCAGCAGGCGGGCCACGGCCATGATCTGGCGCGGCGAAATCTTCAGTTCCTCAACCAGCTTCGGGAGCGACGCCTCAGTGGCGTCTGGAGAAAGAGCAAGCGTTTCCTCGGACATTTTCTAGAGATTGCAAAAAAGAGAGTTGTTGAATACGATACCGAAATTCTACAAAAAAGCGCCGTCAAATGCAACGCCGCGCAACGCGCCGCCAAAGTTGGTTTTTTCAAGGCAAAGTGCTAGAATGGATTCTCCAACTTGAAAGGAAGAAAAACTAATGGAAACTCGCCCGTTCGTCCCCTGGGACATGATGAACTCCTTCATGATCGACGTCTTCAAGAAATACGGCGTTCCTGAAGAGGATGCCCGCATTTGCGCCGACGTCCTGCTCGAATCCGACCGCCGCGGCATCGAGAGCCACGGCTGCAACCGGTTCAAGCCGATCTACCTCGACCGCATCGAGAAGGGGACCCTCCTCCCCGTCACCAAGATCGACATCGTAAAAGAGACCCCCACCACCATCGTCATGGACGCCAACAACGGCATGGGCATGGTCGCGAGCTACCACATGATGGAGAAGCTCATCGAGAAGGCGAAGACCTACGGCATGGCCGGCGGCACGATCTTCAACTCCACCCACTACGGCATCGCCGGCTACTGGACCACGATGGCCGAGAAGGCCGGCATGGTCGGCATCTCCGGCACCAACGCGCGGCCATCCGTCGCCCCGACCTTCGGCGTCGAGCCGATGATGGGCACCAACCCGCTCACCTTCACGATGCCCACCGACGAAGACTTCCCCTTCAACTTCGACTGCGCCACCTCGATTGTCCAGAACGGCAAGATCGAATACTACGAGCGCTCCGGCAAGCCCACCCCGGCGGGCCTCGTCGTCACGCCCGACGGCGGCACCATGACCGACTCCGGCAAGATCCTCTCCGAGATGCGCGCCGGGCGCTGCGCCCTCCTCTCAATCGGCGGACTCGGCGAAGAGACCGGCGGCTACAAGGGCTACGGCTTCACCACCATCGTCGAAATCCTCTCCGCGGCCCTCGCCGGCGGCCCCTTCATGAAGGCGCTCTCCGGCAAGTCCGCAGACGGCAAGGACCAGATGTACCGCCTCGGCCACTTCTTCTTCGTCATCAATCCCGAGTTCTTCATGGGCCTCGACACCTTCAAGAAGACCTCCGGCGAAATCCTCCGCGGCCTCCGCGCCTCCCGCAAGGCCCCCGGCGCCGAGCGCATCTACACCGCCGGCGAAAAGGAATGGCTCTCATGGCAGGACCGCAAGGACAAGGGAGTCCCGGTCGGGGAGTCGATCCAGAAGGAACTCGTCGGCCTCCGCGACAAGTTCGGGCTGGATTACAAGTTCCCGTTTGAGAAGTGATAAGGGCTGGTTCGGGAATGACGCGCGACACGCGACATGCGACATGCGGGACGGCGGTGTCCCTCTCCGACATCTCCCTGTTCATGCTCGACATGGACGGGACGATCTACCTGGGCGACCGGCTCTTCGACTGCACCAAGCCCTTTCTGGAGAAAGTGAGGAGCAGCGGCAGACGCTACCTCTTCCTTACCAACAACTCCTCGAAGGACCGCACGGCATACGTCGAGAAGCTCGGCCGCCTCGGCATCACGGCCACGCCGGAGGAGGTATTCACCTCCGGCGAGGCCACGACCATCTACATGCGGCGCGCCTTCCCCGGCGCAAAGGTCTGCGTCATGGGCATGCCCACGCTTGAGCGCGAGTTCCGCGAGGCAGGCTTCACGCTCGTCGAGCGCGACCCCGACTGCCTCGTCCTCGGCTTCGACCAGGCATTCGACTACGCCAAGATGACGCGACTCTGCGACATCGTCCGCGCCGGAACGCCATACATCGCCACCCACCCCGACTTCAACTGCCCGGTGGAAGGCGGCTTCATTCCCGACATCGGCGCAGTCATCGCATACGTGAAGGCATCCACTGGCCGCGAGCCGGACAAGGTAATCGGCAAGCCGCACGCCGGAATCGTCGATGCGATAGTGGAGAAATACGGCGTCCAGCGCGAGCGAATAGCCATGGTCGGCGACCGCCTCTACACAGACATCGCCCTCGGCGCCGAGGCCGGCATAACTTCGATTCTCGTCTTCTCGGGCGAGACAAGCCGCGCCGACTACGCCGCATCAAAGGTGCGTGCCGACTACACCTTCGACGACCTCTCGGGCATCGCCGCCGCGCTGTAGCCGCCAGGCCCGGCGCCACTACAGCGCGAAGGTCTGCGGAAGCAGTCCGCCAAGGGTGAAGCGCCCAGCCACCTTGCCGTCAAGGGTGCAGCAAATCACCGGTGTCTCCTGGCCGCAGAACTCCGCCAGCGCCTGGCGGCAGGCTCCGCAGGGATATGCGGGGCTGTCAGTTCCGCCGGCGATGGCGATGGCCTTGAAATTGCGCACGCCCTCGCTAACCGCCTTGAAAAGGGCTGTCCGCTCCGCGCAGTTTGTAAGCCCGTAGGAGGCGTTCTCTACGTTGCAGCCAGTGAAGACGCGGCCGTCGGCGGCCAGCAGCGCCGCGCCAACTCGGTAGCCCGAATAAGGGGCGTAGGCAAGCTTCGCGGCCTCGGCTGCGGCGTGGCAGAGCGCCGCATCGGGGAATTCCGCCGCAGGAGCGGCGGATGCAAAACCTGCGGCGGGGGCAATACCTGCATCGGAGAGGAGACTTTTCACGGCCTCCATAGGCAGGCCAATCACGTTCGTGTAGGAGCCAACGACCTTCTCCACGACGATTTCGCCGAAATCCGAGAGGTCGTAGGCCCCTGCCCTGTCGAAGGGCTTCACCTTGGCGATGTAGCCGTCGATGTCGGCTGCGGAGAGCGTCCTGAAGCGCACCTCCGAGGCTTCGACGCGCACGGACGGCTCAGCGACTCCGGGCCGAGTGATCGCAACGCCGGTGAAGACGGTGTGGCCCTTGCCGGAGAGGAAGGAGAGCATCTCGACCGCCTCATCATGGGTCTTCGGCTTGCCGAGCATGCGCCCTGAGCGCCATACGACGGTGTCTGCGGAAAGGATGGCGGCATCGGGGCGCTGCCTGCGCGCGGCCTCGTTCTTCGCCAGCGCGTTCGCCACGACGCACCCGGCGGGGTCGGCGCCATCGGAGACTTCCGGAGCCTCGGTGGGCAGGACCTCGAAGCGGTAGCCCGCCTCGGTGAGCAGACGCCGCCTGCGCGGCGACGCGGATGCCAGGACAAGAGTGAGCATAGCGGTTAGCCCCTACTGCACCAATGCGGCCTTTTGGCCGGGAACGGGAGCGATGGCGTATGGTGCGCCATGGTCCTGGAGCATTTTCACCATCGCGTCGGTCTGGGCGGGGTCGCCGTGGACGGCGAAGACGCGCTTCAGCGACTTCCCCTTCGAGGCGTCGAACCAGCGCATCAGCCCGCTGCGGTCGGCATGGGCGGACAGCGCGTTGATCGTCTGGATCCGCGCCTCGACTTCGACGTCCTCGCCGAATATCTTCACTGGCGACTGCAGGTTCACCAGCTTCCGCCCGAGAGTGTTCTCCGCCTGGTAGCCCACGAAGAGAATGATGTTGCGCGGGTCGCCGAGGTTGTTGTTGAGGTGGTGGACTATCCTCCCGCCTTCGCACATGCCCGAGGCAGAAATGATGACCATCGGCTCGCGGAGGCCGTTCAGCGCCTTGGACTCATCCAGGCTCCTGGTGAACTCCAGTCCGGGGAAGTCAAGGAAGCTGCGCCCCGAGCGCAGGATCTTCGCCGCCTCCTCGTCGTAGCACTCCTTGTGCCGCTCGTAGATGTCGGTGGCGCGGGTGGCGAGAGGGCTATCGACAATCACCCGCGTCGGCGGGATGCGGCGGCGCTCGACGAGCTTGTTCAGGAAGAAAAGCAGCTCCTGGGTGCGCCCTACGCTGAAGCACGGGACGATCAGCTTCGCCTTCTGCTGGTGGATGTCGTCGATGTATGACTTCAGCCGGCCCAGGATGTCGTCCTCGGATGGGTGGTCGCGATCGGCGTAAGTGCTCTCAATCAGGATGGCGTCGGCACCGGTCACGGCCGCCGGGTCGCGGATGATCGGCTGGTTGCTGTTGCCAAGGTCGCCGGTGAAGACAAGGTGGTAGGGCTTCCGCCCCTCGCCGCGCACGATCAGCTCGACGATGGCCGAGCCTAGGATGTGGCCCGCCTCATGGAGGATTACGCTCACGCCGCGCCCGAGGTCGATCTCGCTGTAAAGCGGCTCCGTCTGGAAATGCCGCATGATGGCGTCCACGTCCTTCTCCACATAGAGCGGCTCGAAGAGGTTCTTCCCCTGGCGCTTGCGCTTCTCGTTCACGAAGGCGAGGTCCTGCTGCTGGATGTAGCAGGAGTCCCTGAGCATGATCTCGCAGAGGTCTGCGGTGGCGTAGGTGGTGACGATCTTGCCCTTGAAGCCGCGCCGCGCAAGGGTGGGGAGGTTGCCACTATGGTCGATGTGGGCGTGGGAAAGTATGACGTAGTCCAGCGCCGGGATGTCGAAGGGGATGTTGCGGTTTACCTCGAAAGCCTCCTTGCGGTGGCCCTGGTAGAGGCCGCAGTCGAGGAGGAGCTTCAAGCCGTTGGCCTCGACATAGTGCATCGATCCGGTAGTCGTTCTGGCAGCGCCGTGGAATGTTAGCGATAGCATGGCTGGGGATGGTTGGAGGGTTAGAGGGTTATGAAGGAGAAAATGTCTGGGCCGAAGCCGAGTGTTTGCCCGAAGCGGCTGAAGCCTTCTTCCGTGGCGGGGAAGGTTTCGGCGCCCTGGCCCTGCGACTCGATTTCGGCCGCGTCGTCGCAATGTATCTGGTCGAGGCGGTCTGGGTAGAGGTAGCGGAGTCCCGAGCGCGGGCGTGCGTGCCAGCGGCAGACTGGCTCGCCGCCGCTCTCCCAGCGGTTGCCAGACACCTCCGCATGGCCGCGCCACTGGTTGAAGACGCGGCAGAGGCAGTCTGCCGAGCGGGAGAAGACGTTGTCGCGGATGACGAACGCCGGAGTGTCCATCGTGGTGTCGTAGAGCATGAGGTGCGCGGCGTTGGGGTTCCAGCGCTGCCTGTGGCCCCAGCCGCCGCCGGCGTCGGAGAAGCGGTTGCCCTCAAGGCGTATTTCGGATGTCGAGCCACCCTTCCCCTGGTGCCAGAACTCGTAGGAGTATTCGCAGCGGGAGACCTCGTTGCCGCGCCAGACGATGTTCCGCTGAACGGAGCCTGGCTCGTTGCTCTGGTTGGTCAGGCCGGCATCCCAGCACTCGCTGACGCGGCACCCCTCGACCAGCGCGTCCTCCGCGCCGCCCCAGAACTCAATGCCGTTGCCATAGCGGACGCTGTTGCCGAGGGTATCGACGTAGAGGTAGCCGCCGCCGACCCACGAGATGTCGCAGTCGCGGATGGCTATGCGCTTCACCCCGCCGCCACCGAAGCCGTGGGCGGCCGTGTAGCGCACGGCCAGTCCCTCGAACACGACGTCGTGCATCATGCATTCGTCGATGGCGTGTATCTTCTCGGCAAACTCCACGGAGCGCCAGCGCAGACCGGGGTTGCCCGATTCGGACTTCACGAAAACGCGGCCTGTGGAGGCGTCGAAGAAGTAGTCGCGGTCGCGCTGGAGCGAGGCGGCATCCTGGCGCCTGAAGAGGCAGCCATCGTCGCCATGGTCGAGGATGACGTTGCCGACATCCGCCGTGGCGGCGGTGTCGGCGCTCCAGACGGCATCGCCCTCCTGGCGCCAGCGGCCGGGGTCGTCGCCAGGCCGGCTGGGCTGGATTATTGGCGCGGGGCCATCGCCGAATGCGCCGTAGGTGACGGGGTGGCCGGGCTTGCCTGAGCGGACGCGCAACTGGCCGCGCCAGAGGCCGCCGCGCTGGAAGAGAACGGCGTCGCCGGGGGCGAGCGGGAGGGCGTTCACCTCCGCGAGCGGTGTGCCCGCATCGATGCGGTAAACCTTGCCGGAGGGCTCGCGCCCGTATGCCGCCTCCGCCTCTGGGAGCGCCTCTTCCGGGAGGCGTCCCGACGGGAATTTCGCTATGCCGCCTTCAACAATCATGGCCAATGTCCCTTCTTTGTGGATGACGATTATACCAAAGCCTCGTAAATTTTTTCTGTCATTTTGAAGCAAATGGCCAACAACCGTTATTCTTAATATGAGGGCAAATTTGCATCAGGGAAAATGACAATCGTCGAAGAACTAAGGCGCGACCGCGAAAGCGGGGCCAAAAGACTTGAAAGCGAATACAAGGCCGGGCTGATGACCCTGGCCCGTAATTTCTGCGTGGACGAGTCGGACGCCGAAGAGCTTGTGAACCGCACCTTCGCCGCAGTGGTGGAGGGCATAGACGACTATCTCGAACAGTCGGCCTTCTTCGCCTGGATGTGCCAGATATTGAAAAACATCCACGCCCTCGACACCCGGCGCAAGTCGCACGGAGACATAATCTATCCCGGCCAGGTTCCAGAAATCGCCGACGAAGACGCCCAGGAGGAGATATACCGCAACCTTGACGCGTCGCTCGTGCGCGAGGCCATAAAACTCCTTCCGCCGGATCAGCGCGAGACGCTGCTGCTGCACTACTTCATGGACATGCCGGTGGCGAAGATCGCCAAGTTCCTCTCCATTCCGGTGGGGACGGTAAACAGCCGCCTGCACTATGCGCGCAAGGCGCTGGCTACAAAACTCGGCGTAAAGATGCACGAGATGGCGGGAAAACCCGGCGGCAAGGCCGTGCTGCTGGCGCTGCTGCTTTGCGGGATTACCGCGCTCGGGGCGGGGGCAAGGCTTGCCGTTACCCGCTTGATGTCGTCGCCGTCGGTCGCCGTGGAACAACAAGCGGACAACAGCAAGGCTTCAGGACAGGCGACAAGCGACAGGCGACAAGCCGAGGCTTGCGGACAAGCGACATGCGACATGCGACATGCAGAGGCTTCAAACCTTTCAACTTTTCAACCTTTCAACCTTTCAACCGATAACTCACAAGGAGAAAACATGAACATAAGCAAATCCACACGCGCCGCCGCCATGCTGGCAGCGGCAACAGTCGCGACGAGCGCGGCTGCTACCGCGCAGATTGTTCCGGACGGTAACGCACAAGTTGTCATGCAGGATGGGCGCACCGTCCTCATCTACAACACGAACGGCACCTTCACCGTCACGGAGCCTGGGACGGTCGAAATCTTGGCCGTGGGTGGCGGCGGCGGTGGCGGTGCAAGCGTCATCGGCTCCAACAAGGGCGGTGGTGGCGGCGGTGGTGGCGGTGTCTACACCAATTCGTACTTCGGTGTTAGCGCTGGCACATACACCGTCGTCATCGGCTCGGGCGGCGCGGCCGGGGAGAACGGCGGCAACACAACGCTCTCCGTCAACAGTTCGATGCTCGTCACGGCCTATGGTGGCGGTGCCGGAGCGCAGTACGGCAATCCAGACTCCCATGTTGGATACGCGGGAAGGGATGGCGGAAGCGGCGGAGGCTCTTCACGCGGATGGACAGACTCTCAACTCATGGCTCCAGGCCGTGCAATTTACACAGTCCAGGGCAACCTCGGCCACGATGGCGGACAGGGGACGCACCCCTACGGCGTAGGCGGTGGCGGCGGTGCTGGCGAGGCCGGAGGAGAAGGCAACGGCTCGGCTCCCGGAAAAGGCGGGGACGGCGTTGAAATCGCGATTCTCGCTCCAGGATTTTGGTATGGCGGTGGCGGCGCCGGATACAACGCCTTCACCGCCGCTGCGGGTGGCAAGGGCGGCGGCGCTAAAAACAGTGGCGGCGACACCGGTCGCCTCGGAGAGAACGGCCTTGGCGGCGGCGGTTGCGGTGGCTACAGGGGTGGCAGCGGAACGCTGATTCTCGCGTTCACGCCGTCCATGACTGCTGATTCTGGCTTCTTCGAGGGCGAAGGAGGCAACGAGGTTATTGAAATTAGAGACGATAGCGTTAGGGACGAAGTCCGCGTGTTTCAGCAGAGTGGAACCCTGACGCTGACCGGCCGCGGCACCGTCGAAGTGCTGGCCGTGGGCGGCGGTGGCGGCGGTGGAACGCTATCTGAAGGCGGCGCGGGCGGCGGCGGCGCAGGGGGATTCGTCCATTATACTGACATGGCTGTTTCTCCAGGCACATACGAGATTGAAATCGGCGCAGGCGGCGCGGTGGGCTCGAATGGCGGTGTGACGCGAGGACTCGGCGTTGTGGCCTACGGCGGCGGCGCGGGCGGCAAGGCAGGTGGCCAGGTCGGGCAGGACGGTGCCTCCGGTGGCGGCGCGAGCCACAGTTTCAGCGACATCAACACCACGACGAACGTCGGCGGACGCGCAACGAAGTCCGCCTATGCGAATAGTGGCCACGACGGCTATCAGTCGATCCATCCGTGGCTTCCCGGTGGTGGCGGCGGCGCAGGGGGCAGCGGCGCCGCGCCTTCGGGCGAGCATCCCGGATCGGGTGGCGACGGGCTTTCGTGCTCCATCACCGGCTCGACCATATGGTATGCCGGTGGCGGCGCGGGCTATCGCACTGGCGCCGCAGTCGCCTCCCCCGGAGGACACGGCGGCGGCGGATCGCTTGAAAACAACGGTGTCACGAACCCTGGCGAACCCAACACCGGCGGCGGTGGTTGCGGCGGTAGCGCGGGGGGCAGCGGCATCTTCATCGTCCGCTATCATCTCAAGCCGCTTGCAACTGTGATGTACATGCGATAGGGCTGCGATGTAGATTCGTGAACCACGTCCACTCCTGTTGACGCCATGCGTTCACTTTGCATCCTTCTATGTGCCATCTGCATTGGAAATGCGATGGTGGGGGCGAGCACTCCGTGCGAGCAGTATGCGGGTAAGCAGTCCTCGCCTATGAGGCGCGTCATCCTTGACGCGCCGGGGCATGTATGCGTCGAAGGCTCTGGGACGGTTGCGCGAAGCGGCGAACCTGGCGAGGTGTGGACGCTACTTGACTGGCGCGGGTGCGAGACGGGCCACTCCGGCATCTTCAATGATGATGGCGTTACGGCAATTCCGCCCCTCCCAACAGGATACTACCGGATGGTCTCCGCATCTCAGCATGAGACCTCTTTCGCTACGCTAGCCACCTTGGCCGTTGTGCCGCCACCGGAATCGCGGGTGCGAGACCCTGCATCGTTTTACGCGGCGGACTATGGCCCCATCTATGAAATTTGGAAGGGCGACAAGGGGTGGCTCTGTCCGTGGAACGGTGGAGACCGCTACCAGACGCTCGCTGATCTCGCCTGGCTTGTCGGTGTGCCACATGTCCGCACCCGGATGGAGTGGGCCGGAGTCGAGTCAGCCCCGGGAACATTCAATCCGGAGCCCTCTTGTTACTGGCGCGAAGCAGAATTACTGAATAGGCGCGGCATAACAGGATGCGGCGTGTTCAACGGCGCCCCTTGGTGGACACAGCCACGGGAAAAGATGCCTACAAATCTCGCTGTAGTCTGGCGCTTCTGCGCCAATGCGGCCAGGTTATATGGAAAAAGCAAGGATGCCTGGGAGTTCTGGAATGAGCCTGACATCGGCTTTGCGCCTGGACCGGTATGGGACTACGCGGCTGCCATGAAAGCCGCATATTTGGGTTTTAAAGCGGGGCGAACGGAGGCGGTCATCCTTCCCGCCTCCCATTGCCTACCCCCTGCCAACGCCTACATGCAAACCCTCTACGCCAATGACGCCGCCAAATATGCCGACGCCTTCAACTACCACCTGGGGCAGCCAATCTCCGCAATTCCGTCCAAGCTTGGACTACTGCGCCAGTTCCTCGACAAAAACGGCATGGAGGGGCGCGCCATCTGGATGACGGAAAACGAATGCGAGATGGAGGGCCACTCAACAGGAAAGGGCATAATGGAAGGCCACAAGGCACATTCGCCCGAGCAGGAGCTGATTGTTGCGGAGTTTTACCCGAAGTCGCAAATCGCGCAGCAGATGGCCGGGGTATCGCGCTGCTACTTCTTCATCCTTGGCGCATATGACGAGCGCGGCGGAGAGAAGGACTGGGGCATGATGCGTCGCGACGGCACCGTGAAGCCCGTCTATGCCGCCATGAGCACGATGACAAGGGAACTCGTCTCAGCGCGCCTCGCAGGAGAGTTGAATGTCGGTGCCGGAGCCAAGGCGTTCCTCTTCGAGCAGCCCGACGGCTCGCAAACCGTTGCGTTCTGGGCAAGCTCTCCCATTGACACCGCAAACGCGGACAAGCCCGTCTCAGGCAAAATGCGTGACTACGCACGAGATGTGACAATTACGCTGCCGGGGAGCGATTTTCAACGCAAGGCCGCAATGAAAAATTCCTACCGACTTTCAGACCTCTGCGGTTCCATTTCCCAAATCATCGCAAAAAACGGGAAGCTCGTCCTACCTGCGACGCGTTTCCCCGCCTATGTCTCAGGACTGCATGGTCTCGTCTCAGATATTCCAGCCAAGCCGCGCGGCGAGACACATCCCTATGTTCCGGCATCTGACGAGGACCTGACAGTGATCATCCGCGCAGAACTCGACAAAGACGACTTCGCCATCACGCGCAACAAGACTCGAGCCGTATTGAAAAAAGACGAAGGGCGCGTTAAGCTCATTGTCTGGAACCTCGGCGACGAGGCAAAGACGGGAATGGTGGAAGTCGCTGGCGGACGACTCGCCGGCTTGCCGCATGAGCCATTCGTCCTCGGCCCGCGCGGCTCCAAGCCCGCAATATTCGACTGCACATTCTCGCCCGACGATGGAGTCTTCGACTGCGACCTTGTTTTCTTCGGCCAATTCAACGGGCGACGTGGAAGCCGGACCTGCATACCAATTTGGCACGAAAGCCGCTTCCTGGCAGGGTGTGAGGAAAGGCCTCTCATGTCGTGGAACAACCCCAAATCCTGGCGCCGCAACGACTCTGCCCAACGCTGGAAATGCTCTTGGGACAAAACTGAAAAGGCCATGCGCTTTGACTATGAATGGACGGAGTCCGTCGGCCGTTGGGCCTACCCTTACTTCCGTATTGACAAAGACGAGAGCCTCGTCGGTGCGCGAATGCTAGCCTTTGAGGTCAAAACCGCTCAGGACAAGTTGGAAAACGACCATAACTTCTCCTGGGTGCATTTTCACTCTGCTAGCATGGCCTATACGCCGCCCAACGGCAATTGGGAGTGGCGTTACGTCGAACTTCCCGCCGAGGGCATGGAGAGAGAACGGGAGTTCTGCATAGGCGTTGAACCACGCGGCAGCAAGCTCACGCTGTGGATACGAAACATCTCTGTGCTTAAGTGACGAGACCCGCGCCTCCAATCTTCGACATCGCGCCTGGCCATTGCTCCCCGCGCGCCGCTGTGATATGATGGATGGCATCAACAAGTAAGAGTTCAAGAGATTTCCCCAAAACACATCGTTTTTCACATATTTTGGGGAAATCTCTCAACAAAATGCCGTGACATTTCCCCAAAACATGGAAATGTGGTATGATGGATGGCATCAATGACAGGTTGCGTGAATGGGAAACGCCGCAGGGATTACAATCATGAACGAAATTGACCTACAGTCCATTTACGAGGAAGTAAAAACGCCATTCAAGGCGGGCATGGTCCTCGTTCCAGACGATGGCGAAATGCTTGACAATCCGATGGTCTTCAGGCACGGGAATGCCTGGTTCATGATGTTCATCCGCTTCGACGGCAAGGGCTACGAGACGCATCTCGCCAAATCCGACGACCTCCTAAACTGGACGCGCCTCGGCTGCGTTTTCCGGCGAGGCGCGAAGGGGCAGTGGGATTCGTCCCAGGCCGATGGCTGGCCAGCGCTTGTCGATACGCGCTGGGAGGGGCCGAACACGCTGAACCAGTTCAACGGCCGCTACTGGATGATGTATCTTGGCGGCTCGGCTGACGGCTACGAGACAGACCCTCTCTCCACGGGCGTCGCCTGGACGGACAACCCCTCCGCCCTCCGGGAATGGACGCGCTACGAGGGCAACCCCGTGTTGCAGCCTTCCGACCCGGATGCCCGCACCTTCGAGGGCAAGACGATCTACAAGCACTTCACCGTCGATAACCCAGCGCGCTCGTGCGGCGGGCGGTTCGTGAACTTCTACAACGCCAAGCCGCGTGATGTCTGGCGCGAGACAATCGGCATGGCCGTCTCAGACGACATGCTGCACTGGCGGCGCGTTGGCAGCGGCCCCGTGGTTGAAAACGGAGCCCCGTCGCAGCATTGCATTTCCGGCGACCCCATGATCAGGCGCATCGGCGACGTGTGGGTGATGTTCTACTTTGGCTACAAGTGGCGGGATGATGTCGAGGGCGCCTTCGACACCTTCGCCTGTTCGCGCGACCTGCTCCATTGGACAAAGTGGGAAGGCGAGCCGCTTGTGCGGCCCTCCGAACCTTTTGACGCAATTCATGCCCACAAGCCCTGGGTGCTGAAGCACGACGGCGTCGTCTATCATTGGTACTGCGCCGTTTCACGCCAGGGCGGCCGCGAAGTGCGCGGCATCGCGCTTGCCACGTCAAAGCCCTCGCAGAGCCTCTGAAACCTGCGCGCTGCTCAGCGTTAAGTTTTTGCAAGATGCCGCGGCATCAAATCGGCCGCGTCTGGAAGGGAACTGTCGCGGACTCGACTGTGGCATCGACGCCGGCAAGGCTAGCGGCGTCGGGGGCGACAACGCCGCCCCAGCTGCGGACGCATGGCCCAGACACGCCTTCCACGGACACGTCGCGGAGACGCAGCGAGGCGATGTGCGCGCCACGCACGAATTCCGCCTGCGCCGGGGCGAATGCGAAGCGGCAACGCTCCAGATCAAGCGACAGCGGATGCGCCGCGTCGCCGTATGCGCAGAGGCTCATGCCTACGCCCCGCGCCTCGCAGTCCTCGAACCGTATGGACGAGAGCGGCCGCCCTTTCTGCCAGACTTCGTTGCCTGAAAAATTGTAGTGGAGGAAGCGCTCGGCGTTCTCCAGCGTGCAATTGCGCACGACGATGTCGCCCGGCTCATGCCGCACGGAGAGGGTGAAGTCGGCGTAGTAGGTGAAGAGCGAGAGCATCGTGCGGCGGCCCGCTCCGGGCGCGCCGTGCGAACCGGATATCTGGTCTTCCTTCGGCAGCGTGTTGCGGATGGGATACTCGCCGGGGCCATGGCAGCGGCAGCGCTCGATTACGACGCGGCGGCCGCCGAAGCGGAAGGCGCTGCATGCGGTGTTGAAGTCGCAGTCGCGCACGGACACGTCCTCGTTGTCGAAGCCGGCAACGCAGTCGTCGCCGGTCTTCATGGTGCAGCGGTCAATGTCCACGCGGTCGCAAGAGCAGAAGTGGATGCCATCGTGTCCGCCGAGGATTGTCAGGTCGGAGAAGGAAAGGTCGCGGCAGCGCCAGACGGAGTGCGCCCAGTTGCCGGTGTTGCGGATTTCATAGCCGCGGAATTCGAGGCGCTCGCTGTCGTGGACGGAGATGCCGTGGACACCGCGGAACCCCTCTTCGCCCAATGGGTCGTAGCTGTCGCAACCGTCGATTGCGGAACCGGGCTCGCCGATTATCTTCACGTCATGGGCGCGGCAGATGCGGATGACCGCGTTGTTCCAGCGGCTGGCGGACTTGAGCAGATGATCGTTCGTCTTGCGCGTGGCGGCCGGCTGCCAGACGACGCCAGGGGCGAAGTCTCCTACCGGGACTGGCTCGACGGCGTCTTTGGGGAGGATGTCGTAGTCGGCGGGGTCGCGGCTCGCCTTGAGGACTGCGCCGGAGCGCAGGAGGAGCGTCGTGCCGCTCCGCACGCGCAACCCGCCTACTCGATGGACGCCAGGCTCAACCTCGACCGTTCCGCCGCCCAGGAGAAAGCAGTCGTCAAGCTTGCGTTGCAACGCTTGGGTTTCATCAGGATAATTGGCTATTGATTCCATGACGAACATTATACAACAAATCGGCCTTAAGGCCTTTTCAAATGAAAAAGGAATGTGCCAATGTGAAAATGTTGCCAATACCAAAACCCAATACCCAATTCAAGTATCGACATTGACAATTGGCAACATTTGGTATTGGCTGTTTCCACATTTTCTCTCCCGTTCCCCATTCCCTGTTCCCCGTTCCCTGTTCCCTGTTCCCTGTTCCCCGTTCCCTGTTCCCCGTTCCCCCTCAAATGTGAGCCATAACAGTTTTGCTATAATCTTTCATCATGAAATCGGAAAACGACATCATCGACACTTGGCAAAAACAGACCGAGCGCGTATCCGCCGACACCTTCAACCGCTACTTTGCCGACGGGAAGACGCGCAGGCTGACTTCGCTGCGAAAGCTGGAGGAGGCTTTCGACAAGGTCTTGCGCGAAGTCCGTGAAGCGGAGGTCGGCGACATCCCCGCAGTATGGCACATCTACAACATGGGCGTCATCGTCAAGACGCGCGAGTCCCTCTTCTCCATCGACCTCCACCACCGCCGCGCAGTTGAATTTGCGCCGCTTCTGGACTTCGCCCTCATCACCCACAACCACGACGACCACTGGCGGCATGACTTCTACGACGCCATGAACCGTTCCGGCAAGACCGTCGTCTCAAGCTTCCTCGACAACTACGGCGCGGTAAATTGGAAGGACGGAAGCAAAAACTGGGCCAGCAGCGGTGGATACCATCCTGGCGTTTGCACATTCCGCATCAGGGATGTCGAAATCCGCACGACGCACGTCGATCACAACACCTATCTCGTCGATTTCACGACGGCTTATGAAATCCGCGTCGGCAACTGGGTTTTCTACCACACCGGCGACTGCGGCTCGGCGGCCAAATTCGAAACCATCTGGGGGCGGCCCGACCTCTGGCTCTTCTTCCCCGGGTGCGGAGTGGACGTGGCGGATGCCATACGCCGTATCCAGCCGAAAAAACTCTGCTTCGGCCACCTCTGGGAACTTGCCCACAAATCCGGCCGCCTGGACGCCCCGCTGATCCGCAAAGCCCTCGCCGCCGCCCGTTCCGCCGGCGCCTCCCCCACCCTCGCCCTCTGGGGCGATCGCCTTTGACGCGGCGGAATTAGACTAGCCTAACATTTTTGGACTTGAAAGTTTTAGTGCCTTTTGGCATAATTGATGGCATCATTTAACGCAACCGCGCGCGTCTCGCCATACGGGGTGCGGCGCCGCCGTTCAAACTCTAATAAGGAAACGCAAGACCATGACGTGTCAGAAGCAACTCTCACCGGCCGCAGCCGGGAAGTTCGCGGAACTAGACGCATTCATCGACGGCCTGGGGCTTGACCTGGCCGACGAGCGCCGCCGCGGACGCCTCATCCAGATCCTCCACCGCGCACAGTCGATTTTCGGCTACCTGCCGCGCGAAGTCCAGCAGCATGTCGCAGAGAAGCTGCGGATTCCCGAATCCTCCGTTTCGGGCGTCGTCTCCTTCTACAACTTCTTCTCAACCCGCCCCAAAGGCAAGTACGTGATCGACGTCTGCCTCGGCACCGCCTGCTACGTGAAGGGCTCCGAAGGCGTCCTCCGCGAGCTCGAGCGCGTCCTGGGCGTGAAGGCCGACACCGACCCGACGCCCGACGGCCTCTTCTCGCTGACGGCACTCCGCTGCGTCGGCTGCTGCGGCCTGGCGCCCGTGATGGTTGTCAACGGCAAGGTTTACGGCAAGGTCACCCCGGCGAAGGCCGTCGCGGTGGTCGAAGAGATTAGAGCCAAGGAGGCGAAGTAATGAACAGAATCAACAGCAAGGCCGACCTGATGGCCGCATACGAAGTCGCGAAGGGCCGCCTGGCGCTTCGTCTCGCCGGCGACAAGGCCGCGTCCCTCGACGCGCCGAAGAAAGACATCCTCGTCTGCGGCGACACGGGCTGCCTGGTTTCCGACAGCGCCAAGATCATCGAGAACCTCCGCGCCGAAGTCAAGGCCGCCGGCCTTGAGGCCGACGTCAAGGTCGTGCAGACCGGCTGCTTCGGCTTCTGCGCCCAGGGCCCGATCGTGAAGGTCATGCCTGACAACGTCTTCTACGTGAAGGTGAAGCCCGAGGACGCCAAGGAGATCGTCGCCACGCACATCGTCGGCCACAAGCTGGTCGAGCGTCTCGTCTATACCGAGCCGACGCTGAAGGCGCAGATCACCGACTACCGCGAGATGCCCTTCTACAAGAAGCAGCAGCGCATCGCGCTCCGCAACTGCGGCCTCATCGCAGAGGAGAACATCGAGGAATACATCGCCGCCGAGGGCTTCCAGGGCCTCGCCAAGGCGCTCACCGAGATGACCCCGGCCGACGTCGTGCAGGAAGTGCTCGACTCCGGCATCTGCGGCCGCGGCGGCGCCGGCTTCCCCACCGGCATGAAGTGGAAGATCGCCGCCAGCGTCCAGGCCGACGAGAAATACATCGTCTGCAACGCCGACGAAGGCGACCCCGGCGCGTTCATGGACCGCTCCATCATGGAAGGCGATCCGGCGAGCGTCGTCGAGGCGATGGCCATTGGCGCCTACGCGATTGGCGCCAAGCAGGGCCTCGTTTACATCCGCGCCGAATACCCGCTGGCGGTTTCCCGCCTCCAGCTGGCCATTGACCAGGCCCGCGAGCTTGGCCTCCTCGGCAAGAACATCATGGGCACGGGCTTCGACTTCGACATCGAGATCAAGCTCGGCGCCGGCGCATTCGTCTGCGGCGAAGAGACGGCCCTCATCCACTCGATGGAAGGCCAGCGCGGCGAGCCCACGACGAAGCCGCCCTTCCCCGCCAACATCGGCGGCGGCTACTGGGGCTGCTCCACCAACGTGAACAACGTCGAAACCTACGCCTCGATCCCGATAATCATCCGCAAGGGCGCCGAGTGGTATTCCAAGATCGGCAACTGGGTCATCGAGCGCGACGCCAACGGCCACTGGGTCAAGACCGTCTCCGGCAACGCCGGCACCAAGGTCTTCGCCCTCGCCGGCCAGGTTAACAACGTCGGCCTCGTCGAGGTCCCGATGGGCACCACCCTCCGCGAGATCATCTACGACATCGGCGGCGGAATCGCCGGCGGCCGCGAGTTCAAGGCCGTGCAGACCGGCGGCCCCTCCGGCGGCTGCATCACCAAGGAGAACCTCGACACCCCGATCGACTACGGCTCGCTCATGCGCATCGGCTCGATGATGGGCTCCGGCGGCATGATCGTCCTTTCCGACAAGGACTGCATGCCCGCGATGGCCAAGTTCTACCTCGGCTTCACCCAGGACGAGTCCTGCGGCAATTGCATGCCCTGCCGCATCGGCACTCGCCGCATGCTCGAGATGCTCGAGAATATCTGCAACGG
>JAGCUY010000169.1 GCA_017962605.1 Kiritimatiellia bacterium | reverse complement strand
GCCTGCGGCCGGGAACGGCCGCGAGCGCCAGCGCCGCCGCATGGGCCTTTTCCGCAAGTTCGGCCACGTTGGTCTTGCACCCCGGCGTCCTCGCCGGGGCCGCGCTGACTTGCGCGGAACGCCTCATATCGTGCCCCCCGGGATAATCGTGCCCACGTCCTTGCCGGCGACGGCGTCGGCGAGGCGGCCAGCCTTGCGGCCATCGGCGATGACCACCGAGCAGCCTGCCTTGACGACCAGCGACGCGGCCCGCAGCTTGGAGTCCATGCCGCCCTTCGAGAGCCCGCCCTTGGTCTGCGGGGCCACAAGCGCGAAGGCGGCCTTGTCCAGCTTCTCCACGCATGGGATGCGGCGCGGGTGCGCCGCCGTCATGTCCATCAGCCCGTCAACGGTGGAGAGAATCACAAGCAGGTCGGCGCGGATCAGCTTCACCACGAGCGCGGCCAAATAGTCGTTGTCGCCGAGGGAGAGGAAGGCCTTGACCTCCTCGTCGGCCACGACGTCGTTCTCGTTCACAATCGGCAGGATGCCGGCGCGTAGCAGATGCTCCATGGTTCGGCGCGCGTTGCCGGTGCGGACGCGGCTGGAGAAGTCGTCGTACGTGAGAAGCATCTGCCCGATCTTCAGCCTGTGGGCGTCGGCGATGTCCTCGTAGGTGGCGATGAGTCGCGCCTGGCCGACGGCCGCGCACATCTGGAGGTCGGGGACGCCCTCGGGGCGCTTCGCGATGCCCAAGGACGCCATGCCCGCGCCAATGGAGCCTGAGGAGACAAGCACCACCTCATATCCGGCGCGGCGAAGAGAGGCGATCTGCGAGACGATTCCCTCGATGCGCGACCGCATGGGCCGCCCCGCCTTGTCGGCCAGGACGCGCGTCCCGACCTTCACCACTATCCGCCTTGCCTCCGGCAGAAACTGCCTGTATTTGCTGTCGAATTTCATAGCTCAATTGCTCTAGCCGCCAATATCGACTGAGCCACCCCCACCATACGTTCCATGCTTGATTTCCACATTGGCGAATTTATCAATTTTTCCCGCTGTTACCTTAACCGTCAATTTTACCTTCACACTTGTATCAGCAGTGTGTGACGTGTATTTCACGATTTTCGTATTTCTGGAATTGAGTGTGCCATGTGATGGATCATCCGGTTCCAACGTCCACTCGTATTTAAGATTTTTATTATTCGTGACAAAACTACCAGACGCCGTAAAGGTCCTTGTCTGGCCTTCGCCAACCACGGGATTTTGGTCCGGCGACTGGTTGTCCCAAGTTATTTCCAACCCCCCATCCACGGCACTCGCAGATGAACCCGACCCCGAGTTCTTCGAAGACCCCGATGACGAGCCCCCCGCCGCCGATGGCTCGCATCCCGTCACCACAAGAAATGCCATTGCCGCCAACGCAACATGCACCCACACCTTTGCCTGCCTATTAATCATTAAAAGACTTCGCCTCCATTCGGAATTTCGCAAATTCGCGCTATTTCTGCGTTATCTTCGCTTCAGCGGATGCCTTGGCGGTGGAATTGGTGAAGTTTTGGATGGTAACCTTCACACTCTGCACGATGTTCGAGCCAAAAACTTTTCCCGTGTAAACGACGCTGGAACCCGAATACTTGTTCAGCTTTCCATAGTTCTCATCGCAGCCCCAGCTGTAGTTCCAGCCGCCGGAAGCCGTCAGCGTCACAGATGGATTGGCCGCCGTCAGCGTAGCTTCTTCAGGTGAAATGGTGACAACGACTTCGTCCGCGGAAGTCGTTTCACACCCAGTCAACGCGACGCACAGGCCCGCCGCCAGGGCCGCGGCAAAAGCCGCCAGCTGTCCTCTGCACTTTTTCATGGTTTCCACATTATACTTTTTTTCCCCTTGCAAGGCAAGCCAAGAAAAGATAGAATTGCAAATCTGGAATTTGAAATCTGAAATCTAAAATCTAAAATTTGAAATTTGGATTTTGGAATCCGAAATCTGAAATTTGAGATTTGAAATCTGGATTTTGGATTTTGGATTTTGAGACCTGTGCCCCCTTTGACCTGAAACCTTTAAGGAAACGTCCATGACTACCCACGAGGAAATCGTCGCCCGTTTCCGCCAGTTGCGCGAAGGACTGGCAGAAATGCGAGGCTATCTTTGACGTCGATGCGAGACGTCAGAAACTGGAACAGCTCGAGGCCGCCGCGGCCGCGCCCGATTTCTGGAACGACCAGGCACGCGCCAAGGCGCTTATCGACCAGACAGCCGCCGAACGAGCCTTCGTGAAGCCATTCGATTCCCTCGTCGCCCAGCTCGACGACTGCGCCGTCATGGAGGAGATGGCGGCTGCGGAAGAGGAAGACTCCCCCGGCCGCGCCGCGGCCGACGCCGAGTTCGCCTCGCTCGTGGAGGCAGCCGAAAAGACGGCCGCGGCCTTGCGCATGCAGTCGCTCCTCAACGGCCCCATGGACGCCTGCAACGCCTTCCTCACGCTCCATCCCGGCGCCGGCGGCACCGAAGCCTGTGACTGGACGGACATGCTCTACCGCATGTATTCACGCTTCTGCGAGAAGAACGGCTTCACATGCGAGGTGATGGACCTCCAGCCAGGCGACGAGGCCGGCCTCAAGAGCGCCACCTTCCGCGTCGCCGGCCCCTACGCATACGGCAAGCTAAAGGCCGAGCGCGGCGTCCACCGCCTCGTGCGCATCTCGCCTTTCGACGCCAACAAGCGCCGCCACACGTCCTTCGCCGCGCTGGACGTCGTGGCCGAACTGAAGGACGACATCGACGTAGAGGTCAAGGACGAAGACCTCCGCGTCGATACCTACCGCTCCGGCGGCGCAGGCGGCCAGCACATCAACAAGACCGACTCCGCCGTCCGCCTCACCCATTTGCCAACGGGCATCATCGTGGCCTGCCAGTCGGAACGTTCGCAGCACCAGAACCGCGCCCGCGCCATGGCCATGCTCAAGGCCAAGCTCTACGAACGCGAGCAGGACATGAAGCGCAAGAGCCTTGAGCGCTTCTACGGCCCCAAGGGCGACATCGCCTGGGGCAGCCAGATACGCTCATACGTGCTTCAGCCATACACCATGGCGAAGGACCTGCGCACCGGCGAGCAGACCTCCAACGTGGCCGCAGTCCTCGACGGCGCCCTCACGCCCTTCATCGACGCCTACCTCCAAGCGGCGGCCAAGGGAACGCTGAAGCGTGGCGCCGCCGCCGAGGAGGAGGACGAGTAATGCGCCGCGCAAGGCGCAGCCTCCTGGCGCATCTGGCCGCCATCGTCTTCTGGCTGGCGCTGCTTTTGAGCGGCGCCCTCTGGCTCCTTGACCGCTCCATCCCCGGCTTCGCCCGCCACCGCCTCGAGGAGTTCCTCTCCTCCGGACCCGTCGCCGTCACCATCGACGACGCCTCGTTCAACCTCTTCCGCGGCCTGACCCTGGAGGGCGTGAAGGCAATGCCCAAGCGCTCCCTCGCCCCCCCGCTCGCCACCGCCGCGCTTGTCCGCATCTCCTTAGATCCCTCCCTGTCCGAGCCACCCATCACCTGGCTTTCCCACATCCACTGCCGCACCCTCTACGTGGCCCCCTACCCCGAATGGGAGGCCTTCATCGACGCCCTTGAAGTCATACCGAACGACGCGACAAGTTCCCACGGCAAGCCGTCTCAAAACCAAACCCCAAAAACTCCCTCGCACCCGCTCAAGGTGCGCTTCTCCGCCGACAACGCCTCCGTTCTCGCCGTCCAGGCGCGCTTCCTGGGCTTCACCTTTTCACTTTCCAATGACGACACAGTCCGCCTCAACAACATCCGCATAGTCCCCGACGACCTTGGCTACCTCGAATCCCTAACCGGCCACCTCACCTACGACTTCTCCAATTGTTCACTCTCCACCACTCTCTCCGGCACCCTCACGCCAGCCGTAATCCGCGAACTCACGCTCTCGCTGGATGGCGAAACCGCCGTCGAATACTACGACGCCATCACAAATATCCAGACCCCCTTCACCGCGACAGGCGAAGTCAAACTGAGTTACCCTCCCAACGGCCCGGAGGTCTCAGACATCCGGCTTACGCTTTCCGGCAACGACTTCCTTTACCATGGCGTTCCCGCACAGAGCGTCAAATTCGGCCTACAGTGGCTCACCGACTCCCGCAACGAAACCGACACAGGCCGTCGCCTGATCATCTCGCCGCTCGACGCCGTCTTTGCCGAGGGCAAGTACTCCGGCCGCCTCGCATGGTATCCGCGCTCACATGCCACCGACTTCCAGGCGAAAGCAACTTTGCCGCTGAAGCCACTCTTCACAGTCATCGACATGCCGCTGCCCGACTTCGCCACAAACATCGTCTTTGCGACCCCGCCGCGCACCGAGGTTTCAGGCCGGGTCTTCGCCACTAGCGAATACGGCCCCGACCACGTCTCCGGCCGCATCGCCGCCGCACGCGCCACCGCCTACCGACTGCCGTTCGACGACTTCGCCGCCTCCTGGTTCTACGACGAGAAATCAGCTACAGCCGGCGTCACCAACTTCACTGCCACGCTGGCCGGCGGCAAGGTCACTGCAACCCTCAACGCCTCCACGGTCGAGGAGGAGCCATTCTCTCTCGACCTCTCGGCGGAAGGCGTGCGAACCGACCCCCTGCGCCGGCTCTTCGACCCCGCCGCCCCGCAATCCGACGGCCATATCTCGCTCAAAGCCTCCATCGCCGGAAACCTGGCGACCAACACGCTCTCATCGCTCTCCGGGACCGCCGAAGCCCATGCCCGCAACGCCGCCATCACCCGCATCCCGCTCTTCGCCGGACTCACCGACTTCATCGCCCGCAACGTCGCGGGCATAGACCTCCTCGTCATGCAGTCCGACTCTGATGTCACCATCTCCGTCACCAACGGCCTGGCCACCGTCGAGAGATTCTCGATAGACGGCAACATGATGAGCCTTGTCTCCAAGGGCAAGTGGCGCCTTGACGCGGAAGGCATGCCGGTGGAAGGCGTGGCGCAGGTGCGCTTCTTCCACTCCCGCTCGCTAATGGGCATACTCGCGCGCATCGTTACCTTGCCAGTGAGCAAACTCATGGAGTTCCGCGTATATGGGCCGTTCGAGCGCCCCAAGTGGGACTACATCGGCCTAATCGACCGCCTCGCCGAAGCCACATTCTGGCCACGATCAGACGCAACAGAAAAGAAAGAAGCACCATGACCCCCCGTCCCAACCCCGTTGCCGCAGCCTCCGAAACTGCGGCCTTCCCGTGCAGCGAAGCCGCCCATGACGCCCGCATCGAATCAATAGCGCGCGACCTCATCGCCAACCGCGACGCCGTGCGCCTCGTTCTTATCGGTGGCCCATCATCCGCCGGCAAAACAACCTTCGCCAAGCGCCTCTGCTGGCATCTCGAACAGGCAGGCGCCTCCACGCTGGCTGTCTCGACCGACGACTTCTTCGTCGGAGACGCCCTCAACCCCCGCGACGAAAAGGGCAACCTGGACTACGAGCACATCAAGGCCATCAACCTCGATCTGCTCAATTCCAATCTCGCCGACCTCCTGGCCGGGCGCATCGCCCTCATGCCTAAGTTCGACTTCCACGTCCACGCCCCGATGCCGGAGCGCCACGAGGCGCGTCTCCCGGACGGGGCCTTTATCATCATCGAAGGGCTCCATTCCCTCAACCCGGCGCTTACCCCCGCCATCCCCGATGGCGCCAAGCACCTTATCCTCGCCGACACCATCACCAACCCCTACGCGCCTGCGGGCTCAGTGCGCCCGCAGCTCCACTCCAAGCCCGCACACTCCAGTGGAGCGGCACGGACACCGGCCGTACCGAGCGGCGCCCAGCGCCTTATCCGACGCATCATCCGCGACGCGCAGTACCGCGGACGCGGCGCGGCGGAGACAATCCTGCTATGGACGTCGGTGGTTGCCGGCGAGGAACGCTGGATCCGCCCCTTTGTTGGCAACGCCGACGAAACCTTCGACACTTCCATTCCCGACGAGCCGGGCATCCTGCGCCCATTTGCAGAACCGGCACTCGCCGCCATAGGGGGATCCTCGCCGGCCTACGCCACGGCGCAGGGGCTGCTTCACCTCATGGCCCCCTTTGCGCCGAAAGACGCGACCGACGTGCCGTCCTACTCAATCCTCCGCGAATACATCGGCGGCAGCAGCATCCAATACTAGTGGGAGCCGCGAGCCTAAACCACGCTTAAAACTCCTGGGCGCCGTCCACGGCGTCGAGGTCGATGTCGCCCTCGAACACCTTGCGCGCCGGGCCGGTGAGCGTCATGCCGGTGCACTTGCCACCGCGCCAGTCGCCGTCAATCGTCAGCTCGAAGCCCGCCGATGTCGAAACCTTCGCCGGGAGGGTGAGCCCGGCGGCCTCGACGCCCACCACGGCCGCCGCGACGGCGCCCGTCCCGCAGGCACCGGTTTCCGCCTCCACGCCGCGCTCGAAGGTGCGCATCCTAACGCGGTTCGGGCTGGCGTAGGAAACGAAGTCCACATTCACGCCCTCGGGGCTGAAAGTCTCGTGCTGCCTGATGGCCGCGCCGACGCGCGCCACGTCGAGCGTGTCAAGTGCGCCCTGCTCCACCGGCACCACGAAATGCGGGCAGCCAATCGACACGGCATGGCCCTTGAAGGCGCCCAGGGCCGTCTTGACCTCGATGTCGTATTTCCGGCTAGAGGGGTCGGGCATCCAGAGGGTGACGCCATTTTCGCTGATTTGCGCATCGACGAGTCCGGCCATCGTCTCCATCGTCATGGACTTGCCGGCAATGCCGAGCGAGTGCGCGAAAAGGGCCACGCACCGCGCTCCGTTGCCGCACAGCTCCACCTCGGTGCCGTCCGGATTGAGGAAGCGCATGCGGAAATCGGCCTTGCTGGAGGGCTGGACGAGGACAATGCCCTCGCACCCAACGCCGGTGCGGCGAGCGGCGATTGCGGACATCAGCTGGTAGTCTTCGAAAGGGGTTGACAGGTTGCGGTCATCGACCATGATGAAGTCGTTTCCGGCCCCGTGCATCTTGGTAAAGTGCAGTTTCATTCCATGACGAGACTACCAGATTCGCGCCTCCAACGCAAGTGGTGGGAATGGCAGGCAGGGGTTGCGGAGGATGAGGGATGTTTGTATAATGGCTGGCGTTATGTCAATGGACAAGATATTGGAAGCGGCGAAGCCCTACGCCCTGCATGTCGCGCTGGCGCTGGCGACATTGGTCTGTGGTCTGATTCTGGCGAGCATCGTGCGCTGGCTGGCAAGCCGCGCCCTTTCTCGCGGCCACTCCGACCCGATGGTCTCAAAGTTCGTGTCGCGGCTTCTCTACTCCGTGGTTGCCGTATTCGCCATCGCCGCCACGCTGAGCCAGCTTGGCGTCCAGACGAACTCCATCGTGGCCGCAATCGGCGCCGCCGGCATAGCCGTGGGCCTTGCGCTCCAGAACTCCCTCTCCAACCTGGCCTCTGGCCTTCTCATCGTGGCGCTCAAGCCATTCCGCGCCGGCGACTTCATCGAGGGGGCCGGACAGATGGGCGCTGTTGAGGAGGTCGGGCTCTTCACCACGACGCTGAAGACGGCCGATGGCCGCAAGGTCATCCTCCCCAACTCAAAGCTGACCGACGACAACATCGTGAACTACGCCGCGCATCCCACACGCCGCCTTGACACCTCGGTATCCGTGGCATACGCCTCAGACTTGGCATTCGTGAAGGAGCGCGTCATGGCCGTCCTCGCCGCAGACGGACGGGTCATCCAGGACCCGGCGCCGATTGTCTCCATCGACCAACTTGGCGACAGCGGGATCACCGTCGGCATAAGGATATGGGTCAAGCGCGAGGACTACTGGCCGGTGCGCTTCGAGGTCTTGCAGGAGATCAAGGCCGACTTCGACAAGTCGGGGATCGAGATTCCGTTCCCGCAACGCGTGGTGAAGGTTCTCAAATAACCGGCGCCGAATTGCCGAAACAGGTAGAATGCGCTATAATTTCCGACAATCTTGAATAAAGAAGGAGCCGAACACTTTGACATCCAATGACGATTATGTCCTGCAGCTGTTGCAGGAAGAGGGCATGGTGACCCAGGAGCAGATCGACGAGGCCACATCCCATCTGGCCGCCGACGGTTCCACCATCGTTGACCAACTCATCACCGACGGCGCCGTAAGCGAGGAGAACCTCCTCGCCATGCTGGCTACGCAGTTCGGCATGGACTTCGTCAACATCGACGACAAGGCGCTCGACACCGAGCTTGCCTCCGTGGTCAGCGCCGAGGATGCGCGCAAATACGGCATCGTCCCGCTGCTCAAGGACGGCGACTCTCTCACCGTCGCGGTGAAAGACCCGCTGGACTACGGCGTGGTCGATCGCCTGAGCTTCGCGCTCAAGTGCTCGGTCACGGGCGTCGTCGCCACGAAGTCCGACATCGACAAGGCCATCGAGCGCCTCTACCCCGGCGGCACCAGCATGGACGCCCTTCTCGGCGAGTTCGGCGACAAGGAGGCCGACGTCGCCACGCGCGGCAACGAAATCGCCGACCAGCTCGGCATCACCGACGTTTCCGAGAACGACGCACCGGTCATCCGCCTCGTCTCACTGATCATCATGGAAGCCTTCAAGCGCCGCGCCTCCGATATCCATCTGGAGCCGCTTGAGAACCGCTTCCGCATCCGCTACCGCATCGACGGCGCCCTCCAGGACATGGACCCGCCGCCGAAGCGCCTCCAGCCCGCGATCATCCAGCGAATCAAGATCCAGTCGGGCATGAAGATTTCCGAGAAGCGCATCCCGCAGGACGGCCGCATCCAGGTGAACGCGAAGGGGCGCGACCTCGACCTCCGTGTCTCGTCGGTCCCGACCAACCATGGCGAGTCCATCGTCATGCGTATTCTCGACAAGCAGAACCTCGCACTCGGTCTGCCGGAACTCGGCTTCCTCTCCGACGACCAGCAGAAGTTCGAGCAGCTGCTTGGCCTCAGCGACGGCGTGCTTCTCGTAACCGGGCCAACCGGCTCAGGCAAGACCACTACGCTCTACGCCTGCCTCGGCCAGATGAACACGCCCAACCGCAAGATCATCACCGTCGAGGACCCGGTCGAATACCAGATGACCGGCGTGAACCAGGTGCAGGTGAACCGCGACGTCGGCCTGGACTTCTCCGCCGCGCTGCGCTCCATTCTCCGCCAGGCCCCGAACGTGGTGATGATCGGTGAAATTCGTGACAACGAAACTGCCGACATCGCAATGGAAGCGGCCCTCACCGGCCACCTTGTGTTCTCAACCCTCCACACCAACGACGCCCCGAGCGCGATTACCCGTCTCGTCGATATCGGCGTGAAGCCATACCTCGTGGCATCCGCCGTGCGCGCCGTGATGGCGCAGCGACTCGTCCGCTGCATCTGCAAGGAGTGCAAGGTCGAGAAGACGCCCACCGACCACGAGCTGAAGGTGCTGGGCGACCTCGGCGCGAAGAACATCCAGGGCATGAAGATGTATTCCGGCAAGGGATGCGCCGTCTGCTCCGGCACCGGCTACAAGGGCCGAAAGGGCATCTTCGAAATCTTCACCATGAGCGACGAAATCCAGCGCATGATCTTCGAGCAGCGCCCGGCCATCGAGCTGCGCGCCATCGCCCGCGAGATGGGCATGCGCTCCCTTCGCGAAGACGGATTGCTCAAGGTGGCGTCGGGCATGACCTCGCTGGAAGAGGTCCTGCGCGTCACCATGGGTGATGCGAATTAGGGAATAGGGGCTAGGGGCTAGGGAATAGGGACTAGGGAACGGGGAATAGGGAACGGGGAATAGGGAACAGGGAACGGAGAACGGGGAACGGAATTTGAGATTTGAAATTTCAGATTTAGGAATTCAGAGCAGGGAGTTGAGATCTCAGATTTGAAATTTGAAATCTGAAATCTGAAATTTGAGATTTGAGATTAGGAACTCGAGATTACATAAGGCGGTGGCGATGAAATACGAAATGCTAGAGATGCTGCAGCTGTGCGTCGATGAAGGCGCCTCCGACCTGCATCTCCGCGTGGACGCGGCGCCGATGCTGCGCATCCACGGCGCCCTGACCCCCATCGACGGCGACCCCCTAGACGAAGAAGACACCCTCGAACTCGCAAAGGTCATCACCACGGAAGAGCAGTTCGCCGAAGTGAACGAGCGCGGCGGCTGCGACTTCGCCTACGCCTTCGAAGACCAGGCGCGTTTCCGCGTCAGCGTCTTCAAGGAGCGCGGCCGCTTTGGCCTCGCCCTCCGCCTCATCCCCAATGCTCTCCTCACGCTCCAGCAGATCGGCCTGCCAGAGCAGGTGCGCGAACTCCTCTTCAAGCCGCGCGGCCTGGTTCTCGTGACCGGCCCCACCGGCTCCGGCAAATCGACCACGCTCGCCTCGATGCTCAACATCATCAACGAGCAGCGCGACTGCCACATCATCACCGTCGAGGATCCGATCGAATACTACCACGCGAACAAGAAGTCTCTCGTCACGCAGCGCGAAATCGGCAACGACGTGCCCTCGTTCAGCGAGTCCATCCGGCGCGCCCTGCGCCAGGACCCGGACGTGATCCTCATCGGCGAAATGCGCGACCTTGAGACAATGCAGGCGGCCATCACAGCGGCGGAAACTGGCCACCTCGTTTTCGCCACGCTCCACACCACCGGCGCCGCCACGACCGTTGACCGCATCGTGGACGCCTTCCCCACCGAGCAGCAGCCGCAGGTCAGGACACAGCTCTCCGTCTCCATCAGCGCCATCATCTCGCAGCTCCTGCTCAAGCGCATCGACAAGCCGGGGCGCGTCGCGGCCTTCGAGATCATGATCGCCACGCCGTCGATCCGCTCGCGCATCCGCGACAACAAGACTTTCATGATCGACTCCGACATCCAGACGGGCGCGAAGTTCGGCATGATTTCCCTAGACACCCACCTGATGAACCTCTACACGGCGGGCATCATCTCCTACGAAGACCTGATCACGATGTCGCGCGATCCCGACACCGTTGTGCAGAAGCTGAAGGAACTTGGCCTATCGCGGCAGTAGCGCGGCCGAGAGCCGCTCCGCGAGGGCCGTCTGGCGGGCGCGCACGTCGTTGTTGCGCGTGGCGATTGCCGCCGCCTTGTGGGTCCCCACCACGCACACCAGCTTGCGGCCGCGCGTAACCGCCGTGTAGAGCAGGTTGCGCTGGAGCAGCTTGAAATGCTGCGTCGCGATCACGATCACCACTGCGGGGTATTCGCTTCCCTGCGACTTGTGGACGGTCGAGGCGTAGGCCAGCACAAGCTCATCGAGGTCGCCGCGCTCGTATTCCACGCGCCGCCCGTCGAAATCGACCTGCAGGGTGTCCTCCTCGGCGTCGATGTCGCCGATGAAGCCGACGTCGCCGTTGAAGACCTCCTTGTCGTAGTTGTTGCGGAGCTGCATCACGCGGTCGCCGCGCCGGAAGACGGTGAGGCCGCGACGGAGGCTGGGGCCGGTCGGGTTGATGGACTGCTGGAGGACGACGTTGAGGTTGTCGGCGCCCAGCTGGTTCTTGCGCATCGGCGTGAGGACCTGGATGTCCTGCGGCGGGATGTGGAACTTGGCGGGGATGCGCGTGGTCACCAGTTCGCAGACGCGGGTGACGACGCGGTCTGGGTCGGGCGTCTCGATGAAGAAAAAGTCGGAGCCGCCGGCCTCAAGCTCCTCGCCGTTGTTGATGTGATGGGCGTTGCGGACGATCATGCCGCGCGTGTCCTGGCGGAAGATGGTGTCGAGGCGGGTGCAGGGGATGGCGTTTGAGGCGATCACGTCGCGCAGCACGTTGCCGGGACCGACGGATGGCAGCTGGTCGGTGTCGCCCACGAGGACGAGGGTGATCCTGTCCGGCAGGGCGCGGAGCAGCTGGTCCATGAGGATAATGTCTATCATCGAGGACTCGTCCACGATTAGGACGTCGGCGTCGATGGGGTTGCTCTCGTCGTGGGCGAAGGCGTGCTTTGGCGGCAGGTATTTGAGTAGGCGGTGGATCGTCTGCGCCTCGCGGCCGGTGGCCTCGGCCATGCGCTTGGCGGCGCGGCCGGTTGGGGCGGCGAGCTGGATGTTCAGCTTGCGGATCTGGAAAATCTCGACGAGGGCGCGGATGATGGTCGTCTTGCCCACGCCGGGTCCGCCGGTGATTACGCTGGCCTTTGATGTGACGCCCGAGGCGATGGCGCGGCGCTGCTCACCGGCAAGGACGAGGCGCATCTTGGCCTCGGCCCACGCGAGGGCGCGGTTGGCGTCGATCTCGCGGAACGGCGGCGGCGCGGAGGCGATCTCGGCCAGCCGCCGCGCCACGTTGCATTCGGCCTGGTAGAGCTCCTTCAAGTAGATGCGGTTGCCGTCGCGGACGGCCGTGCCCTCCTCGATGATCGCGTCCAGGGCCTCGGCGAGCTTCTCCACGGAGATTCCGAGATGCGACTGCGCCGTGAGCAGAAGCGCCGAATCCTCGCAGAAGCAGTGGCCGTCGTCCTGGAGCGTCTGCAACACGTGGAGCAAGCCGCCACGCGCGCGCTCCGGCGCCTCGCGGTCCATGCCCAGCTTCAGCGCGATGGAGTCGGCGGTGAGGAACCCGAAGCCGAAGACGTCGCGGCAGAGGCGGTAGGGATTGCTCTTAACGACGGCGATGGCCTGGTCGCCGTAGGTGCGGTAGATGCGTGATGCCTGGCCCATGCCCACGCCGTGCGACTGGAGGAAGATCATCACGTCGCGGACGCCGCGCAGGGTCTGCCAGGACTTGCGGATCATGTCGCATCGCTTCTGGCCGATGCCATCGACCTCCATGAGGCGGCGAGAGGCGTGCTCGATGACGTGGAGGGTGTCGGAGCCGAATTTGTCGACGATCCTGTCGGCATGGATCTTGCCGATGCCGCGAATGAGGCCGCCGGCGAGGAAGCGCCGCACGCCCTCCGTGGAGGTGGGTGCGACGCAGACGATGGAGTCGGCGCGGAACTGGAGGCCGAAGCGGGAGTCGTTCACCCAGTGGCCGGTGGCGGTTAGCTCCTCGCCCACCCAAATGGCGGCGCAGTTGCCCACGACGGTGACCGTGCCGTTGGCCCTGTCTGCGGGCTTCACGGTGCAGACCACGTAGCCGGTCTCGTCGTTGCGGAAGGAGATTGCCTCGACGGAGCCGTCAAGCTTTACATCATCGCCTATGGTTTGTTTTTCGCTCCTCATTTCATTTCAGCCGCAAGGGTCGCAAAGGGATGTTGGCGGTCATGCGAAATCAAACGTGAGGCCGGGATCGACGTCGAGGGCCATCGCGGCGTCGCCCCAAATGCCGACGCCTGTCCCGGCGAGCGAGGCGATCATTGCGGCGTTGTCGCCGCAGTAATTGGGGAGCGGGAGGAAGATCGGGACTCCTGCGGCGGCGGCCACCTCCTTGAGGCGCGTGCGCAGCGCGGCGTTGAGGGACACGCCGCCGCCAACGGCGATGGCGCGGTGGCGACGCGTAGAGAGGGCGCGCTCGACGCGGGAGGCGAGCGCGCCGACGATGGCATCCTGGTAGGCGGACGCCACGATGGCGATCTCCTCCTGGCTCTTCGCCGGGTTGCACTCGAGATAGGAACGAAG
>JAGCUY010000168.1 GCA_017962605.1 Kiritimatiellia bacterium | reverse complement strand
TTACCAACATCACGTTGGACTGGGTGGTCCCCAACGACCTTGCCGAGCTCAACGCCATCGTCGGCGGCAAAGAGATGGACTTCAAGTACAAGGATTGCGTCGAGGAGATGCGCCTGGTCAACAAAGCTTTTATCGAGATCATGATCGAAGGCGACGCCAATGGCCGCGGCTTCCAGTATCCCATCCCCACCTACTCCATCACCCGCGACTTCGACTGGAACGAGAGCGAGAACAACCGCCTCCTCTTCGAGATGACGGCCAAATACGGCACGCCCTACTTCTCCAACTACATCAACTCCGACATGGAGCCGTCGGATGTCCGCTCCATGTGCTGCCGCCTGCGCCTCGACCTCCGCGAGCTCCGCAAGAAGACCGGCGGATTCTTCGGCTCAGGCGAATCGACCGGCTCCATCGGCGTAGTCACCCTCAACCTCCCGCGCCTCGCCTACCTCTCCACGAGCGAGAAGGACTTCTACGACCGCCTCGACAAACTCATGGACATCTCGGCGCGCTCGCTCAAGACCAAGCGCACCGTCATCACCAAGCTCCTCGAGAACGGCCTCTACCCCTACACCAAGCGCTACCTCGGCACCTTCAGCAACCACTTCTCGACCATCGGGCTCGTCGGCATGAACGAGGCGGCCCTCAACGCCAAGTGGCTCCGCAAGGACCTCACGCACCCCGAGGTCCAGGAGTTCGCCAAGCAGGTCCTCGACCACATGCGCGAGCGCCTCAGCGACTATCAGGAGCAGTATGGCGACCTCTACAACCTCGAGGCCACCCCGGCGGAGTCCACCGCCTACCGCTTCGCCAAGCACGACAAGGAGCGCTACGCCGACATCATCACCGCCAACGAGAACGGCAAGCCCTACTACACCAACTCCTCGCACCTGCCCGTGGGCTTCAGCGAGGACATCTTCTCCGCCCTTGACATCCAGGACGACCTCCAGACCCGCTACACCTCGGGCACCGTCTTCCACGCCTTCCTTGGCGAGAAGCTGCCCTCCTGGCAGTCCGCGGCCGCGCTGGTGCGCAAGATCGCCGAGAACTACAAGCTCCCCTACTACACCATGTCGCCGACCTACTCCATCTGCGCCGACCACGGCTACCTCACCGGCGAGCAGAAGGAGTGCCCGATCTGCGGCCGCAAGACGGAGGTTTACAGCCGCATCACCGGCTACTACCGCCCGGTGCAGAACTGGAACGAGGGCAAGTCGCAGGAGTTCCTCGACCGCAAGACCTACGACATCGAGCACTCGCAGCTCACGCACCAGGGGCCCATTGGCGAAGAGCACCACCACCTTGGCCGCTGCGTGGTCAAGGACCATGTGCTCAACGGCGCCGAGAAGGCGGCGGCAGGAGCGGCTAAAGCCGCCCCCTCCGATATTGCGGCGGCAGCCTCTGCTGGTCTTGCACCCGCCGCTCCCGCGGCGGGCCGCGCAGACCTGCGCGGAACTCCGCTTTTGTTCACCACGGCCACTTGCCCGAACTGCAAGGCGGCGTGCGCGCTGCTGGACAAGGCCGGCGTGAAGTACGAGAAGCTCATCGCGGCCGACCATCCCGACCTGGTGGCGCAGTATGGCGTCAAGCAGGCGCCGACGCTGGTCGTCCTCGACGGCGATGTGCCCAAGAGCTTCCGCGGCGTCTCGGACATCAAGCAGTTCCTGATGTCCCTTGCGACGGCGGCGGCATAACCCCGCCCGAGCCCAGAGGGGGCGGCCGCCGAAACGCGGCCGCCCTTTTGTTTTTAAAAATTTTCGCGCGCGGTTTGACTTTTTGCCGAGGATGGTGTAGCATTCTTTCGTGGAGATATCACGGATGAATGACATTGGAATCTTGAAGTCCGGCGCGGCGCGGCATGGCGTCCGCGCCATGGCCGTTGCGGCGGTCGCCGCTTTCGTGGCCTTCGGCGCATCCGCGCAGCAGATGGGCGACGCGCCCCTCAACCCCGAACTCGAAGAGGGGCTGCGCTACGTGCAGGCGCTGCAGAGAAACTTCTTCCTCGACATCGCCGACGCCGTCCTCAAGGAACTGACCTCGCGCTTCCCCGAGGCCGCCGTGCGCGCCGCACAGCTGCAGCTGGAGGCCGACCTCATGCGCGGCAAGTTCGACGTCGTCAAGGAGCAGATCGCCGCAGCCGAGAAGGCCGGCAAGCCCGAGGACATCCTCTGGGCCATGCGCCTTGCGCTCGCCGATTCCTACTATGCCTACGCCCGCTACGATGACTGCAGCGCCATCTACGGTTCCTTCTTCGCCAAATACCAGAAGAAGGACAAGGACGGCAAGATCACGGTCACCGTGCCGGAGTCCCTCGCCTCCACCTTCACCGGCGCGGCCTACAAGTTCGCGCAGATGCTCATCGGCATGAAGAAGCGCGACGAGGCCATCGCCCTCTACGAAGTGCTGGTGAAGCAGCCCGGCCTCCCCGGCCACATCAAGCGCCAGTGCCTGGGCGAGACGGCGGAACTCTGCATCGCCCTCGCCGACGAGGCCACGGACGCGAAGAAGCGCGAGCCCTATCTGGTCAAGGCCGACAAGCTCGCCGACAACCTCCTTTGGGAGCGCGACCTCTGGTTTGGCAAGGCGATCGTCTTCAAGGCGCACGTGCTGATGGTGCGCGACAAGCCTGAGGAGGCTCAGCAGCTCGTTGACAACTACATGGGCGCGCTGACCGAGATCCACCGCGAACTTGTAGCAATCCAGGAGGAGACCGGCGACCCGGTGGTCCGCCAGAGCCCGATGGCCGAATGCCGCTACCTTCTCGCGACGATGCAGCAGGAGAAGGCGCAGACGCTGATGGCCGCGCAGGACTTCAGCGCAACCGATCCCAAGAAGCGCGAGGAGGTCATTTCGCTCCTCCTCGGCACCAAGGACCCCTCGACCGGCAAGCGCAACGGCAAGGGCGCCTTCAACCACTTCATCAACGTCTATCTCAAATACCCGGAATCGGCCTGGGCGGCCGACGCCGGCGCGCGCAGCGAGCAGGTGCGCAGCCTGCTTGAGGAAACCTTCGGCTCGGGGCCGAAGTCCATCGTCACGCCCGCCCAGGAGGCGAAGGTGCGCGAAATCCAGTACCGCGACGCGCGGGCGCTTTTCCGCCAGGGTCAGATCGCCGAGGCGCGCGACCGCCTGCTCCAGGTGCTGAACGCCTTCCCGAACTGCGAGGAGGCCGTATTCGCCCTCGAGGATCTCGCCAAGTGCTACATCCAGGAGGTCGGGCGCGACGCCGGGGCGCAGCTCTACGCCGAGACGGTCGTCGGCCACCTCGCCGAGCGCTTCTGCGACAACCCACTCTACATCCAGGCGGCCGGCGACGAGCTGATCCGCATCGCGGAGTTCTGGAAGGAGTGTGGCCGCGACGACATGCGCCGCGCCACCTACACCAAGTTCTTCGCCCTCTACCCGACCCACCCGTCGTGCGTCTCGATGCTAACCTCGTTCGGCGAGAAGGCCTTCCAGGACGGCGACTACGCGGGCGCCCTCGAATACTACACCATCGTGGCGAATTCCTACACCAACTCGCCGCTGGCCCTCGCCGCGATGCAGCGCATCACGGCCATCCACGAGACCCAGGGCGACTACGACCGCCTGATGCCGGCCCTCGAGGACTACATCGAGCGCCTGAAGAGCCTGCCCAAGCCGACGCAGGCCCTCTTCTCCACCCGCTACCGCCGGGCCGCCGCCATGCGCACTCGCGCCGTGGAGACGCTCCGCTCCGCCACCAACGACACCGACAAAGCCCAAGCCAGCAGGAGCCTCGGCATTGCCGTCAAGGAGTTCGACGCCCTTGCAAAGGAGCTGGCCACGCCGCCGCCTTCCTCCGAAGTCGATGAGAAGGAGAAGAAGCAGAACCAGTCCGTCCGTGAGATGTCGCTCTACAACAAGGCATTCTCCCTCACGCAGTTCCCGGCCAAGGACGAGGCCGCGAAGAACAAGATGCGCCAGCTGGCCGCAGACGCCTTCGAGGAAGTCGTGAAGAACTTCCCGCAGGGCGAGAGCGCGCCGGCGGCATTGATCCAGGTCGGTACGATCTACATGTCCATGAAGGACGCCGAAAAGGCCGAGGCCGCGCTTTCGCGCCTGCGCCGCGACTACCCCGACAGCGAGCAGGCCAAGGGCGCTCTGCCGATGATCGCGGACAGCCTAATGAAGATGGGCGAGCGCGAAGGCGCAGTGGCGCGCTACCGCGAGATGTTCTCCGGCAGCGGTACCGACTACTCCGACACCGACATCATGCGCGCCGCCAACGCCCTCATCGAGTCGAAGGAGTTCGACCTCGCGAGGCTGGCGCTGGACAAGGTCCTCGGGCGCGCGGAGGCCGGCTCGCCGATGCAGATCCAGGCGCGCTTCGCCGAGTGCCGACTCCTCGTGGCAAAGGGCGACCACGCCGCGGCGGTCGAGAAACTCCAGACCTTCATCAACGACTTCCCCACCCTCCAGCTCATGGTTGACGCCTACGCGATGCTGAGCAACGCCGCATCCGAGGCCGGCCTCGCCGAGAAGGTTTCCGACAAGCGCGTCTCCTTCTTCGACGCCTCAATCGCGGCCATGAAGGAAGTGAAGAAGCGCCGCACAAACGACCTCGAGCAGGCGCAGTGCGACATCGACACCGGCCGCATCATGGCCCGCAAGGCCCGCGCCGAAGCGGAGTTCGGCGACAAGAACCGCGCCAACGACTTCCTCGGCAAGGCGCTCATCTCCTACCAGGTTTTCATCGACTCGGTTGGCGAAGACCGACCGCAGCTGCTGCCGCTTGCGGAAACCGCCTACTTCGAGGCGGTGCCCCTGCTGATGGAGCGCGGGCTCTGGGAGCAGGTGCTCGAGAACTGCGCCGCATATCTGGAACGCTTCCCGCAGGGCCGCTACGTCGGCCAGCTCAACGCCTGGCGCAACCAGGCCCGCATTGAACTCGGGGAGGGCAACGAGTAATCCACCTGCGCGTCGCAAGTCGCTTGTCGCTTGTCGCCAAGTCTCAAATCTGTAATTTCAAATCTCAAATTTCAAATCAACAAGGAGCATCACTAATGAATACACGCAAGTCAATTCTCGCACTCACCGCGCTGGCAGTCGGGCTGGCCATGTTCGCCGCGCCGGCAACGGCGCAGCAGGCGCAGCAAAGCGGCATGCCGGGCATCATCACCCTCAAGAGCGGCGCCGAGGTCAAGGGCACCATCCGCTGGATGCCGCAGGGCCGCAAGTTCGTCGTCACGCGCCGCCAGGGCGAGCAGACCACCTCCTTCGACGTGGCGCTGGCCGACATGGCCTCCGTCAAGGTCGCCAAGCCAGAGAAGCTCGACGCCGCCATCAACGCCGTGAGGGCCGGGAAGTCGTCGGCCGCGATTCCGGTGCTTGAAGACATCGTGAAGCGCTACGCCATGCTCGGCTGGGACGAACCCGCGGCGCGCTGGCTCGCCAGGGCCAAGCTCGACACCGGCGACGCTGCCGCCGCCATCGCCATCTGCGAGGGCATCATCAAGACGAAGCCCGCCGCCGCGTATATCGGCGAGGTCGCGCCCACCTATTGGGCCGCGCTCCTGAAGACGGACAAGTCCGCCAAGGTGAAGGAGCTGCTTGTCAAGGCCATCGCCAACGGCGACGCCAACGACTCCGCCGCCGCCCTCGTCATGCGCGGCGACATCCTCATGGAGGAGAAGGAGCCCTTCAACGCCCTCAAGGACGGCTACCTCCGCGCCGTGCTTCTCTACGAGAACTGCCGCGAGGTCCAGCCCGAGGCCCTCTACAAGGCGGCCAAGGCATTCGAGGCCCTCTCGAAGAACGCCGACGCCAACAAGATGCGCGACCAGCTCCGCAAGCGCTACCCCAAGAGCGAGTGGGCCAACAAGATCTAGTTGCAATCTCAAGGGGACTCTGCTATTATTTCCATCGTCTAACTCAACTAACTAGGAACTAAAAGGAACTAAGAAATGAACAAGAGAATCATGGTTGCGGCAATTGCAATGGGCATCTTCACGCTTGCGGCGTGCCCCGTTATCGCGCAGGAGGAGGCGCCGGCGGCGGAAGCAGTGGAGGCCGCTGAAAAGCCAAGCGACGCCAATACGAAGCTGGAGGCGTCTTCGGCGGCGAAGAGCAAGGACTCCACCTCGCTGATCGCGGTGGTCTTCGGCTCCGGCTGGCTGGGCGTCGTCCTGTGGGCGGCCCTTTTCGGATCGGGCATCGCCTCGATCTACTTCGTCGTTGACTGCGCCATCCTGATGAAGCCCGAGAAGATGATCCCGAAGACGCTCGTGGACAATGTCTCGGCCGCGATGGCAGAGGGCGACGTCATGAAGGCCCTCCAGGCCTGCGAGAAGGAGCCCGGCCCGCTGGCCAACATCCTCTCCGCCGGCTTCCAGCATGTCGAGGAAGGCTTCGACATCATCCAGGAGGCCGTGAACACCGCCGCCGACATCGAGAACGAGAGAATGTCGCAGCGCATCAACTGGATCTCCGTCTGCGGCAACATCTCGCCGTCGCTCGGCCTGCTCGGAACCGTCCAAGGTATGATCATGGCGTTCGAAGGCCTCGCCACCGGTTCGCCCGACGTCGGCGCCCTCGCCCTCGCCATCTCCCAGGCCCTCTGGACGACGGCCGGCGGCCTCGTGGTCTCCATCCCGTCCGTCTGCGCCTACTACGTGATCCGCAACAACGCGGCCAAGCTCGTGCTGCGCATGTCGGCGCTCACCTTCGAGCTGATCAAGGACCTCCGCCACGTCGAAGTGGTGGAGTAGTGGCGCCTTGCGGGGCCGCGCCACCCGCGGCCCCGCAAATGGAAACGGAGGCTAACAATGGCAAGACGCAAGCCCAACTCCGAAGGCGCGGAAATGAACATGACACCGATGATCGACGTCGTGTTCCAGCTCATCATCTTCTTCGTCGTCACCCTCCAGATGTCCAAGGAATACAACAAGGACATCCAGCTCGAGGACGCCATCCACGGCGAGACCATCACGCAGGAGAACATGCCCGTCCAGACCATCGTCATCGAGGTCTCGCGCCGGACAAAGGTCTTCCCGCATGCGAAGGTCTCCATCAACAACGCCGTGCTGACCGACGCCGCCCTCGGGCAGATCATCTCCAAGCGCTACGCCAAGTTCGGCGCATTCCCCGTGCTGATCCGCGCCGACTGGCGCGCCAAGCACGAGGACGTCAAGCGCGTGATGGACATTTGCACGGCGCGCGGCTGCTGGAAGATCGGCTTCGTGGCCGTCCAGGAGCGCAAGGAGACGACCTCCCCGCACGCGAAACAGTAAGAGAGGAAGGCAACCGCTATGGCAAAAAAAGGATTGAACGCCGGCGAAGCGAAGGCTGAAATGACGCCGATGATCGACGTCGTCTTCCAGCTGCTCATCTTCTTCGTCGTGACGCTCCACCAGGAGGACATCCTCTCCCGGCTGATGGCGTCGCGCCCGGCACCAGACAAGAAAGCGGATCCCGAGCAGCAGCCCGACCTCATCAACATCGAGATTTTCCGCGGCGGCTTCATCGTGAAGGGCCGCGTCGTGTCGCTTGAGGAGCTTGACCGTCAGATGCGCAACTACGCCGCGATGTCCAAGACGGCAAATGTCCTGCTCCGCTGCACCCGCGACTCCCCGCACCAGTATCTCGTGCAGGCCCTCGACATCTGCGCCAAGCACCAGATGACCAACCTCTCGATCTTCAGCATGTAGCGCGCTACATGCTGAGGGCGGCGGCAAGTCGCAAACCGCATGTCCCAAACCGCAAGTCGCATGTCAAACGAATAACCGAACAAACAAATTCCATGGCAAAGTTTAACTTCATCGCTACCGATCCATCCGGCAAGGAAGTCCGCTCAACAATTGAGGCGGACACTCAGGCAAAGGCCATTGCGGCCATCCGGGCCCAGAACCTCTTCCCAACGGCCATCGGCATGGTCGATGACACCAAATCGACCAACGCCGCCCCGCGCAAGGCCAAGAAGGGCGGCATGGAGATAAAACTGCCGAAGTTCCTTCGTCCAAAGGTCAAGCAAAAAGACCTCACCATGTTCACCCGCCAGCTTGCGACGCTGATGGCCGCAGGCATGCCCCTGCTGCGCTCGCTTCTTGTTCTGGAGCGCCAGGCCACCAACCCCACGCTGAAGGACATCCTCCACGACATGGGCGAGTCGGTGAAGTCCGGTAACTCCTTCTCCGAGTCGCTGGCCAATTTCCCCAAGACCTTCGACAACCTCTACGTGAACATGGTCCGCGCTGGCGAGGCCGGTGGCGTCACCGAGGTAGTCCTCACCCGCCTTGCCGAGTTCATGGAGAAGGCGCAGAAGATCAAGAACAAGGTCAAGGGCGCAATGACCTACCCGCTGGTCATCCTCTGCGCGGCCATCATCATCACGGCCGTCCTGATGCTGACCGTCATCCCGAAGTTCGAGGAAATCTTCGCCGACCTCCTCGAAGGCAAGTCGCTCCCCGCCATCACCCAGCTGGTCATCGGCGCGTCAAATGTGGTGAAGCACTACTTCATCTTCATCGCGGCCGGCCTCGTCGGCCTATGGCTTCTCCTCTCCATGCTTCTCCACACCAAAGCCGGCAAGCGCGCTTCAGACAGGTTCAAGGCCTATCTCCCCGTGTTCGGCACCCTTATCCGCCGAACCGCCATCGCGCGTCTCACCCGCACCCTCGGCACCCTTCTCTCCTCCGGCGTTCCGATGCTCCAGGCAATCGGCATCGTCCGCGACACCGCCGACAACATCATCTTCTACGATGCTCTTCAAAAGGTCCACGACGGCGTCAAGGAAGGCGAGAACATGTCCGGCCTGATGGAGCAGACAAAGGTATTCCCGCCCATGGTGATCTCCATGGTTGACGTCGGTGAGGAAACCGGCAAGATCGCCGACATGCTCACCCGTATCTCGGACACCTATGAGGACGAGGTGGACAATGCCGTGAGCGGCCTTACCTCGATCCTCGAGCCTATGGTCATCATCCTCCTGGCTCTTATCGTCGGCACCATCGTCATCGCGATGTTCCTCCCGCTCGTCTCCATCATCTCCTCACTCAATGGTTAGTCCTATGCAACGCCTTCTCAAAAAAGCATCCTTCGGGTCTTGCACCACGCCATCATGGTCTTGCACCCCGGCGTCCTCGCCGGGGTCGCGCAGTCTTGCGCGAAATGCCGCTTCCTCCGGCTTCACCCTTCTGGAGATGCTTGTCGTCATCGTGGTGATGGCCCTTCTCATGGGCATCACCTTCCGCATGATGAAGCCCAGTGAGCGGGCGCGCACAGTGTCATCCACGATAAAGACCCTCAACCTCACCCACGCCGCAATCGCCGAATACCACGCCGAGTACGGCATCTACCCGCCAGTCATCGACAAGATTCCCTACAAGACGAAGACAACGCCAAGCTATACGCCTCACGGCGGCATAAACGTTGAGGGGGAACCCGACAATGGCAACAAGTGCGGCTTCATCCCCGGTGTGGCCGTTGGCTATTGGACCCCGGCCCACCTGTCGCGCAAATACCTCAAGGATGTCAAGCCTCGCGATTCCAATGACCAGTTCGTCTTCGGCCTGGCGTCCTTCCTCGTTGACCGCCGCGACCCCACCATGAATGGCAAGGAAAACTTCCTCTACAATATTTTCAGCGATGCCGGATCTTCGGAATTGAAAAATTTCTTTGATGAAGGCTCTCACTGGTATGAGTATGGGAAGGGTTACGGGAAAAACCCCAAGCGCCGGGCCCAGGATCTGTTTGAAGACCTCGAACCCGCCGCCAAGGACGTCGCTTTCTACAAGCGCATCCGCGGGATAACATCTAAGATCATCTCCAACAAGAGCATGAAGACAAAGGCCGGGGCGGATTCGCCGGAAGACTACTTCTACTACACCATCCGCGACGCCTACGGCGGAGATGGCCATGACTTGGTTTACATTTGCCCGCCGCCCTTCACCTCATACGCCCTCTTCTCTGCTGGCGCCGACGGCAAGGTTGTGACAAGCGACCCGCTCAATCCGGATGCCAAGTGCAAGAAGTGCGGCGCCTACCACAACAGGGACAACATCTACGCCACCGTCAACACGAAGTAGAATTTCAAATCACCAACTGCGCAGGAGAACCCATGAGGCAATATTCCAACCCCCAATCCCCCATGTCTTGCACCCCGCCCTCTGGGTTTTGCACCCCGGCGTCCTCGCCGGGGTCGCGCAGTCTTGCGCGAAATGCCGCTTCCTCGCGAAAATCCGCTTCCTCGCGAAAGGCTTCTTCCTCCGCTGGGTTCACCATGGTCGAGATGATTGCCGTCGTGCTTATCCTCTCTCTCCTGATGGGTGTCTCTTCGGCGGCCATCTCCGGCGCGCGCCGCACCGCCTACCGCACTCATTCGCTGGACACCGTCCGCCAGCTGGTCAGCGCCTGGCAGACCTACCTGATGGATCAGGGCAAGTTCCCGGACAGGAGCAAGTTCCACGACAAGGCCGGCGACATTTTCGTCGCCAGTCCCTATAACATCGGCGCCCTTCTCAACACCCAGTATTTTAACAACAAGAAGGGTGAATTTGACATCTCCAAGCCAGTTCCCAATTCAATTGTCTATTTTGAAACCTCCGAAAAGGAGGTGGAGCGCACTGGCTCGTCCGGAAACTACTCCTACAACGGCACCGGCATCATCGACCGCTGGAAGAACCAAATCTACTTCACGCTTGATTTCGACCTCGAAGGAACCGTTGAAAATCCCGTGACTGGCAAAAAGGTTACCGGTTCGGCGCTTGCAATGTCCTCGGCGGGGAAGAAGTTCAACGAAATGAAAAAATACGGCTCGAAGTTCCTCGTCGCCTGGTAGGAGGTAATAATCTCAAATCTCAAATCCCAAATTTCAAATCTCAAATCTCAAATGTTAAATCTTAAATATCAAATTTCAAATTTCAAATCCTAGATTTCAAATCTTAAATCTTAAATTCCCGATTCCAGATCACCACTCACTTATCTTGCAGGACAACCAATGAAGCAAACTTCCAATTCTCCATTTTACATTTTCCATTCTCCACTCGGCGGCGCCCAGCGCCATCGCGCGGGCTTCACGCTCATCGAACTCCTGGTGGTGATTTCCGTAATCGGCATCCTTGGCACCATCATCATCGGTTCTTCGCGCATGCTTCTCCAGACCTCGCGGGAACGCCGCTCGAAAATCACCCGCGAAACCCTAAGCGTGGCACTCCAGCGCTACCGCACCGAATACCAGTGCTGGCCAGTCTCAAGGCAAGAAGCCTCCAGCCAGACGAAGAGCAAGCGCGAGAACACCAACGCCTACAACGGTTATTACTGGTATAAGTGGGAGAAGGACAACTACGAAATCTTCGACGCCCTCCGCGTGGGCAATCGCCAAGGCAACCCCGACGACATCCGCTTCATCGACGAGACCTCCGTCTATACCGCCAAGGGGGCCGGCGAAGCGGTGACTCCCCTTTCCAGCGCAAGCGGCACTACCGGCCACAGTCTCTACTACGCCATGAAGCGCAACAACAAAGCGGCCCCCTTCATCGTCTGGATTTGCTTCGACACCGATGAATGCGAGGTCGGGCCGGACTCCTTCGACGCCGGCTACATAAACGAGGAGGACAAGTCCTATGGCTACTAGGAGAGCTGGCTTCACCCTCATTGAGATGCTTTCGGTCATGGCCGTCATGGTCATGCTAACCACCATTGTCGTTGCCAGCGGCTTCGGCATGCGCCGCGGCGCCTCTGCCAACGCCGCGCTGCAAATCCCGCAGAACGTCATGGAATATGCCCGTCAGCGCGCCTGCATGGACGGCCGCAGGACCGCCGTCCTCTTCGCCCCAGACGAGGAGGGTGTCTTCTCCGCTTCCATCTTCCAGGCTGCGGGAACAGTCTTCTCCACCAGTTCGCAAAGCATTGTGGACAAGTTCTCCGATGTCGCCCTGGTTGACTCCGGCTTCAATGTCCTGACCGTCTTCAATTTCAACACAGGCAAGACCTTCACCGTTGGCAAAATCTCCCGCTCAAACTCCAATACCGCGCAGCATAGGATAGACTTCGAGAAGGAGATTAACAATGGCGGAGACGCCTCTGCCGATGGCAAGGGGAACAAATACTATTACTCCTCCACCACCATCGAGCGGTCAAGCGATGACCCCACCGCCATTAATTCAGCCTCTTGGCCCTCTGGCTCCGCATACGGTTTTGAAATAGCCGAGCGCCAGACGATGCCCAAGAACTTCTCTTACGCGCACAAGTCCGGCGGCGAAAAGAAGGACGACTCTTTCTGGTTCGTGTTCACACCCGATGGCACAACCGAGAAAGCCAATTCCGCCGTAATTACAGTCAAAGAGACCGTCGGGAGCGGAGCTTTGAGCAAGGGCAAGGACATCTCCTTGTAAAAAGATGAGAATTATGAGCAACTTCCATCACAAAAACAAATCCTCGGGCTTCACGCTGGTAGAGATCAGCATGGTCATGCTGCTCTTTGCCTCCGCCGTCGGCGGCCTCCTTTCTTTCTTCCCCGTCGGACTTCGCATGGAGGCCAACGCCATTTCCGATTCCGCCCAGACAATGTTCGCCCTTGACGTCCTTGCCAGGGTAGAGGCCAACGCCGCCGAAATTACGGACTGGGATGACTGGAACGACAACAAAAAGTTCATTTCAAAAGCCTTCAATGACATCAAGGTTGGCGTCGAAAGCTCCAACCCCAGAAGCATAAGCACAAACTTCAAGACATACAAGTCCAAGTTAAGCGAAAGTTCCTCAAAGACAGTTGAAATTCTCCGCACGGATGAGATTGTCATTGAGGAATACCTTACAAGGCGCGGCAACATGCGCTATGTCATCCAAGTCGCACCCATTGAGACCCCGATCGCTTTTGACCCGATATCTAATAAAAGCAGAAACAAGAACCACCGAATCCGGCGCATCGCGATTTGGGTCACGGACCGCCGCGACGGCGACCCTTTCATGAACACGCCGTTCACCCTCGATTTGATTTTCAATCCAAGCCTGGATAAAATCATGGAAGGAGGCGTCTAATGGGAAAAAAAGGTTTCTCCCTTATTGAAATCCTCATCTCCACGGCCATCCTCCTGGTAATCGTGGTGATGGTTTCAATGGTCTTCCAGCAGCAGAGCGCCGCCTTCCAGTCAGGCACCGACCGCGTCAAAGGCCAGGCCTCGCTGCGTAATGCCATGGGCATGATTGTCCGCGACCTCTCCCTTGCCGTGACAAACTCATACGGCATCAGCGACAGCGACATTAAGTTCACTACCTCGGGTATTTCCTTCCTCGCATCAACGGGGACGGCCGGGTACGATGCGGACGGCAATGAGGAAAAAGGCGCCACGGCCGTTCAGCTGATTTCATACGACAGCGCCGGGAAAAGGATTGTCAAGGGAACCATCGTGGCCGACAATGATGGCTCTTTCAAGTTGAAGAAGGTGTCGAACGAAAGCCAGCACACCGCAACTCCCAGCAACCCGATAAACGTGAAATACACCATTGAGGGGAATTCCAGGTTCCCGACATACGTCACCATCAACGCCTCTTACACGGGGTCGAGCAGCGCATCGTCGGTGACAGGCGAGTCCGCAGGCCCCGACGGCAACTGGAACCGCACCTCTGACAACATCTACGTGGGAGGCAAAAAATGAAAAAAAACGGCTTCACCCTCCCAGAACTCCTCACCGTCATCACAATCATCGCCCTCCTGATGATGGCTTCATTCGGCGCAATTTCCCGCGCCCGCGTAATGGCCCGCCGCGCCAAGTGCGAGGCGCAACTCCGCCAGCTTGTATCCGCATGGGAACAGTATTACTCGACATACGGCAAATGGCCCAGGCGCGTCGATGGCCGAACCGTTGACACGACTGTTTCGAACCTAAGGCCCATCTTTGACGCCAAGGACGCCGACAACGAATACGGTGTCGTGTTTCTCAACTTCACAGGAACAGAAGACTTCAAAGACCCCTGGGGCACCCCTTACAGGCTGACCTTTGATTCTGTCAGAAGCACCGGCAGCCAGGATCGCAACAAGACCGCCTTTGAAACCACCGTCGCCCTCCCGGTGCGCGAAACGCTGAACCCCTAGGCAGAACGAATGTAGAATTGAAAATGTAAAATGAGAAATGTTCAAATGCGGATGGGGCAGCCCGCACCTAGAATCAAGGAGAACCAGATGAAGCATACTTTCAAATTTCCATTTTCCATTTTCCATTCTCCACTCGGCGGCGCCCAGCGCCGCCGGGATGGCATGGCCCTCGTCATCGTCCTCGGCCTTATCTCCCTTTTGCTTATCAGCAGCGTCACCTTCGCCATCATGATGCGCATCGAGCGCGCCTCGTCCGCCAACGCCCGCAACACCATCATGGCGCGCCAGTTCGCAAAGTCAACCCTGGCCAGCGCCATCGCCGCAATCAACTACGATATCGGCGACTCGAAGTGGCCCCATTGGGATGCTGGCGACAACAATCACAAGCCCGATGGGCTGCCCGCTCCTGATCGCTACAACCCCATGTGGAAATACACCACGGATCCCACGCTCCCTCTTGATTCCTCAGGTGCCGCAGCCGACAAAAGGGATGTCTTCTTCTGGAAGGACACCTTTGGATCCGTTGACCACAATATCATTAAGGACGAATACAAGAAGCGCCGCGCCGTCGCCCGCATTTTGAGCGGCCAATTGCAATACTTCCTCCCTTACGGCATCCGCCATCGCGCATACGCCGAATATTATGAGGATGCCGACGACAAAACCTGGCCCCCAACTTTCCCCACTTATGACTACGACGCAATCGCCCCGGAATGGGTTCCCATGACCGCCGGCACCAACGCCGTCAACATGAACAACATTGTCGGCCGCTACGCATTCCTCGCTTTCAACACTTCCGGCTATCTTGACATCCCCGCGCTCTGCAAGGAGGGCGACGCCCTTGACCGTGGTCACGGCGCATCCGCCGCCGAAATCCATCCCGTCGAAGGCCTCTTCAAGAAGGCATACGGGAATGGCGACAAGTTTAAGGACAAAAACAAGGGCCGTAGTTTTGAAACCATCGCCGAAATCATCAGGGCAAACGAGTTCACGACTGGCGCCCAGGGCGAGAACCTGGAGAACGCAACGCCTTTCGCCAACGGCGCCGCCTACTCTGCCTTCAACTTCTCCCCTGTCGGCAGGATGCCCACCAACGACATCCCCGCGGATCTCTACGACAAGACCTATCGCGAGGCTAAATTCCCCTTCATCGACAGGATCTGCATCGCCGGCGACGGTTCGCAGAACCATATCGACTCCCTCCGCAGGCACAAGGCCGCCATCATCACCGCATTCAAGCTGGCCGGTCTAAACAAGTCCTCATACGGCTTTGAGCATGAGGCCATCAAGGACAGCGCATGCACCGACAAGAAATGCACCGTCTGCGGTGGCACAGCCCCCGCCTACACCCTCGCCGCATACAAGGCCAAGACCCCTGAAGACGGCGTGACTGAGCAGGCGCTCTGGGCCTACCTCGGCCTTGTGGACTATATCGACGATGACGACTACCCCGAACCGCTCGCCCCCGACCACAGCCTCAAGGGAGACGAGGAATACGAGGCATACGCCCGCCCCGCCACGGAAAACACCCCTCTCTTCAACGGTTTTCTCGCCACCATTAAGATTTACCGCGAGGATGTCGCCACCAACGCCACCATAACCATAGGCTACAACGAAGACGGGTCTCCTAAAACCCAGCAACGCTCGGTCTTTGCCGGTGACCGCGCCATCTATGGCGTCGAATTCAACGGCAAGGTCATATTCGCCAACCGCAATGCCGCCAATGAGAATTCCGAAGCCTACGAATCCATCATGGACAAGAACATCGAGGCCAAGCTTGGCTTCCTTCTCCAATGCGACAATGGAGAGGTCTGGGAAGCCCTTGTCGAGGCCGCCCAGGGAATCCAGTTTGAGGATGACACCGAAATCGAACTGGATCCAGACACCGGAGAAGGCGGCATAATCTTCCGCTCAAAGGAGAACGCATGGACTTTCGGCGACGGCCCGCTCTGCTTCCATCCCAAGAACAACATGGTCATCTCCAATGCGGTCTTCCTGGCAAAGAACAAGATCATCACTGATCCAACTGACGAGGATGACAAGAATGAAAAATTCCCCTTCCCGGAACTTATCTATGTCGGCGCGACAGGTCTGGCAAAGGATGGGAACACCGTCATCCACCGCGTTCCCGCACTAAGGGAAACCTACGAAGAACCCGATGTCGGCATCTGGCTCACCTCTCGCATTGAATCGGAAGACGAAGGACTGGATTTCACGCAGGACAAATGCTATTCGGAGCCAATTGGACGCGCCTTCCCCACGCTTAATATGGCCGAGACTTCGGCGCAAAACGACCCCTCTTACATCCTCCAGAGAAGGGTAATCAACCTTATTGTTTGGGGTGAGATGATTGACCCGGCCTTCTCCTGCGCATCCGCCGCCGAAGAGCTTGTCAATGACGAATTCACGCCTCGTTCCACCGTCACCTCCCACAACGACTTCGGCGGCGGCGGATCATGGGCGACCTTCGCCACCGCGCACCCTGAAAAGTTCACAGCTTTTAACTTCAAGAACTTCGAGCCTGAAGACTCCAGGGCCGCTAGCGCCAAGGATTTCTATAGCGACATCATCCAAGCCCAGGCGAAGACCGAACAAGGCAACCAAAAATTCTATGACATGGTTGATGAATTTAGAAAAGACAGCGAGTATTTCTTCGGCTACTTCACTTTTGACGCCCAGCTTGAGGGCGAAGATGGCGAAGGCGAGCGCCGCCCCGGATACTCTCTCTTACAGCGTTTTCTCCTCACCGACGAGGATGCCGTCAGGGCCTTCCCCGGCATCCGCGACGGCATCCGCCGCAACAAGCAGGAGTCTGGATACCTGTCCATCGACGGCTTCTTCCAGCAGTTCCACTCCCTCCATGTCCGCAACAACGGCCTCGACTCCGTTGGCGAACTCGGCTTCCTCCCCATTGGGCCGTATGCCACCATCCGCCTCTTCGGCTTCGATTACGAGTGCGACGACGACCGCAACTGCAACCTTGACAAGGTCAACAGGACGATTTCCACTTTCAACGCCATTCCTTACAGGGATAGCGCTCCTAATTCCAGCGGCAAAGACAACCTCTACAGCAAGCCCTTCCACCGCGTCCTCGACTTCTTCTCCTCCAGCTACAAGCCAAGGCGCGGCCTCGTCAACATCAACAGCAGCGACAACCTCGCCATGGCCTCAATATTCAACGATGTCACCCTCAATGACATGATTTTCGATGACATCGGCGATGCTTCAGAATGCCTGAGCGAGGACAACAATGTGAATAACTTCAAGGAAACTGACCTATTTGTCAAGTCGCTACGCGCCGCGCTGGAACTCCAATACAATGACGGCATCGCCCAGAACCTCTCCGACATCGGCTGGCTATACGACACCGACAAGGACAGCAATCCCGACAACGAAGACTACTACGAGGACATTTCCCAAAGTTTCAAAGACCACGGCGTTTACTCCGACAGCAACCAGGGGCGCGAGGCCGTCATCCGCAACACCTGCGGGCTTTTCACAGACCGCGGCCTGAACATCTCCCTCCTTATCCGAGGCGAGGCCTTCACCCCGTTCTTCGGCCGCTCCGATGTCCGCAACGACCTCGGCACCACTCTCGCCTCCCGCACGGCTTTCGCCCAGATTTGGCGCGACACCGAGCCGGACGCCGATGGCAACTACCCCTTCTTCATCCAGTACTTCAAGATCTTCGACGAGTAGCGCCAACTCACTATGAGGGCGATTGCCGAAAACATCCAGTCCATGGCGGGCTACACGCCGGGCGAACAGCCCAAGGGCGCGGGCATAGTCAAGCTTAACACCAACGAAAACCCCTACCCGCCCTCCCCCAAGGTCGCCGAGGCCCTGGCGCAGATCGACCACTCCTTCCTGCGCCGCTACCCCGACCCCGTCGCGACCGCCCTGCGCTCCCGCATAGCCGAGCTGCACGGCGTAACCCCGGCCCATGTCTTCGTGGGCAACGGCTCCGACGAGGTCCTCTCGCTCGCCGTGCGCTGCTTCGTCCGCCGCAACGGGGCCGTCGGCGCCTTCACCCCCACATACTCCCTCTACCCCGTCCTCTCCCAAATCCGCGATGTCGCCTACGCCGAATGCCCCCTCGGCGACGACTTCTCCTGGCGCACCCCGCAGTTCGGCTCCAGCGCCCCCGACCTCTTCTTCCTCACCAACCCGAACGCCCCCACCGGCATCGCCTATCCCTTCGAGGCCGTCCGCGACTTCGCCCGCTCTTTTGATGGCACCGTCCTGATCGACGAGGCATACGCCGACTTCGCCGACTCCAACTGCATGGCTCTCGCCGCCGACCCCTCCAACGCCAATGTCGTCGTCTCGCGGACGCTCTCCAAGTCCTACTCCCTGGCCGGCCTCCGCATGGGCTACTGCGTCGGCCCGGAGCCGCTGATCGAGGCTATGTTCAAGGCCAAGGACTCCTACAACCTCGATTTCATCGCCCAGGCGCTTGCCCTGGCCGCCCTGAACGACCAGGACTGGATGCGCGCCAACGCCGAAAAGATACGCGCCGAGCGCGCCCGTCTCACAGAGGCCCTTTCCGGCTGCGGCTGGCGCTGCACGCCGTCGCAGACCAACTTCGTCTTTGCGCGGCCACCTGCCGGCAATGCCCCCGAAATCTTCGCCGCCCTCAAGGAGAAACGGATTTTCGTCCGCCACTTCAACCTCCCCGGCATCTCGGAATGGCTTCGCATCACCGTCGGCACCCCCGCCGAAAACGACGCCTTCCTGGCGGCCCTGCCCTGAACAAATCCCAATTTTCAAACCCCAGTTTTCAAATCCCAAATTTCAAATCTTAGATTTTAAATCTCAACTTTCAAATCTCAACTTTCAATTTTCAACTTTGACCCCATCCCCTACCCCCTAGTCCCTAATCCCTAGTCCCTACCCCCTGTTTTGACCTCGCCCTCCAAATCCCAGGCACCTAACCCTAACGCGCACCCCGTCCATGACACTGCGGCGACAGTGGCCATTGTCATCCCTTCCCTAAATCCCGACGACTCCCTCCCCGCCTATGTCGCCTCCCTGCGGGCACTGGCCGACTGGCCAATCGTCCTCGTCGATGACGGCAGCGACGCCTCCCATGCCCCCGTATTCGAACGCTGCGCCTCGGCCACCACCGGCGTGACCCTCCTCCGCCACGAAATAAACAAAGGCAAGGGCCGCGCCCTCAAGACTGCTTTCGCGCACCTCCTTTCAAAACACCCCTCGCTCCAGGGCTGCATCACCTGCGACAGCGATGGCCAGCATCTGCCCAAGGACGTCCTCCGCTGCGCACAGGCCATGGAGGCCAACCCCGAAGCCCTCGTCCTCGGCTGCCGGACATTCGAGCTCTCCCACGTCCCCTTCCGCAGCCGCTTCGGGAACACCGCCATCCGCACCTTCTTCGCCCTCGCCACCGGCCGCCGTTTCCTCGACACCCAAACCGGCCTCCGCGCCATCCCCGCCACCTTCATGCGCGAACTCCTCGACTGCCCCGGCGAGCGCTTTGACTTCGAGACTCGCATGCTCCTCGCCCTCGGCTCGCGCCCGATGGTCGAGGTTCCAATCGAAACCGTCTATCTCGAAGGGAACAAGTCCTCCCACTTCAACCCCTTCCGCGATTCCACCCGCATCCTGGGGATTGTCTGCGGCCACATCCTCGTCCGCCTTGGGCGTTTCACCGCCGTCTCGCTCGCGTCCTTCGCCCTTGACATCGCACTTTTCAAACTGCTCTACTCCTTTGTCTTCGCCGGACTTTCCTCCTTCCGGCTGGCCCTGTCGGTGGGCCTCGCCCGCATCGCCTCGGCGACCTTCAACTACCTCCTGAACCTTCACTTCGTCTTCGGCGGCGCAAAGACTCGCGGCTCCCTGGCGAAATACGCGGCCCTGGCCATTGGCATCATGGCCGCCTCCTACCTGCTCACTTCGGCGCTGCTTTCGGCATCCGCCTTCGCTCGCGCCCATGTCGCGACCTCGAAGGCCGCCATCGACCTCGCCCTCTTCTTCGCCAGCTTCGCCATCCAGCGTCTCTGCATTTTTACGCACTCGCGGGCGCGCGCACTTGACAATTGAAGCCCGTTTCGCCATAATTGACGGACATGAAAAAGTCCGCCATTCTCCTTGCCGCCCTCGCTACTCCGGCAATAATTTTCCCAGCCCTCGCCGCATCCCCGGCCACCTCCCCTGTCGACTCCTCGCATCCGAGTCCCGCAAATCAGAGTCCCGCATCCCCTGTCGACTCCTCGCATCCGAGTCCCGCAAATCAGAGTGCCACCTCCCCTGTCGAGTCCCGTCCTGTCGGCGCAGTCCTTCAGACTGCGCCTTCGGCCGCCCCCGTTTTCGGCGCAGGCATCGCTCTGCCGGCCGTCACCCTCCTTCCTGCCGTCGCCCTTCCGGGATGGAGCTTCAGAGGCGCATCCGGCGGCCTGGATGCCGATGCCGAAGGCTGGCGCACCTTCAAAATGCGCACCACCAACCTCGACAACGCGCCGGTCTTCAATGGCCGCGCGCATTTCGCCGAAGCCCCCGGCGGCGCCATCCGCGCCGAGTGGCGCGTCACCCCTTCCGCCGATGCCAATGTCCTTGAAACGGTGGTTGCCGGCAACATCCCCGGCATCGCCGGAGGCAGCGCACTCCTTGACGGCAAATCCATCCCCATCGCCATCGACGGCGCAAAGCCCCACATCTTCAAGGGCTTCGTCACAAACTTCTCCCTCCTCCTCAAGAACGGCGAGACAATCTTCCGCTGCGCCTTCGACCGCCCAACCCAGATCCTCCTCCAGGACAGCGCCGTCTGGGGCGGCATGCACCTCACCCTCCGCATTTACTTTGCCGAAGGGCCAGTGAAGGGCGGAACCGAATACGCCATCGACGCCACCTTCCTCGCCCCCGACGCCGGCCCACTCGCCCTCGGCAAGGGCGACGCCATCACCATCAACGCCGGCCCCGACTGGATCCCGCTCTCCTACGACCCCTGGATCGAGCAAGGCTCGGCCCTCGACTTCTCCACCGTCCTCCCGCACCACGCGCCCGCAGGCAAGTTCGGCCGCGTCATAGCCGTCGGCGACCACTTCGAGTTCGAGAACCTCCCCGGCGTCCCGCAGCGCTTCTACGGCGTCAACCTCTGCGGCACCGCCAACCTCCCCTCTTCCCGCGAGGCCGCCGACCGCTTCGCCGCCAACATCGCCCGCATCGGCTACAACTCCCTCCGCATCCACCATCACGAGCGCAACCTCATCGTCGAGGGTGGCAACTGGCACGAGGGCCAGGACGACACCACCCCCTCCCCCGAGCAGTGGGAGAAGTTCGACAACCTCGTGGCCGCCTGCGTCGAGAACGGCCTCTACCTCACCACCGACCTCTTCGTCTCCCGCTCCCATTTGATCCCATGGCGCTCGATCGGCATCGATCGTGACGGATGCATCTCAAACACCGGCCACTTCAAGGTCCTCTGCGCCTTCTGGGAACCCGCCTACAGCAACCTCTGCGCCTGGACCCGCAACTTCCTCGGCCACGTGAACCCGCGCACAGGCCGCAGCCTTGCGGAAGAGCCGGCCCTCGCCACCCTCGCCCTCATCAACGAAGGCAACCTCGGCAACTGGGGCGGCGCGTTCCTCCGCGACCTCCCCGGCGTCGCCGAGGCATGGGGCAAGCCAATCCCGGACGACTGCAACGACCCCGAGTTCGCCATCTTCCTCGCCGAGCGCGAAACCGCCCTCTTCGAGCGCCTCAAAGCATTCGTCCGCAATGAATGCGGCTGCAAGGCGCCCCTCTCCTCCCTCTCCTGCTGGTACAACCCACCGCAATACCAGCTCGTGCGGACGCACTTCGACTATGTCGATGACCACTTCTACGTCGATCACCCCATCTTCCTCGACAAGTCCTGGTCCCTGCCCAGCAAGTGCGCCAACGTCAACCCCGTGGCCGGCGCAAGCGGCGGCGCGCGCGACGTCGAATGGCGGCGCCTCATGGACAAGCCCTTCTGCCTGACCGAGTGGAACTACAGCGCCCCGGGCCGCTTCCGCGGCGTAGGCGGCATCGCCACCGGCGCGCTCGGCGCGCTCCAGAACTGGAGCGGAATGTGGCGCTTCGCCTGGAGCCACGGCCGCGGCGGCATTGAACACCCCGGCGGCAGCATAGGCTACTTCGACATGAATTCCGACCCCCTCGGCCTCGCCGCCGAACGCGCCGCGCTCTGCCTCTTCCTGCGCCGCGACATCGCCCCCCTTGAGGAAGAGCGCCCCGCCGTCCTTGACGCCGCCGACCTCCTCGACCCCGCAAAGGACTACGGCCGCTTCCCCGGCCCGCAGCAGCCCCTCTCCCTTGGCTGGTCCGCCCGCGTCGGCACCATCGTAAAAGGCGCAAGCCTCCCCCTTCCCGACTCGCCCACCTCCTGTCCTGATTCGCGGGCTCAGTCCCGCGTATCCACCTCCACCCCCGACGGCTCCTTCATGCTCGACACCCCGCGCACTGCCGGCGGATTCGCCGAAAGCGGCGTCCATCAGGCCGGCCCAATTAAATTCCAAATTCTGCCTTTGAATCAGAGTTCCGCAAATCCGAGTTCCACCCCCGCCACAGTCTGGGCCTCCTCCCTCGACGGCGAACCCATCGCCTCGTCGTCCCGCATTCTCGTAACGCACCTCACCGACATCCAGAACAGCGGCATCAAATACGGCGATCCCGGGCTCACCATCCTCCTGGCCTGGGGCAGCCGCCCGCACCTGGCGCATCGCGGCCGCGCCGAAATCGAACTCTCCCTCGCCCCCGGCGCAACCCCTGCGGTTTACCGCCTCGCCACCAACGGCCACCGCCTCGGCACCGTCACATCCTCATTCGACTCTGCCACCGGCCGCCTGACCTTCATAGCCGACACCGCCATCGACCCCGCCGCCGCCACTCTCCTCTACGAAATCACCCGCTAACTCTTAACCCACTACCCCAAAACCTCAACCTAATATTCTGACTCGCGGGCTCCGCCCCGCGTACCCACTAAAAAACCATGCGCACTCCATCAATCCCCCTCGCCACCATCGACCCCTACTTCAGCCTCTGGCTGCCAGCGAACAACCTTACCGACGCCGACGTCACCCACTGGACTGGCCGCGCCAACCTCCTGCGTGGCGTCGCCCTCATCGATGGCAAGCCCTACCGCTTCCTTGGCCGCGGCGCCGAGCCTGCCCTGACGCAGGTCTCCATCGACGTCGGCTTCCTCACCACCCGCGCCGTCTTCGAGGGTGCCGGAATCCGCCTCACGGCCTCCTTCACCACGCCCCTGCTTCCCGATGACCTGGCCATCCTCTCGCGCCCCGTCTCCTTCCTGGAGATAGGCTTCGAGCCAATCGACCGCCGCCGCCACACCGTCTCCATCCGCCTCTCCGCCTCCGAGCAGTTCTGCCTCGACAAGGAGGGCGACTCCAAGGTAGCCACCCGCAAGGAGCGCTACGGCGAGGGCCTAACCGGCATCTCGATTGGCTCCGCCGCGCCGCGCGTCCTGGAGCGCTATGGCGACAATCTCCGCATCGAGTGGGGTCGCTTCCACTTGGCGGTCGCCTCCGACAAGGCCGCGTCGCGCTCCTTCCGTGAGAAGGGCGTAGTATTCCTCTGCCGCAGCATCGACGAGCACGAGCGCTCCAACTACCGCCCCGGATTCGGCCGCACGCAGTTCGACACCGAGGCCGACATGACCTTCATCTCCCTTGAGGCGCCGCTCTCCAGCGAGCCTGTCCTCTTCCTCCTCGCCTACGACGACGCGGGTGCCTCACTCCAATACTTCGGCAAGCCACTCCGCTCGCTCTGGAACAAGGACGGCAAGACCATCAAGACGGCCATCGCCGAGGCCGCCGCCGGATACGCCGCCGAGCGCGCCCAGTGCGACGCCTGGGCCGAGCGCATGGCCGACGATGCCCGCAAGTCCGGCGGCGACGACTATGTCGCCCTCCTCGCGCCCGCATACCGCCAGACCGTCGCCGCCCACAAGCTCGCCGTCGATGAGAACGGCGAACTCCTCTGGGTCAGCAAGGAGAACTTCTCCAACGGCTCCGCCGCCACCGTCGATGTCTCCTACCCCTCCATCCCGCTTTTCCTCCTCTACGCGCCGGAGCTGGTCAAGGCCATGATGCGCCCCATCTACCGCTTCGCCGCGTCCGACAAGTGGCCCTACGACTTCGCCCCGCACGACTGCGGCACCTACCCGCTCGTCAACGGACAGACCTACGGCCTCAACCGCGAAACCGGTGAGCTTAAGCTTGAAAAGCAGATGCCCGTCGAGGAATGCGGCAACATGCTCGTGATGGAAGCCGCAGCCGCCCTCGCCTCGGGCGACGCCTCCTTCGCCGCCTCGCACCTCGACGTCCTCGGCGGCTGGGTGCGCTACCTCGAAGTGAACGGCAACGACCCCGGCGAGCAGCTCTGCACCGACGACTTCGCCGGCCACCTCGCCCACAACTGCAACCTCGCGCTCAAGGCCATCATGGGCATAGCCTCATACGGCATCATCCTCGGCATGATCGGCAAAAAGAAGGAGGCCGCCATCCGCATCCGCCAGGCAAGCCGCCTCGCTGAAATCTGGATCAAGCGCGCCAAGAACAAGGACGGCTCCTTCCGCCTCGCCTTCGACAGCCCGGACACCTTCTCCCTCAAATACAACGCCGTCTGGGACAAGGTCTTCCGCCTCGGCATCTTCCCCAAGGGAACCTTCGACGCCGAACTCAAGCGCTACGCTGCGGAGACCCTCCCCTACGGCATCCCGCTCGACTCCCGCAAGACCTACACCAAGAGCGATTGGACCATCTGGGCGGCTACCCTCGCCAACGACCGCAAGACCTTTGCGAAGTTCGTCGAGCTACTCAACCGCTACTACTCAACCACGCCAGACCGCACCCCGATGACCGACTGGTACTGGGCCGACACCGCCCACCAGGTGGGCTTCCAGGCGCGCTCCGTCCAAGGCGGTCTCTGGATGAAGATCCTCGCCGACCGCTCCCTCCCCCCACCCAAACTCTAACCCCATTCCCCCATCTGAAATCTGAAATCTCAAATCTCAAATCTCAAATCCTAGATTTCAAATTTCAAATCTCCCATTCCCCGTTCCCCGTTCCCCGTTCCCTATTTCCCCATGGGCATCATCAAAAACTGGCACGATCTGAACGCCCTTGAGATAATCAGGCACCCCTGGTTCATCTCGGCCTTCTTCGCCGGCGGGCTGGCGCAGCTCATCAAGCTCGTGCGCCTCTGGCACCACACGGGGCGCATCGACCTGGCCCGCCTGCGCGGTGCAGGCGGGATGCCCAGCGCCCACGCCGCCCTCGTCACGGCCCTCTCGGTGGCCGTGGGCCTCACCGACGGCTTCGACTCCCCAGAGGCGATGATCGCCGTCGGCTTCGGCACCATCACCCTTGCCGACGCCGTCTCCATCCGCCACGCCGCCGGCGAGCATGCGGCGCTCCTCAACCGCATCGCCGCGCGCCTCGACAAAACCGAGCCTTTTAAAGCCGAGCTACTTGACGAACGCCTAGGCCACAGCCGCCTTGAGGTCTTCGCCGGCGTAGTCTTCGGCATAATCGTCGCCGTAGCCGTCTGCGGCATCTGGGACTTCTGGAAGTAGGAGACAATGGGCAAACGCATCATCCACATCGCACTGCTAATGGCAATCCTCATGGGCGTTCCGGCGCTCTGCGCCTGGCTTGGCGGCTACGATGAAATCTGGGAGGGGGTAAAGTCATTCCCGCCGCGCACCGAGGACTGGGGCTTCCACCCCGAAAAGCTCTGGAACCACCGCTGCCCCTTCTCCTGGACCTATTTCCTCGCCCTCGCCATCTTCACCTTCTTCTGCCTCCGCCCCCTCGTCCGCCGCGCCCTCCGCCCCTGCCCCCGTCCTGCCGCGCCCTCCTGTCCTGATTCGCGGGCTCTGCCCCGCGTATTTCCCCTCTGGGGCTACCTCGGCATTCTGGAGCTTGCCGTCGCCTGGGTCTTCTGCTGGGCCAAGTTCGATTTCTGCCGCGAGATCCAGCCGCACATCTCCTACATGCCCCTCTGGGTCGGCTACATCCTCATCGTCAACGCCCTCTGCGTCTGGCGCAGCGGCACCTCGCCGCTCACCGCCCACCCGCTCCCCTATCTCATGACCTTCCCGGTCAGCGCCCTCTTCTGGTGGTTTTTCGAGTATCTGAACCGCTACGTCTGGAACTGGTACTACCTGGGCGTCTCGCAGATGGGCGCGGGCGAATACGCCTTCTACGCCACGCTCTGTTTCTCATCAGTCCTGCCGGCCGTATCGGGCACCGCCGCCCTGCTGCACACCTTCGAGCCCTTCCGCGACGAGCGCTTCTCCGACCTCAAGCCAGTCAAAATGCGTAGCTGGCGAACCCTCTCCCTCCTCGCAGTCGTGGCGGCCTTGGGCCTCGCGGGGATTGTATTCTTCCCGCAGTTCACCTTCCCGCTGCTCTGGCTCTCACCGCTCATGGTCTTCCTACTTTTGCAGACGGCCCTCGGCGAGCCCTGCATCCTCGAGATGCCGAATGGTCGCAACTGGGCGCTCGTCCTGCGCTTCGCCTGCGCGGCCCTTGTCTGCGGCCTCTGCTGGGAAACCTGGAACTACTACGCCGTGGCCAAGTGGGTCTATTCGGTTCCCTACGTGCATGGCTTCCAGATTTGGGAAATGCCGCTCATCGGCTTCGGCGGCTACCTCCCCTTCGGCGTGGAGTGCGCCGTCATCACGGCCTGGATCCGCCCCGAGCTAATCGAGGCCTAGCCCCCGCCGCCCCATTCCCCGTTCCCCCATTTTCACATTGGCTGTTGGCTGTTTTCACATTTTCACATTTCCACATTTCCTTTTTCCTTTTTCCCCATTCCCTCTCTTCAACCTTTCAACCTTTCAACTTTTCAACTCCCCTCTTCCCCGTTCCCTCCAACTAGTTGAACCATCCCGTTCCTTTTGGTAGAATCTAATCTCCATCTTTTAACTCGTGGTAAAGGGAATACAAATGGCAAACAACACTGCAAAGAAGGCCAAGGCCCCGGCGAAGAAGCCCGCGGCCGCCAAGAAGACAACTCCTACTAAAGCACCCGTGGCGAAGAGCGCCCCCAAGAAGGTGAAGAAGGTCGCCATCCTGACCGCCGGCGGCCTCGCGCCCTGCCTCAGCTCCGCCATCGGATGCCTGATCCACGAGTACAACAAGGTTGACCCGAAGATCGAGATCATCTGCTACCTCGACGGCTACAAGGGCCTGCTCCTCGGCGACTCCGTCAAGGTTGACAAGAACACCCGCGCCCACGCCCTCGACCTCCTGAAGTTCGGCGGCAGCGCCATCGGCAACTCCCGCGTCAAGCTCACCAACGTCAAGGACTGCGTCAAGCGCGGCCTCGTCAAGGAAGGCCAGGATCCGCAGAAGGTCGCGGCCGACCAGCTGGTCAAGGACGGCGTCGACGTCCTCCACACCATCGGCGGCGACGACACCAACACCGCGGCCGCAGACCTGGCCGCCTTCCTCAAGGCCAACAACTACGACCTCACAGTCGTCGGCCTGCCGAAGACCATCGACAACGACGTCTATCCCATCAAGCAGTCGCTTGGCGCCTGGACGGCCGCCGAGAACGGCGCCACCTACTTCGCCAACGTCGTCGCCGAGCACAGCGCCAACCCGCGCATGCTCATCGTCCACGAGGTGATGGGCCGCAACTGCGGCTGGCTCACCGCCGCCACGGCCATCGCCTACCGCAAGATGCTCGCCACAATGCCCTTCTTCCCAGGCCTCGGCTTCACGAAGGCGCAGCGCGACATCCACGCCGTCTATGTGCCCGAGGCTGCCTTCAACGCCAAGAAGGAGGCAGCCCGCCTGAAGAAGGTAATGGACACCTGCGGCAACGTGAACATCTTCGTCTCCGAGGGCGCCTGCGTCAAGACGATCATCAAGGAGATGGAGGCCCGTGGCGAGGAGATCCCGCGCGACGCCTTCGGCCACCCGCGCCTGGACAAGGTCAACGTCGGCAACTGGTTTGCCAAGCAGTTCGGCGAAATGCTCGGCGCCGAGAAGACGCTCGTCCAGAAGAGCGGCTACTACAGCCGCGCGGCCGCGCCTATCGAGCGCGACATCGAGCTTATCAAGAAGTGCGCCGCAGCGGCCGTCAAGTGCGCCCTAGCGCGCCAGGGCGGCGTCATCGGCCAGGACGAGAACAAGGGCTGCGTCATCCGCGCCTGCGAGTTTGAGCGCATCAAGGGCGGCAAGCCCTACGATGTGAAGTCCAAGGAGTTCACCTCACTCCTCAAGGCCATCGGCCAGCCCGCATAGCCGCCTTCTCATCAAAAGCATCGCGCCATACCAAAGCGCAAGAGCCCAGACTGGGAAGTCAGCCCTTGACGACGAGTATGGCAGAGCGGCAACGCCGCCTGACACCTGGCACATGACCCAGGCCAGCCAGGCGGCGATGTTGTTTGTGACGATCTCCACCCCTGGCAGCAGCGCCGAGAGCAGCAGACCCGTTCCCGCAACCGCCATCACCGGGAAGGCCAGCGGCACCACCACAACGTTGGCCAGGAATGAGTATGGAACCAGCGTATGGAACACGCAGGCTGTGAGCGGGAAGGATACCAGCGCCGCGCTTAGCGCCGCCGCAAAGGCCAGCACCATCTTGTTCCACGCCACCGGCAGAAGCGAACGCAGCGCCTGCCGCATTGCGGCCCTCCTGTCGCCGCCAACGCCTGCGGCGCCCGCTATGCGGCGGTCGCGCTCAACGGCCTTGCTTGAGAAGGCCCGCCGGAACAGCCCTGCTATTGGGCGCGTGAAGAGTATGATTCCCGTAACCATGGTGAAGGACATAACCAGGCTCGTCTCCGCAATGGCCATGGGGTTGGCCGCCAGTATGGCCAGCAGCGCCAGCGCCACGCTTCCCAGGCTGTCCGGCCGCCGCCCCGCGAAGAGGGCGAAGTAGTAGATGCACACCATCAGCGCGGCGCGCATGGCACTTGGCTGGAGTCCGGTCATGTAGAGGTAGGCGACCAGTATCGGCGCAAGCGGGAGTATGGCGTAGGTGCGCGGCACGCCCATGAATGACAGGACGGCCACCAGCATCAGCGCCATCGCGCCCACGTGCAGTCCGGAGATTGCGAAAACGTGAATCGTCCCTGCGCGGCGGAACGAGGTCAGCGTCTTTTGCGACACTTGCGCACGAAGCCCCAGCGTCATGGCGAGGATGAGGTCGCGTTCGCGCGGCATCCTGCCAATGCCCCTTGAGAGCGTTTCGGCGGCATCGCGCCTGAAGAGCGCAAGACGCGGCAGGACTCCGCGCCTGGGCAGGATTCGCGTCATGCCGGCGCTTGTCACAAGCCTGACATCCCTGGGCGATGGCGCATCCTCGTCGAATCCGCGCCGCGCGTGGACATGCCCCACGGCCTCGATCCTGTCGCCCCTGGTTGGCGCAACGCCCCCTTTCTCAGGCGACGCCGAAAGGAACTCGACCCAGACGTCATCCTGGAGCGGACGCTTTTCTTCGCCCATGCGGAAGGCGGCATTGCGCAGAAGGAACCTGTGGCGCCAGGTACCCGGAAATGCGGCATTACCCTTGAATACCGCCGCCACGTCGCCGGTGACCGACACCAACTCGTCGCTGTTCACAAGCGCGGCGAACTCGCGGCCAACCGCGTCGGCCCTGCTGTGCGCCAGCGCCCCGCGCAACGCGGCCAATGCGAATATCGCCGCGAGCACGAAGACCCAGCGGCTATGCCGCAGCAGGGCGACCGCAACGACGGCCAGCGCAAGGGCCACCGCGAAGGCGGTCGCGGCTCCATGCGAAGGACAAAGGAAACCCACGGCCGCGCCGGAAGCGTATGAAACCGCTACCGGAATCAGCGGCCGCCGGAAGACAGACAGCCCGCCTCTCTTGCCGTCAAGCCAGGCCACGGCACTGACGCCGCTACTCCGCGCGCTCGACGACGATATCGGGATCGACGTTCGCCTTCAGAATCGCCTCAACACCGTTGCGCAGCGTCATTGCCGCGTGCGGGCAGCCGGAGCATGCGCCCTTGAGCCGCAGGAAAACGGTCTTACCCTCGATTTTCACAAGTTCGCAGTCGCCGCCATCGTTCTGCAGCATCTTGGCGATCTCAACGAGTTCTTCCTTGATTTTCTCTTCCATCTTCTTACTCCTAAACTAAAAACCTTTGCCCAAAAATCCAACTCCCCAAATCCCTGTTCCCTATTCCCTATTCTCAAATCCCAAATCTCTCCTCCCACCAACTCACAACTCACAACTCTCAACTTCTCAACCTTTCAACTTCCCAACTTCCCAACTCGCTAATACAAATGCCCCATCTTCTCCCGCTTCGTCTCCATATACTTGCGGTTGTATTCGCAAGGCGGGATCACCAGCGGAACGCGCTCCGCAATCTTCAGCCCATGGCCCTCAAGCCCCACGACCTTGCGCGGGTTGTTGGTCATCAGGCGAATCTCCTTCAGCCCAAGCAGCGAGAGAATCTGCGCGCCAGTGCCGTAGTCGCGGAGGTCGGCCGCAAAGCCGAGCCGTTCGTTTGCCTCGACGGTGTCCAGCCCCTTCTCCTGAAGCGCGTAGGCGTGGAGCTTGTTCGCAAGGCCGATGCCGCGCCCTTCCTGCCTCATGTAGAGGACGACCCCGCAGCCCTCGGCCTCGACCGCCCTCATCGCCGCCTCAAGCTGGCGGCCGCAGTCGCAGCGCTCGCTGTGCAGGACATCCCCCGTGAAGCACTCGCTGTGCACGCGCACCAGGACCGGCCCCTTCGCCTTTTCCGGTTCGCCCTTCACGAGCGCCAGGTGCTCCAGGCCGTTCGCCTCGGAACGGAACATTTTGAGCTGGAAGTGGCCGAAGTCCGTCGGGAGATCGACCGACTCCACCTCGGTTACGAGGCATTCGCTCTGGCGGCGGCGGGCGATTATCTGCTCTACCGTGCAGACCTTGAGCCCGTGCGCGGCGGCGAAGCGGCTGATGTCCGGAAGCCGCGCCATTGTGCCGTCGTCGTTCATGATCTCGCAGCAGAGGCCGCAGGGCTTCAGTCCGGCGAGTTTCAGCAAATCGACCGTCGCCTCGGTGTGGCCGGCGCGCATCAGCACGCCTCCCTCGCGCGCCACCAGAGGGAACATGTGTCCCGGACGCCGGAAGTCGTCCGGACGCGCGCTGTCGTCAAGGCAGCGCCGCGCCGTCACCGAGCGCTCCTCAGCGGAGATGCCGGTCGTCGTAGAAACATGGTCGATCGAGACGGTGAAGGCCGTCCCGTGGTTGTCGGTGTTTCCGGCCACCATCTGCGGGAGGTCGAGCCTGCGCGCATGCTCCGCCGTCATGGGCATGCAGATAAGGCCGCGCGCCCATGTGGCCATGAAGTTCACGTTCTCCGGCGTGGCGAACTCGCCAGCCACTATGACGTCGCCCTCGTTCTCGCGCTGCTCGTCGTCGGTGACGACCACCGGACGACCTGCGCGCAGTTCGTCCAGAACCTCGTCCACCGTGGCAAATTTGAATTCATTTCCCATGCATTCAATTATACCATCCTACGCAACCTCGCGCCAAAATGGTATAATCCTTACTCTCATTTTCTCCAACCTTTCAACTTCCCAACTTCTCAACCTTTCAACTTCTCTACTCCTCCGTTCCCTGTTCCCCATTCCCCGTTCCCCCATTTCAACTTCTCAACCTCCCAACTTTTCAACTTCGTTATGTTTCCACTAGCAGATCTTCTTTCGGCCTATTCCTCATCCGACTTCTTCGGCAAGGCAATCGTCCTCATCCAGCTCGCCGCATCCGTCATCGCCATGGGCTACGCCATCGGCCACTGGATCAACCTCAAGCGCGACGAGGCCCTCGTGCACAGCTTCCGCCGCTATTTCGCCAAGATGCACACTGTGGCCGACTACTACTTCACTCACTCCCCGGGCAGGAACCCGCTTGTCGCAATCTACTTCCCCGCGACCGAGCGCCTGCTCGGCGAAATCGCGGCGCAGAGCGGCACAGCGCCGCGCACGGCCGCCGAGACGGCCGGACACGCTGTCCCGCAGTCTTCCTTCGACCTCGTGAAGGGCGTCGCCGAAGAGGCGCTCGCCCTTCAGAATCACCGCGTCGAGCGCGGCATGAACTACCTCGGCGCCGTCACCACCCTCGCCCCTTTCCTTGGCCTTCTCGGGACTGTCCTCGGCGTGATGGGCGCATTCCAGAACATGGGCTCCCAGGGCGCCGTGAACCTCGCCACCGTCGCGCCATACCTCTCCACCGCCATGCTCACCACCGTCGTCGGCCTGATCGTGGCCATCCCCTCCATCCTCGGCTACAACATCCTCGTCCGCCGCATAGGCGAACTTCAGATCCAGTTCGACGGCTTCACCGACGAATATCTCGGGCGCGTCCGCTCCGAGTTCTGCGACCGCGTCGCGCAGCCGCAACCCGAGCCGCCCGCCGCCCTCTAATGACCCGGAGGCCTGCCACATGGGACGCGAACGCCAAAAGGGCCGCCACATAAAGGTCATAGCGGAGGTCAACATGACCCCGCTGATCGACCTTACCTTCCTTCTCCTTATCGCCTTCATCCTGGCCTTCCCGATGATCGAGCAGGGCATTAAGATCCAGCTGCCGAAGGCCAATACCGACAAGCTCCAGGAGAAGAAGTCGCAGACGATCACCATCAAATACGCCGGCGGCATTTTCCTCAACGACCGCGAGGTGAGCCGCGAGGCCCTTGAGGAGGCGCTCACGGCCATCGCGAAGGAAGACCCGCAGCCACCCGTCCTGGTGCGGTGCGACGAGCGCGTCGATTACGGCGAGATGATGAAGACGCTCCGCCTTCTCCACTCCTGCCACATCACGCGCATGGCCCTCGTCACGGAGCCTACGAAGTAGAGGGGGATGCCGTCATGGGTGCGCAGGCAAAAGGATTTCTCTGGTCGGTCGCAATTCACGCGACCCTCATAATCGCACTCCTCCTCAGCGGCATAATCGGCGGCTGCCGCCTGCGCAAGCAGCCGATTGAAATCAAGGACTTCACCATCGCCATCGACCCTTCTGGCGTTGAGGAGGAGCCGCCACCGCAGCCCAAGCCGGAGGTCAAGCCGCCTCCAGCTCCGCCAAAGCCCGATGACATCGTCCAGCAAAAGCCAAAGCCCAAGCCGAAACCGAAACCTGAGGAGAAGAAAAAGCCCGAACCTAAGAAGCCGGAGCCGAAAAAGGAGCCTCCCAAGCAGCCTGAAATCAAGAAGGGCAAGCGCGTCAACCGCAAGATCGACCCTCCCGTCAAGCCCAAGGAGCGCCAGACTCTCTCAGAGGCCGAAATCGAGAAGTGGCTCGCCAAGCGCGCACGCATTGGCGAAAAGACCTCGCTCCCACAAAACGAGCTTAGCCTCAATGCCTCGATTCTGAAGAACTGCCTCTACGACGCCTGGACGCCGCCGCCGAAGAGCGCGTCCGGCTACCGCCCCGCAGTCGTCTCTTTCAAGATATCCCAAAACGGAGCCCTCCTTTCGCCGCGCATTGTCGAGTCCTCCGGCAGCGCCACCTACGATAACAGCTGCCTTGAGGCGGTGCGCCGCGTCGCCCGCGTGCCCGACCTCTCCCAGGCCTTCATCCGCGAATACGGCGCAGACTGCCCCTTTGAGTTCAAGCAGGCCGACTAGCCCGCCACGCCTATGGAGTTCACATCAATGGACATCCCTAAGTCGCCTCATAGATTCTCCGCGCTGCTGGCCGCACTCGCCGCAGCCGCCGCCATGGCGCCCAAGCAGGCCGCCGCCACCATCTTCGAGACCAACGACACCCAGCGCGCCAACCTCGCCGCCGTCGCCGCATGGCAGGCCCCCGAGCGCGCCCTGCGCCTCGATGCCGCCGCAGGCGAGGTCGTCGTCCTCGCCGAGTTCTGCTCAATCGACGCCGCCGCGACCGTCGAGTTCCCTATCGTCGGCGAACTGAGCGACCGCGACTACGAGTCCATCTTCCGCACCTTCGCCCGCCCCGGCGCCATCGCCGCGGCCATCGAGTCCATCGGCCTCCCGCGCGGCAAAAACGCCTCCCCAGCCTCCTTCGATTTCTGGCCACGCGGCGAGCGCGTCGCCATCGACGTAGCCCCCTTCGCCGACACCAACGCCACATGGGTGCCAATCCAGCGCTACATCGTTGACCTCGCCACCCGCGCCCCGCTCGCCTTCGACTCCTTCGTCTATTGCGGCTCCCAGGACGACCCCCAGCTCGACTTCCCCGCCGCCCGCGTCGCCGACACCTACGCACCCAACTCCGTTCTCTCCACATACAACGAGTCGCAGACGCTCCTCGATTTGCCCGCGCGTTTCAGCCAGGGGGAGGTCTATGGCCGCTTTGTCCTCGCCCCTGACCACGGCCTCACGCCCTTCGGCCTCTACCGGATCCGCTTCCGCCCCGCCCCACGCGCCGATGGCCTCCCTCGCGTCCGCGACCTCGCCATCTCTGCCGTCCACGGCAAGGACGGCATCGAATACGAACTGTCCGAAAATGGCGACCCTGCCTCGCGCCTCGGCCAGGAGGCCCTCGTGGCCGCCATCCGCAAAATGGCCGCCGACGGCTTCGACCCCTTCGCCCGCCTTTCCTTTGACGGTTCGCTTACCGTCGCGGAAGTCGCCGCGCAGGCCCGCTTCTTCTCCACAATCGACGGCGAAGGCGGCATCCGTGTCAAAGGGCCCGGCAACGACGCCATCCACTACCGCGGCTTCCTGCCCGACGACGCCTGGCGCGTCCGCAAGGACCGCCCATCCCAGCCTTGGGAGATGCGCCTTGCCGAAGACGCCTCCGGCGCCGTCCGCGCCACTCTCGTCAAGACCATTGAGGACTGGACCTCCTCCGAATCTCTCGACCCCATTCTCTCCACCAGGGAATTCGGCGCCGCAACGCCGGAATCCGCGCACGCAATCGTTGAAAAGGAGGGCGATGGCCTCCCCGTCCTCCTCGTCTTCGCGCCCGCCGAAATGCCTCTTTCCCGCGCAATGCCCTTTGTTATTGCGCTCAAGCCATCCCATCCGACAGTCTATATTTTCGCCGCTAACGGCCCTTCGGAAAATTAAGCTGCTAAAATCCCTTGCGGAGAAGGCCGCTTAATTGCTATAATATAAGGCAATTTTTTAATTAGGAGCATCACTAATGAGCAAGACCCAAATTGACGGCAAGCCGATCACCCCTGTTCCGGCAAACATCCCTGAAGAACTGGCCCCCGTTTACGAGTGGCTGGTTGAGAACGGCCGCAGCCTGGCCTACCAGCTGGCTGTCATAGTCCTGGTTGTCGTCGTGGCCATCGCCTTTACGCGCTCCCGCGCCGCCAAGCTGGAAAACGCCTCCGCAGCCCTCCTCTCCACCACCGATGTCGTCGGCCTCGAGGAGCTCAACGGCCGCTTTGGCGGAACCAAGATCGGTCCGCTAATCCGCCTCCGCCTCGCACGCGCCTACTATGACGCCGGCCAGTTCGACAGCGCCAAGGAGGCCTACGCGAAGTTTGCGAAGCGCAACTCCAAGCATCAGCTCGCCCCCCAGGCGCGCCTCGGCCTCGCCGCTTCTGAAGAGGCGCTGCGCGAATTCCAGCAGGCCATCGCCGACTACCGCGCTGTCGATGCCCCCGCAGGCTCTCCCGTCGCCGTCATGGCCAGGATGGGCGAGGCCCGCGCCACCGCAGCTGCTGGCGACAAGGCCGCCGCCAAGGTCCTTATCGACGCCCTCGCCGCCGACACCAAGGACACCGCATGGGAGAGCGTCGTCGAGCGCATGGACGGCGTGATCGACCGCTTCGACGGCTTCCGCGAAATCAGCTTCTCCGACCAGCTCTCCGCGCTCCGCAGCGCCATGGCGCCATCTGACGCAGCCGACATCAATTCCGAGGCCGCCGACGATGAAGCCGCCGAGGCTCCAGCCGCAGAGGCACCCGCCGCTGAAACTGCCGTCGAGCCCGCAGCAGAACCCGCCGCCGAAAAGGCAGAATAGGAGGCCCTAATGGCAACAAAGAAAGCCCCTGCCCAAAAGCCCGCCCCAGTTAAAAAGGCGGCTCCCGGCTCCCGAACCCCGGCTCCCGCCAAAAAACCGGCTCCCGCCAAGAAGCCCGCTCCTGTCAAAAAGCCTGCGCCCGCTAAGAAACCCGCGCCCGCCAAGAAGCCCACGCCCGCCAAAAAGCCTGCTCCTGCGAAAAAGCCCGCGCCAGCTAAAAAGGCGGCTCCCGGCTCCCGAATCCCGGCTCCCGTAAAAAAGCCCGCTCCTGCGAAAAAGCCCGCGCCAGCTAAAAAGGCGGCTCCCGGCTCCCGAATCCCGGCTCCCGTAAAAAAGCCCGCTCCCGTAAAGAAGCCCGCTCCGGCCAAGAAGGCTCCTGCTAAAAAGGCCGCGCCCATCAAGAAGCCTGCACCGGCCAAAAAGCCTGCTCCTGTCAAAAAGCCTGCTCCTGTCAAAAAGCCTGCGCCTGTCAAAAAGCCTGCGCCCGTCAAAAAACCGGCTCCGGCCAAAAAGCCTGCTCCTTCCAAAAAGCCTGCGCCAAAGAAGGCCGCTTCCAAGAAGGCCACTATCACTTACCTTAGCACTGTCAAGCGCGATCTTCCCAAGCGCCCCATTAGCCTAGCTGTCCTCGGCAAGCCCGACAAGGCCCTCACCAAAGCCGAGCTCGCCAAATTCCGCAAGGCGCTTCTCGCCCTCCGCGAAAAGGTCTATCGCTCCGTCGATAACGCCCGCCAGAACATCCGCCACCACAACGAGGCCGACAACGGCGGCGACGACGGCGCCTCCATCTTCGACAAGTTCCTCGCCCTCGAGCGCGCCGGCAACACCAAGGACATCCTCAACCGCATCGACGAGGCCCTCGGACGCATGGACGATGGCACCTACGGCAAATGCCTGGCCTGCGGCAACCCAATCCGCCGCGTCCGCCTGGAGGTTCAGCCCTTCTCCAAATACTGCATCAAGTGCCAGGAACAACTTGAAAAGGAACGCGAAAGCGAAAAGCGCAGATGATCACGAACTTCCTCTCCCGATTTGGCGCAGCACTTGGCGTCCTCCTCTTTGTCCTCTGGTCATCCTGGGCTCGCGGGGGTTCTTCGCCTTACTACCTCTGGGCGCTCCCTTGGATCTCGCTCCTCACATTTGAGCTGATGTTCACCCTGCCGCCCAGGCACTATGGCGAATCGCCCAGATCCGCCGTCCGCCACCTATTGAAGAGGATTGTCCGCGACCCCGTTTTCTATTTCGGCCTCGCGCTGCTTCTCTTCCTTCTTATCCAGTGGCTAAACGGGCCGCGTGAACTCGAATGGATCGCCGCCGATTCCGAGTGGCGCTTCACAGATCCGCCTATTCCCGACCTCCCCTCCTGCGTTGACCAAGACGGCGCAAAGCAGGTCCTCCTCTGGTTCGTGGCCGTATTCACAGCCGTCATAGCCGTCCGCAACAGTTCCAACCAGCCAGCCAAGCTCTTTATTCTGCGGGCATTCTGCATCAATGGCGCGCTCCTTGCCATCCTGGGCATGGCGCAGGCGGCTTGGTCGCCTCACAAGCTCTTCTGGTATCGCCCAATGCTTGATCAGTTCTTCTCCACCTTCGGCTATCCCAACCATGCCGGCGCTTTCTTCTGCCTCGTCTCCGCTGTGAACATGGGGCTTCTCATTCGCGCACTGGCAATGATCGACGAGGAGAACCACCCCATCCTTTATAGCGTCACCCTCGTCCTCAACATCCTTGCCACCTACCTCTCCCTATGCCGCGCGGCAATTGTGCTTGAAACGCTCCTAATCATAGTCGGCCTTGTTTACGGCTGCATCTACCTCTTCCCGCGCATTGGAGGTCCGGGCATAACCAAAATCATAGCATCCGTAGTTGTCATTTTCCTCTGCCTTGGGTACATGGCCATCAAGGTCGGCGACTTCTCCAAAGAGGTGAAAACCATCAATCATGATTCTCTGTCTTCCGTTTATACTGGCGACCGCGAACTCCTAGCTGACTGCGCCGTCAAAATCTGGCAGGACAACCCCTGGCCCGGAGTCGGCGGCTGGGGCTTCAGGCACCATATCGGCCTCTATGTTCCCAAATCGCAGTGGCCAATGCTTCGCCAGCGCGGCAAGGCCAATGTCCACAATGACTTCCTCCAGTTCCTCTGCGAACACGGCGCCATCGGCGGCGGCCTGATGCTCTCCATTGTTATCGCGATTCTGGTGCATCTCATTTGGAACCTGGCCCACATGAAGCGGGTTTTCAACCAGAATACGGACAAACCCTCCACCTGGTTCGGGTCTCTTCCGCCAACGGTCGTAATGTCGATTTTGGGGCTTGCCTGCACCGTGGTGCACAGCACCATTGACCTCCCCTTCCGCAGCACGGCGATCCTAATCACATGGTTCGTCGTCTTGGCATGCCTCCCCGGCCTCATCCGCCTCCGCGATTAACCAGGTCGGGACCATGGCAGAAAGACGCGCCAAATATGCGGGCTACCGGCGCCTTCTGGGCTTCGCGCTCAAATACCGCGCCCGCCTGGCCGTCGGTTTCATAGCGGGACTTCTCTCGGCAGGATCCTTCTTCGGGCTCCTCTCCTTCATGCCCGACGCCTTCGACGCCTTCAAGCTTTCGGAGGCCTCCGCCCCATCCGCCACCGCCAGCCCCGCCTCCCCCCGTCCTGTCGGCGCAGACCTTCAGTCTGCGACTGCGCGGGAGTGCGGGGGCGCGAAGCCCCCGCCCTCTTCCACCCCGCCCCCTTCCGCCCCGTCCTGGTTCCGCAAGGCTGAGCGCATCGCCTCGCGCTTCAACATCCCCCTCCGCAACGCCGATGATTCCCTCACGTGGCAGGCCCTCGCCCTCGGCATAATCGCTATTCCCCTCGTCGTATTCCTCCGCATAGGCACCTCGTTCCTCAACCACTACTGCATGCGCACCGTTGGCGCCGCCGTCGTCCGCGACCTGCGCGACGCCCTCTTCGCCTCCCTCCAGCGCCAATCCCTCCGCTTCTTTGGCAACTGCGACATCGGCCAGCTCATCTCAAGCTGCGTCAACGACACCGCCAGCGTCGAGCACGTCGTCTCCGTAACCATCGCCGACGCCGCCCGCGCCCCCTTCGAGATTATCGCCGCCATTACCTTCGCCATCCTCTACTCCGTCCGCAGCGGGCTGGGGCAATTCATCTTCGCCATCTGCGTCCTCCTTCCTCTCTGCCTTGTTCCCGTCATCCTCCTCGGCACCCATGTCAAGCGTTGGACGCGCCACTCCCTTGAGCGCATCTCCTTCCTCGTCTCCCGCATGCACGAGAACTTCACCGGCATCCGCGTCGTCAAGGCGTTCAATACCGAGCGCCTCGAGGAGAACCGCTTCCGCGCCCTTAACTTCGATTACTTCCGCGCCGTGGTCAAGGCCCTCCGCGCCGAACTCCTCATGTCGCCTCTCATGGAGGCCGCCTCCACGGTCCTCGCCACCATCCTCATCATCGCCTGCTTCATCTTCCACATCCCGCTCTCGTCAATCCTCGTCATCGGCATAGCCATCTATTCCGCCTACCGACCCTTGCGCCAGCTCGCCCAAATCAACGCCTGGCTCCAGCGCGGTGCGGCGGCGGCCGGCCGCATCTTCGAAGTCCTCGACACCGACACCTCCCTCCCCGAGCCAACAAACCCCGTCCACGCCACCGCCTTCCGCGATCGCGTCTCCTTTGACCACGTCTCCTTCCGCTTCTCGCCCGACGGCCCCCTCGTCGTCGATGACGCCACCTTCGATGTCCCCCGCGGCTCCCTCGTGGCCCTCGTAGGCGAAACCGGCTCCGGAAAGTCCACAATCGCCGGCCTCCTCGCCCGCTTCTACGACCCCACCGCCGGCTCCATCACGCTCGACGGCACGCCGCTCTCCTCCATCGCCACCTCCGACCTCCGCCGCCTTGTCGGCGTCGTCACCCAGGACACCATCCTCTTCAACGAAACCATCGCCGACAACATCTCCTACGGCTCGCCCAACGCCACCCAGGAGCAGATCGAGGCGGCGGCCCGCATGGCCAACGCCCACGAATTCATCGTCTCGCATCCAGAAGGCTACTCGCGCGTCTGCGGGGACAAGGGCTTCCTCCTCTCCGGCGGCGAGAAGCAGCGCATCGCC
>JAGCUY010000167.1 GCA_017962605.1 Kiritimatiellia bacterium | reverse complement strand
CCACGCCTCCACTGACCCGAACTATCACAACTACCCAACACCCGACTACGACTACCGGCTGCTGATGACGCCGCAGGAGACGCCGACGCGCGTCATTCTCGACGACCCCGACAGCATTTTCGGCACGAACAAGGAGAACCATGCGGCCACATTCACGACCTCCCCCAAGGTCGCGCATGTCTATGTGCTGAATCCGACGGTTGATATTTCCAAAAGTACGCTCAATGGCTGGGACGAGATGGACGAGGGCGAAGTGGTTTTATCAGACGAGGACATGAAAATCCGAATCAAGGTCGAACCCAATGTGCCGTCGCTGGCGGCCATGCGGGATGCACTCGGCGACAACTACACCATCTACACCGACACGAAGCCCGAAGGCGCGGCGGTGGCATTCGCCCCCGCCGACCTGTTCGTGCAGAACGACAACTCTAGCGAGGTCAGAATAACGAAAACCCGCAACCAGCTGAAAGCCCTGGGGCTGCTCCCCGCAAACGAGGAGGACGGCGTGGATGAAATGGCATGGGTGGACATCGTGCAGACCGAAGGCCAGAGTTATGACGATAGCCAGGCATTTGCAACTCTCGGCTATGCGTTTCGGGGCAAGGCAACATTGCAAACTTCGCAAAACCTCGAATCGACGCCGCCCAACTCCCAGCCGTCGAATGATTACATGAAAGCCGCAGGATGCGAACTCGCCAAGGTCTCGTATGGAGGTTCCTCATCTAACAAGCGCCAAATCATGAATCAGGCAGACATCTTCTATTATTCGGGGCATGGAAACATCTATAATGGATCAATTAATCGTGGTTTCACCCCTAATCTTTTAGGTTATTATTGGCACAAAGACTTGAATTGTGTCGTAATTGCCGGTTGTTCAGTGTTGAACATCGCAGGTCACCGAATAAAGTCTTTTGGGCTTTCAACGAGATTCAAGCGCTGGTATAAAAACCGGCACGATTGGTCTGTTGGCTCTCTTTGGGAGGATGTCGCAGATATAATATTCCTTGGCTATTGCTATACAGCGCCTCTGGATAGCCAAGGAGCTGAATTAATTGCAGAGGATTTTGTGAATAAAATCAAAAACGGGATGGGATATATCCAGGCATGGAAAGAAGCCAATGACAGATCTACAGGGCGGAACGCCTGCGCCATCGACTGCACTGTTTCGCCACATCGTTTCTGGTATTGGGATGAATCATCGGGAAGTGCTGTTTGGACAAGAATTGACAAAGGAGACAACTCATGGTGAAGTCTTTTATCATTTTGGCATTCGCTTTCGCCGGAATATGTTTTGCTGATTCGGTGACCAATGTCTCAGCACTTGTTGGAATACCATTGGGAAATGCAGAAATCGCGCAAATGCCTGAACGAGATGGCTCTTCGCCTGACACCGTTTTTCTCGGCACAGTCAAGGCCCTTCAAACGGGCGACCTACTTGACTTGTATTTTCACTTTGACGCCAATTATCTTACCAGCCTAACCGGATATGCCGATTTGCAGGACATCCCGGCGGAAATGCTGTCGTCGTTTAGCGTGACTATGCAGGATGCCAATTTCTCCAATATCGTGATTACGGCTTACACAACTTTTGTAAGCAATCAATATGTGCTTGTCAATGCCTCCCTTCAAGAGAATTTTAGTCATCGGTCGCTTACAGAAAGCCTAAAACTCTCATTGCAACAGAATGCGTCGATTTGGAAAATCGTCAGCTATGATGATAACGACTGGGACAACTGACGTTATCCATGCGAAGCATCGGGAAGTAATTGCTTGCCCTACGCACCGACAATCCGCGAGGAGGAACTGAAGAACAAAGTCGCCGCCGATGCAACGAGATGAATATGCCTTGACATAAAAATGCATTTCCGCTACTATTGTCCACGTGAGAACACCGATTGACATTCCGCCGCAAAATGGATCAAGGGAGCAAGCGTTGCCGTCATGGTTCGGCGTCGCGGCAAAACACATCCGCCATGAAGGCGCTTGCAGCGCAGATTACCCCCAAAGTTTAAACACACGGTTTCCAAAATAACGCCACACTTCCCCGTTCCCCATTCCCCGTTCCCCATTCCCTCATTTCCACACTTCCACACTTTCAACTTTCAACTTTTCAATGCGCATTGGCTTTGGATATGACTCGCACCGTTTCGACGCATCGCGGCCGCTGATGCTGGGCGGAGTGCGCATCGACGGCGCACCCGGCCTCGCCGGACACTCCGACGCAGACGCGCTGCTCCACGCCATCATCGACTCCCTGCTCGGCGCGGCCGCCCTTGGCGACATCGGCTCGCACTTCCCCGACACCGACGAGCGCTGGCGCGGCGCCGACTCCTCCGACCTTCTGGCCGCAGTGGCGGCGGAAGTGGCCGAGGCCGGCTATCGCGTCGGCAACATCGACGCCACCGTCATCTGCGAGAGGCCCAAACTGCGGCCTCACATCGACGCCATGCGCGCACGCATAGCGGAAATCCTCGGCATCGAGGCGAGCAAAGTCTCCGTCAAGGGCAAGACCAACGAGGGGATGGGCGCAATCGGGCGCGGCGAGGGCATGGCCGTTTACTGCGTCTCGCTGCTTGAGACTCGGCGGTAGGTCTTTGTCTTGTTGTCGATCAGGCGCTCAATCAGCCCGCGCTCTATCTGCACGGGAATGGCCTTGCCGACGATGTCCACCGAAATCGTCAGGACGACCTTGTCCTTCTTGCGGCCGATTTTCGTCACCACGCCCTCGCAGCCCATCATCGGGCCGCTCCCGACGCGGACTATCTCCCCCTCGGTGATGGGATCGACGGCCTGGACTTCGGGATCGACCTTCAGCGCCTTGCGGACCATTGCGATCTGGCGCAGCATGCGGATGGGGCGCAGCACATGGATGATGCGCACGACATGGCCACGCGAGAGAAGCTCGCCCCGCATGTCGTCGGGGAGTTCCACGAAGATGTAGCCGGGGAAGAGGGGCGTGAGGAAAGTCACCTTGCGGCGCTGGTAAACGCGCGTCGCCGAGCGCAGCGGCAGGTAGTGGTCGAGGCCGAGGGCGCGACAGTCCAGCGCCGCCGTCTTCTCGGCCCTGGGCTTCGTGTATAGGACTTTCCAATCGGAGAACATGTGATGATTATATCAAAGACCGGCGCCGCTGCGGCGGCTCATCTCGTAATACATCATCCTCGGCGTGATGCCGAGGGCGCGCGCGGCGGCGCTCTTGTTGCCGCCAGCCTTGGCGAGCGCCTCCTCCACCACCTTGCGGCGGTAGGCATCGACGATCTCGTCTAGCGTCCGCCCCTGCGCCGCGTCGTCGGCATTTACCATAAACTTAACAGGTACCGTCGTATACAGGGAGCTGTCGATCTCCTTTCCGGTCTCTTTGTCCATCAGTCTGCCGGTCAGGGTATATTCGATCTCCGGCTGCAGAT
>JAGCUY010000166.1 GCA_017962605.1 Kiritimatiellia bacterium | reverse complement strand
GCGGTTCACCAGCTCCTCGGCATCGCCGCTATCTACGCAAAGACGACGGGCGAGCGCGAGCAGTCCTAGCTTGCACTCGCGTTCAAGCCTTTTCGCGCCCTCTTCCGGGTTGTTTCGGATTTCCTCTATTATCGTCATCCTTACGGTAATTTCCCCACAATAATAGTACCCAATCCAAGAAAAAAGGTTCAAAAAAAGCAAAACGCCCCTTTGCATGAACCAATTAGACGGGATTGCCGTTAATATAAGTGAATGGAACGCATCTGTCTTTGCGGAATTTGCGCTCCTTGTGGCAAGGAAACATTGAAGTCATAGACAGGGAGTTGTCGTGCAATGAAGGAAATTCTGAAGACCGCTGGATTGAATAAGGCATTCGGCATGGGCGAGAACGAAGTCGTGGCCGTGCGCAACGCCAGTTTTTCAATGGTCGCCGGCGCCTTTGAGGCGGTCATGGGGCCTTCCGGCTCCGGCAAGAGCACTTTCCTCCACCTGATTGCCGGACTCCTATCGCCGGACTCCGGCTCCATCATCGTCGAAGACCGCGAGATCGCCGGCATGCCAGACACCGAACTCACCCTCTTCCGCCGCCGCAGGATCGGCCTGATTTTCCAGGACTTCAACCTCATCCCCACGCTGACCGCCCAGGAGAACATCGAGCTGCCCCTGCTTCTGGATGGCACGGCGCACGAACATTCGGCGCGGATCGCAGAACTGGTTTCGCTTCTGGGGCTCAATGGCCGGACAAGCCACTTCCCCGAACAGCTCTCCGGCGGCGAACGGCAGCGCGTCGCGGTGGCGCGCGCCCTGGCGGGTTCGCCGGCAATTGTCCTGGCCGACGAACCGACCGGCAACCTGGACAGCCCTGCGGCGCGCTCGCTTTGCGAACTTCTCCGCAAGGTGAACAAGGAACTTGGGTCAAGCATCCTGATGGTCAGCCACGACCCCGTGGTCGCGGCCGCAGCGGACAGAGTCCACATCCTGCGCGACGGGCATTTCTGCGCCTCCTTCGCGACGCACGGGAGCGCTGCGACGGTATCCGAGCGCTACCTTGCGGCAATGGTCTAACACAAGGAGGTTGCGCTTATGTTTTTCATAAAGCTGGCGTGGCGCTCGCTTAGAAGAGATAGGGCGCGGTTTCTATCGGCGACATTCGGCGTTGCGGCCGCAGTGGCGCTGCTATGCTGGCATGTCGGGCTGGCGATGACGGCTATCCACGCCGGAGACGGCGCGGCTCAAAAGGCGACGGCCCCCTTCTCCGCCTGGCTCACCGGCCCTGCCGATGGCCAAAAGTCGAAAGTCGAAAGTCGAAAGTCGAAAGTCGAAGGACGGGAAGTCAAAGGTAATCGGGAGGGCCCGGCTCCGTCCGGGCCGCAACGCCCAGTGCTGGCTGGCGCGGAGGCGACCGGCGGCCGGCGGATGCCGGTTCGCCCGACCCCAATCCCCCCCGCCATCATGGAGGCCATCAAAAACTCCGACGCGGAGGTTCTTCCCCTTGCGACAATAGCGGCGTCGCTCGATGTCCGCGCCAACGGCAGGGTTCTTCAAGGGCCGCCGATTCGCGGCAACGTGGCCCTGCTCCCTCCCGGCGGCATCCCATTCGAAATCGGCGCAATCGAGGGCCGCCTGCCCGACCTGGCGTCAGGCACGCCAGAAGTCGTGGTGAACAAGGGGCTTTTCGGCACGCGCGTTCCGGCGCCGGCCATCGGAGAATCCCTTTCGCTGACCCTTGGCGGCGGCACGGCCTCCCCGGTTGTCGTCGGCTATTTCATCGCCAGCAGGATGGTTGACCTCTTCCCCGCAATTTACGCCAACGGCGCGGCGATGGATGCCGTCGCCCGCGCCACTCCCGACTATGTGGCGCGGCCCAATCTGGCGCTCCTGAAAACTCACAACGGCCTCGGCAGCGTCGAATCTGCGCTTTCGCGGGCGGCCGCCGAAGGCCGCGCCCCGTGCCGCCTCTATTCCACGGCGGCGCTTGGGGCGCGTTTCCGCAGCGACACCGTGAACAACCTTGTCTCGTCGCTGCCGATGACACTCTGCCTGGCCGTCATCACTGCGGCATGCCTTGTCGCCACGATTCTGCTGATAGGGCTCTCGCTCCAGCGAAAGCGCATGGCGGAACTGCGCTGCGCAGGCATGACCCGCTTCGGCGTGGCGCGGCTTATCCTGAATGAAACCGTGGCCGTTGTCCTCTTCGGCTGGGCGGTCGGCGCGATTCTCGCCGACATCATTCTCCGCGTTTTCCTGCTCTTGGAGCGCGGCGGCGACCTTCCGGCGCGGCCCTTCTTCGGCTGGCAGACTCCCCTCTGCGGCCTTGCGCTGGCACTCGTCGTCGGACTTGCCGCAGCGGCGGTTCCGGCTGTGGCGGCGATGCGCGTCCGTCCGCTGGAGGCGCTAGGCGGCGCCACTCCCCTGCCCCGCCAGCCATCGCCCCGCCGGGGACTTCTGGCGCTAGCCCTGGCCCTGCCGATGCCGCTGGTTTCCGTCATCCCCTTTCTTGACGAAAAGCAGAAGGCGCTGGCGATGGGCGTCATTGGAATGCCATGCTTCGTCGCGGCGCTACTGCTATCGCTGCGTTTCGTCACGCGCCTCGCGGAGGCGATTGCGCTTCACCCCATTTGCCGCGCGCTGCGCCTCGCCCCGGCGATGCTGCGCAACCGCCTTGGACGCGACCACGCGCGGGTCGCCGGAACAATCGTAACCATCGCGCTGGCGCTTGGCGGCTTCGTCGCCATCCATGTGTGGGGCGGAACATTGATGTCGAGCTTCGTGCCGAGCCCCGAATGGCCCGACGCCATTGTCTCCGCCCTGCCAAATGGCTGGACTGACACCCAGGTCGCGGCCGTCGCGACCTGTCCGGGCGTCGAGGACGGCAAGATCGTCAAGATCGACTGCACCCAAAAGACCTTTGACGCAGACTCGCCCGCCTTCGCGGGACGCGAGGACGAGATGCCGCTCGGCTCCATTCTCCTTTTCGGCGCCGACCCCGACGCCGCATACGGCGGGGAGAAGCCGCTTGCGCCATTCAAGTTCGTCGCCGGCGAGCGGGAGGCGGCGATTGCAGCCATGCGCGAGGGACGCGGCTGCGTGATCGTCTCGATGCTGGCGCGGCTCGCCGGACTTCGCCTTGGCGACAAAATCCGCTTCGCCGGACGCGAGCTGGAGGTGGCGGGGATCGTCGATCTCAACTGGCACATGGTCACTTCGCGCTCCCGCGTCAGAACGCCATTCGGGCGCGAGGCGGCGACTGTGCGCGACGGCACCGGCCCCGGACGCACCATCGGCATGGTATTCGTCTCAGAGAAATTCGTCCGCTCCATCACAGGCAACGAGGAGACTTATTTCGTCTGGCTGGGAATGACCCCGGAGCTGGACGCCCTTGGCGGACTCCGCGCCACGGTGCGGCTGGACTCCGAAATCAGGGCGGCAGTCCACGATGCAGGCGAGAACGCGATCCAGGTGCATCACCGCGACGAGATTGCGGATGGAACGCTCTCCCACGGCAACGACATCCTCGGCATGATGGCGCGAATCCCCTTCTGGTCGCTGGCCGTCGCCGCGACGGGCATGGTTGCGCTCTTGCTGGCCTCGGTCCAAGGCGGGATGCGCGAGTTGCGCACGATGCGCGCCGTTGGCATGACGCGCGGGCAGATGGGGCGGCTGATCTTCGCGGAGGCGCTTCTCGTGACCTTCTCGGCGGTGATATTGGGCTTTGGCGCGGGGCTCGCGACGGGATGGTCCTTCACCGGACTGTCGCGCTGGATGGCCTCTGCCGGTCTGCCGGTGCGGCTAGTCATCCCATGGCTGACGATCCTGCGCGGGGTTGGATTCGCCCTTGTCCTCTGCGCCGTCATGTCACTCCTGCCCCTCCGCCGCCTAGTCGCCATGATCGACGACGAGAGGTAAAAGAGACTAGCAAGCGGCCTATTTGAGGACGACCATCACCGCACCGGCGATGGAGCCGAGGATGTAGCCAAGCACCTGGATCGCGCCGAGGTGGCGCGCGGCGACTTCGTTGACGACCTGGTGGAACTCCCTGACATCCATCTTGTCAATGGTGTCCATGACACGCCCGCCAATGTTCAGGCTGCCGTAAATACGCGGCAGGCATTGCTCGCGGACAAGCCGCTCAATTTCCGGCCGTATCGCTTCAAGCGCCCGCGAGGCGTCTGGGGAGTCAATCAGGCCGCCCAGCGTCGTAGCCACGGCATTGGGCGTTATAGCCGACGCGACCACGGCATCTGCAAGCGGGGCCACCATGCCTCCCATGGCGCCAAGCCGTTCTGCGATCTGGCGAGACACGGCCTTGCGGACATGGCCGGAGACAGCCGCCGCGATTTCGCCGCCGTGCTCGTTGATCTGCCGTTTTGCGGCATCGCGGATGGCCTCGGCAACGCGCGGGTCTGATAGCGCCTCGCCCACAGCCGCGCAGATGTCGTCCGCCATTTTAGCGGGGTCGATGAAGCGGCCCTCGGCCTGCTTCCCGACGACCTCGGCGATCTTTGCCTTGTTGCGCGGCACAAGGCCCTGCTTCCAGTAGCCGAAAGTCAGCCAAGTTAGAATGTGCCTGTTTGTCCGCAGATAGGGCTTGAAAAGCATCTCGATGGCCAGGCGGTTCGTCAGGTAGCCGATGGCACCGGCGACGAGAATCGGCATGGCGACCTTGTCGATCCACTCTGGCGGGACATAGCCATAGTGGCGAAGGAACGGCTGGCGGAACATGGCGACGACCGTCGCAATGCTCACCGGGAACAGCACCACCTCCAGCAAGGCGAAGACGCGCTGGTCCAGAGGCGTCTCCCTATCGTGCAATACGGACAAAAATGTTTTGAAATCATCCATGGAACATCATTATAGCAATTTCAACATGCTTTCCGCAGTGGCGCTACCGCGCCGAGGTTAGGGAACTGGTGCGCCGTCTCGCTGTGCGAGCCAGCGGCCTTGGGAAATGTGAAAATGGGGAAGTGTGAAAACAGCCAACATCCAATGTGAAAATGGGGGCTAGGGACTAGGGGCTAGGGACTAGGGACTAGGGGCTAGGGGCGGCTTCCGTTCCTGCCGCAGCGCCTTGCGGCGCGGACGCGACAAAGCGCGTCCCTCCCGAATCTCGACTTTCGACTTTCGACCTTTGACTTTCCTGGTTTTCCCATGCCGCAGAGCGGCCTTCCCAATCTGCCGGGGGGCGGCCACGGCCGCGTGGCAGGGCTGGCGGCGCATGAAGCTTGCTTCGGTGCGGCGGCAGACACGCCGCAGAATGCGCCTCGCGCATCCCAGGCAGCTTCCAAAGTTCGGCGCGGTAGCGGCCTTGCTTTGCACACTTGCCTACACACTTATGCCGCAAAGCCACAAGAACCAGACTTTTTTTGCGGAAATGCATGACGTCCGACAATGGCTTAACTACACAAAAATGGGGGAGTCATGATGTCGCTTCACTACACAAATCAGGGGGAGTCACGATGTCGCTTCACTACACAAATTGTTCCAAACCGCTACTTGGGCATATTCACTTCGGCCTTGAAGAAGCGGTAGCCTTCTGCGGCGCCATGGCCTTCGAGGTCCGTCACGTCTTCCCACTCTTCATCGCCGCCGAGACTCTTCCTGCCAAGGACGCGATAGGCGCGCTCGCCGAGGAGGTCAGGCGTCCATTTCACCTTGGGAACGCCATTTTCAATCTCAATCGTTGCGGTGAACGAGGATTCGGGGTCGTTCGGGTCGGTGCCAGCGATGTATTCCTCGGCGGTCGTGAGGCCGTCTCTATCCGGGTCGGCGTCAGCCGCCTCATCGGCGCCCTGCCCAGCCTCGACAAGCCCCTGGGCCTCAAACCACGAAACTGGAATCGACATGTCGCCTGCGGCCACAATAGGCGTCCAGACAATACGATCCACCCATCCGCAATCCTCGCCAACTTCATCGCCGTCCATGAAGTCTTTGCGGAAAGTCCAATCAAATGTGTGCGTTCCAGCGCCAAACGTCAAGCTGATCTCCTGCCAGTCAGTCTGGCCATCAAGCCAGGCGCGGGGAACATCGTCCGCTTCAAATACCAGGTAATCCCATGTCCAGGAGTCGTCCGGATCGTCCTCGCACGAAGTCTTCCAGCGGAAGGAGAGTGTTCCGCTTCCCTCCACGCTCGTGTGGAGGGAGGTCTCCTCGTCGTCGCCGATGTCCCCGCTTCGTGCCGACGACCCGCCGACTTCAGCCGCCACCTCCATATCGACTGTCCATTCCGCGTTGCCATCCGTCGTCACGGTCCATAGTGGCACGTCGAGCGCCTCTGCGAGTGTCTGCAACCTGATAATCCGTACCGATGCAATTGGGCTTGGCAACATTCCGTCCTTGTAGGCGCGGGCCTTTACGGTCGTCGTGTCGAAGACGTTGAAGCCACGGCTTGTGTACAATGTGCTCGCCATTGTCGGGTCGCTACCGTCCAAAGTGTAGCGGATTGTTGCTCCGGCGGTAGAGCAACTAATTGCAACGCGCTGCGCACTTGCCTTGAATGTCGTGCCGTCACCCGGCCTGAAAGTCGGTGTCGCCACCTCCTCCATTCCTTCCTGTGAGACCGTGAAGTCGCGGACAAGCCCGCCTTCGGCGAGAGAAACGCGCACGGTGCCGGAGCGAGGCTGCGTCGATTCGTTCGCGCCAACTGAGAAAACGACCGCGCCGTCGCCGCTCCCGTCCTCCGATTGAAGCGATATCCAGGGGGCATCCGTGGAGACAGTCCATGCGGCGTTCGCTGCAACGGCAAAGGCGCAATTGCCGGCCACCGCCGCGAGGTTCGTCGATGCCGGTGTGATATCAAGCGAATAGGCCTCCCACGAGGCGTAAAGCAAAGGCGCATCATCGGCCAATGTGTCGGCGGAGACCGCCTCGCCCCCGCCGTCGGGCGCCGTGCGCCAGCCTTTGAAGCGAGCCTCGTAGCGATATGGTTCGGGGAGAGACCCGAGTGCATGCCCCGATGTGTAGGCACGAGAGGGAAAGACCGAAAACGCGCCGTCCAGAAGCGAGACGCGCAGGAGTGCGTTGGAGTCCACCCCCTCCGTCCAGTCGTCCCAGACGGTGGTGGGAGCGGTCGCGTCGCCGTCCATGTTCGCGTCGCCGCCCACGGTATCGTCCGCGAAATCGGCAAACATGGCGCCGTCAACGATGAGTTCGCCACCGTCCTCGACGACAATTCTTGCGCCCTCGGAGAACTTCACCGCCGCGTCAGCTGCGATGGAGAGCGTCACGCCCGTCGGCACCACAACGTCGTCGCGAACGACATGGACGCGCCCGGCGCTCCAGGTTTCATTTGACGACATCCGACAACCGACGACCGACGGCCCATTGAGGACGATGACGTTAGTCGTGACGCCGTCGCTCGAGAGCGTCGTCCAGCCGTCGTCGAGCTGCGTGGTGTCCCACGCCGTCACAGATGAGCCATCGGCGCTGCCAAGGCCTTCGACGCCAGTGGCGACAAGCGCGCCCGCCGACTCGCGCACGTCGGCGCGGAAGGGAGCAGATGTCTCGGCAAGCACGATGCCCGCGCCGAGAAGGGCGGCTATAGCCGCCGCGCGCCCGATGAAAGATGTCTTCGTTGTCTTCATGTTGTTCTACAACCTCCAAAAAGTTTTCACGCCGCTTGCATTTTGCGAGCAGACGCGCTAGAATGTTTTACATTTGCAAACGAAAGAGAGCATTTTCCCATGAACTCCGCAACTATCGCCTTCCGGGTCAAGCCCGAAATCAAGCGCCGCGCCGACGAACTCTTCTCGCACCTCGGCATGACGACCTCGACCGCCATGAACGTCCTGCTCATGCAGACGCTCGCGCACCGCGGCTTTGCCGCGCCTGTCGTGCTGCCTGACATTGCCGCCGAAAGGCCAAACGAAACAACGGTGCGGGCAATCGAAGACCTCGACAACAACCGCGACCTTTCCCGATACGCCTCGGTTGACGCCATGCTGAAGGACGTGCTGTGAAAGAACTCGTCCTTGCCGCGCAGTTCAAGCGCGATTTGAAGCTCTGTCAGAGGCGCGGGTATGACATCGCCCGACTTTCCGCCGTTCTTGTCACACTTCAGTCTGACATGGCTCTTCCCCCGCAGAACCGGGACCATCCACTCGTCGGCAACTGGATTCCCAAGCGCGAATGCCACATCGGGCCGAATTGGTTGCTGATCTACGAAACCACGCCGACGGAAGTCCGCCTCGCCCGCACCGGCACCCACGCCGACCTGTTCGGCAAGTAGCGGTGCGGTCTCTGCTGACCGGCAATCAGGCCCGGAAAAGGCGAGTTGACCCGCATTCGGGAAGAACACACGGATTTGTTCACGCCTAACGGCGTTCGCGAAACGGGAGGGCCGCGCTTCGTCGCGGCCGCAGACGGGGGAGCGGTTGTCCTCAAACGACAAGTCTTCCGCCCTCACATTCACTGGTTTTTCTCTGTCATCCACCATCGGAAGAATTGAAGAATTGAATGCGCTCGCTTCGCTCGCTATTCGGCGAACCCTTGGACGGGACGGACGGGAAGCCAGTAGTTACGGAAGTAGTTGCTCACGAAGTGGATGCCCGAATAGAAGTAGAAGTAACACGAGAAGTTGCTGTCCGAAAGCGGGACGGACGACCAGTAGTAGCCGTCCGAACCGGCGCAAAAGAGGGAAGTCCCGTTGATGTAGCCGGCTGCGGGGAGGAAGATGCTGGCAGAGGTGTAATCACCCTTGCCGCTGACAATAAAACCGCTCACGCCATTCTGCGTCGTCCAAGTCCAGTCGCAGTTGTCGCAGAGCGCGGATAACTCTGCACCCCTCGGCATACGCCATTTATCACCCCAATGCATTTGCGCCGCGTCATGCGCCGGCGCAAGGACGCCATCCGTCGTAATCCAACCCTCGCTTTGCAGTGTGGCATCGTTCTTGCCGTATGTCGGCGTATTGTTAGTGATAAACGAGAAATTAGCCGACGAGCCGTCGCTCGCCACCCAGGCGTCGTTCTCTCGCCGGTAGCCGATGGTATCGCCCCACCAGAAGTAAAGGCCGTAATCCTCCGGCTCCTCTGCGCCGATGTTGGTCGTAGCCCAGTATGGCCCGCCCGCCCAAAGCTGGACCTTCTCTCTATCAGGCATCACCGTGTTGGTGGTGTCGCCTATTGTGCCAATGCTGATGTTGTCAATCTCGCCAGTCCCCTTGAAGAGGATGGTGTCGTAGTTTGAAAATGCGATAAGTGAAGCAGGAAGAATGATGAGAATACCGTTTGCACGATTAAGCGCCGCGCTTCTGCCAGCGGCACTTCGGCCAGTCCCCAACGCGGCGCTGTCTGCCGCCAGGAACCAGCGTCCATCCTCACAAGCGCTAGATGAGGTGACGGTCGTTCCATCAATCGAGACGGCGAAGAGGTTCAAGCCATCCATCCGCTTCATTTCAACGCGAATTCTGGTGAAAGATTCCGTGTCAATTGAAATGCCTAACACCTCGTTAGTGTAGCTGACACCCCCGCCGCCAGCGTCATAGCACGCATGGAACACCACTAGGTTAGTCGTGTCGCCGCCATCAGGCGCGTAGGCATAGAGGCCAAACATTGGGGTTCCTTGGCCGCCATTAAAGCCACATTCCACAGTGTCGCTGGCGACGAACTTCACATCGGCTTCGAAATATGCGCCGTCCGCTTCTTCGGCGGCAGCCCGAAGGGCATTTGCAGTGGCGGCCCTGAGTTTGTTTGTCAGCGTCCCGCCCTCGGTCTGTAGTTTTAGGCACTGGCCTCCTGCCGCATCAGAACGTTCAACGATACTTGACATGTCATCCGCCGACCCGGCGAACCATCCGTATGGTTCGCCGGCTTCGATGCCGTTGTAAGAAGAACCTGCAACGGGCATATCTATTGCGTATGCAAAATCGTTCATAGAACCTTTAGTGCTATTGACAGCATCCTCAAATGTCACGCCATAGAGCGGCCAATCATCCGCCACCCACTGCGCAACGTAGGTCACGTTGCTTGCCGGCACTGTCGCCGGGACTTCCGGCACCCAGCCCGCGAAGGTGTAGCCCGTCTTTGTCACCGTCGGCGCGGCGAGCGCCGAGCCGTATTCGAGGCTGGCGCTCGTTCCGCCCTCGCCGCCGTTCGCGTCGAAGGTCACCGTGTAGGTGTTCACCGTCCATTGCGCAACGTAGGTTGCGTCGCTTGCCGGAACCGTCGCCGGGACTTCCGGCAACCAGCCCGCGAAGGTGTAGCCCGTCTTTGTCACCGTCGGCGCGGCGAGTTCCGCGCCGTAGCCCAGCGTGACCGTCGTTC
>JAGCUY010000165.1 GCA_017962605.1 Kiritimatiellia bacterium | reverse complement strand
TGGGAGATTTGAAATTTGAAATCTAGGATTTGAGATTTGAGATTTGAGATTTCAGATTTAAGATTTGGGATTTGGGATTTGGGATTTGAAATTTGGGATTTGAAATTTGAGATCTTAGATTCGAGATTTGTGATTCAGGAGAGGCTTACTCGAAGCCGATGGAGAAGATGAAGCGCTCGGAGCGTGAGTAGTCGTCATCATGCTTGACAGGGGTGGCGTAGTCCAGGCGGATGGGGAAGCCGGGAATGTCGAAGCGGATGCCGACGCCCCATGCGGAGGCGTATTCGCCGAAGTCCATGTCGAAGGAGTCGGCCCAGACATTGCCGACGTCATAGAATGCGGCAAGACGCAGCACCTTGACGATGGGGATGTTGTATTCGGCGGAGAATGCGGCGAGAGTCTGGCCGCCAATCGGACGGGCGCGGCCGCCGGTGGTTTCGTCGGGAATGGCCTTGGGGCCGACTTCGCGGTACTTGAAGCCGCGCAGGGAGCGGGCGCCGCCTATGAAGTAGCGGTCGTTGATCGGCACTTCGTCGGTGTCGCCGTAGGCGTCGATCGTTTCGGCGCGGAGGCGGAAGGAGAGGTAGTGGTTCGACCATGGGAGCGGGGCGTATTGGCGGAGGTCGGCGCCGAGCTTGTAGGTGTCGAAGTCGGAGCCCAGGTTGGAGTTGGTGATTTCAAAGAACACGTTGTTGCGCGAGCCGCGCGAAGGCACGAAGGGGTGGTTGCGGGTGTCGTAGGACCAGGACAGGCGCAGCGGGATGCGGAGGTAGCGGTCGTCCATGTTGTAGTAGTAGAAATCCTCTTCGGGTGCGTCCTCCGGGTGGTAGAGGCCCCTGATGAAGTCGTCGCTGCCGACGGACTCAATGCCGAGGCGCGTGGAGAAGCGGCCGTATTTGAGAGGAACGGAGAGGGTGGTGTCGCCGCCCAGGCGGGTCTCGTCGTATTCGCTAAAACCGTATTCGCGGCGGTAGAGGGTGACGTTGAGGGACTGCTGGCGGTCGAGGAACCAGGGGTCTGTCCAGGAGATTTCGCCGGAGTTGGAGGAAGAACCTGCCGAGAGGGAGAAGCGCATCTTCTGTCCGGCGCCGCGGAAGGTGGGCCAGTTGGCGATGTCGAAGTTGCTCTGGGTGATGTCGATGTAGCCGAGGATGTTGTCGATGTTGGACGTGCCGACGCCGGCCATGAGAGTGCCGGTGGACTTTTCTTCAATGTCGTAGATGACATCGCGCAGGGTGGGGTCGTCGGCAGCCGGGATCTCGCGCATCCTGACCTGTTCGAAGAAGCCGAGGTTCTCAACGCGCTTTCGCGATGTTTCGGCGAGGACTTCGTTCATCAGCATGCCGGGGGCGATGAGGAGTTCGCGGCGGATGACCTTGTCCTTGGTGTAGGTGTTGCCGCGGATGCGCACCGAGCGGATGTTGGCAAGGAAGCCCTCCTTGATGTCGAACTTCAGCGTGGCGGGGATGGGGGCGTCGGCATCGTCCTTGGCCGCGTTGAAGTGGGGGATGACCTTGGCGGTGACTTCGGTCTCGACATAGCCGCGGGAGCCGTAGTAGTCGCGGACATTCTTTTCGGCGGCGGCGATGGCCTTGCCGGAGGCTGGCGCGCCGCGCTTGACGGCCACAGACGCGGCGCGGCGGAGGTCGGATTCGGGGAAAAGCGTTACGCCCGTTATCTCGGCGGAGTCAATCGAGTAGCGGCGGCCCTCTTCGATTGCGATGCGCATTATGGGGCGCCCTTCGGATTCGCCCGGCTCCATCACCGGCTGGCTGACGATTACGTCCAAGTATCCAAGTTCGCGGTATGCCTCGGCCACGCGGTCGCGCACGGACTCGCGGTCAAAGGCGTCGATGCGCCACTTGGAATAGAAGATCTTGAAGGGGTTGTAGGGAGACGGGCGGCCCAGGGCGGAGCGCAACTCGGCGGAGGAAATGACCGTGTTCCCCTCGAATTCGAAGTTCGCGAGCTTTTCGCGTTCGCCCTCGTCGATAACCAGGGACAGTGTGACAAGGCCCTCTGCGTCGGGCTTGGAGAGGGAGGTCTCGATCTTCACGTTGTTGAAGTATGACTTGCGGTATTCGGCGCGGAGGCGGTCGCAGGCGGCGTCGATGCGGGCGCTGTCGATGCGGCGCCCCTCCGCGAGGCCAAGCTTGGAGCGGACCTTCGATTTGGAGAAGCGCTTGTTGCCGCTAACCTCAATCGGCAGGCGGAGCCTTGGCGCGAGGGCGACGCGGTAGATGATGGCGACTCCGTCTTCGCCGTCAGGCTCGGCGAGAATCGCGACGCTGGAGAAGAGGTCGGAGTCGAGGAGGTCGCGCTCGTCAGAGGCGAGATCGCGCTGGGAGAGCACAGCGCCCTCGCGGGTGCGGATGCGGGGGAGGACGTAGCTGCGCGCCTGAGATTCGCGGGCGGTGTCGCCAGCATCGACGACAACCTTCGTGACCATCTGGCGCGGAGGGGCGGCTACTTCGGACAAGGCCGACTGAACAAAGCACAGCGACACAATCGCCGTGACGGCAATGATTCTTACATGTTCTCTCATGGCAAAACAATTCTACGAAATCCAGGTGATAATCACAACATTCGGTTGAGCGCGCCGCGCGCCTGGCGCGGCGCTAGTGCTGGGTGATGTCGCCATCGGCCATCGCGGCGCGACGGCCCACCCACTCCCTCATCTTCTTCTCGGTCTTGGCCCACTCCTTGGGGTTGGAGCGCAGGTCGAGGAAGATGTCGTAGAGGGAGAATACGCCCTCGACGAAAGATTCAATCAGCCCCATGCGCTCCTGGACGGACTGGTGGGGCTCGTCCTTGTCGCGCGGGAGCTTCACGCCAGTGAAGGCGAAGTCGGCGTCGATGGTGGCCGTCCAGGCGTGTGCGCCGTCGGTCATGGACAGGCTGATCTTGCGGACCTTCTTGCCGCAGAGAAGGGCGGCGCCGGCCTCGCGGCTCTGGAGCGGTAGGCCGTTTCGGATGACTACGTTGTGCGCGCCCTTGCCCTCGTTGTAGAAGGCGACGGGACCCTCCATCATGTATTCGATGCGCTCGCCGCGAGTGGTCTCGAAGTTGTCGCTCTCGTTCTCCCAGGCATACCACATCCAGGTGAGGAACTCCAGACCGAGGTTGCAGATGTCGGGCGGGGATATGGACTCGTCGTCAGTGAAGATGGCGGGCTTGAGGTCGCGGCAGTTCACGCCCTTGCGCAAGACGGCCACCGTCTCCGGGGTGAGGACTGTAATGGAGTGGCCAGTGGTCTCGCGGAAGGCGTCGGCGAAGGTCTCGGCCGCCTTCTGGGATGTCGCCTCGGCGTAGATGGCGCGGCTGGCGAAGTCGAGCACGATGCCGTATCCGGTGAGGGTGGGAGGCATGTCTGGCGTAAGCTGCTCGATGATGCGGTCGCGGATTTCGCGCCTGACATTAGGGGGCAGAACCTCGGCGCCGGATTGCTTTTTCTGGTTTGCCTCCTCGATTTTGCAGTAGGAGCGAAGGAGCTGCTTGGGGATCTTGCGCTCAGTCTTGATGCGGTTGATGTAGAGCCAGGGGATGAAGAGACAGTTGTCCTCGTCGAGGTCGCGGTCGAGGAGGTGCCGCCAGCCGGCCCATGCCTCCATGGGAGAGGCGGTGATGGCCTCGGGCCTTGGTGCCAGATGCTTTCTGAAGACCTCTATGAGGCCCTCGTTCATGTCCTCGCCGCACCTGAAGACGCGGAAGGAAGGGTTGCCAGTTTCGAATGCCATGGCTGATAATTGAGAATTGAAAATTGAGAATTGAAAATTGAAAAATGAGAATGGGAAATTGAGGCTCTTTGATTATACCAAAGGCGGCGAAAGAGGCGCGTATTTGGTAAAATCGTATGCATGCCAAATGAACCTGCCATATTAGTGGAAGACCTGCGGAAGACCTACCTCGACTTCTGGCGGCGCCCGGCGCACGAGGCGCTGAAAGGCGTGACCTTCTCCGTGGAGCGCGGCGACGTATTCGCGCTCCTTGGGCCGAACGGCTCCGGCAAGAGCACCACCATCAAGGTGCTGCTCGGCCTCATTTCGCCCACGGGCGGGAAGGCGAGCGTCCTCGGCGAACGGCCCGGCGCGACGGCCGCGCGGCGCCGCATAGGCTTCCTTCCGGAACTGACGACTCTCCACCACTTCCTCACGCCGCGCGAGACGCTGCGCTACTACGCCGGACTCTTCGGCCTTGACGCCGCCATAGCGCGCACCCGCTCCGCGCAGCTCCTTGAAATGGTCGGGCTCTCCGAGGCCGCAGACCGCCAGATCGGCCAATTCTCAAAAGGCATGGCGCGTCGCGTCGGCATCGCCCAGGCCCTGATCAACAATCCGGATTTAGTAATCCTCGATGAGCCGACCTCCGGCCTCGACCCCATTGGCGCCAGCGCCGTGAAAAAGTGGATCGGGCAGCTGGCTGCCGCCGGCAAGACGGTCCTGCTCTCCTCGCACATCCTGGCGGACGTAGAGGATTCGGCGACGCGCATCGCCATCCTCCGCGACGGCGTTCTGCGGGCGAGCGGCGCGCTCCGCGACCTTATCCCCGATGCGGCGTCGCCTCACCGCGCCACGAGCCTTGAGTCATTCTTCCTGGATGCCGTGGAAGTCGAAGGGACTCCGCCCATCGCACCCTTCCTCCTTGAAGGAGCATGAAGCAAATGGCGCAGACGCCAAGAAGAATCGCGGCAATAGCCATCCTCGCATTCCGCGAGACGGTGCGCTCCCGGCTTGTCGCCTCCACGGCTCTGGCCGTGGCCGGCGCCATTGCGGTGGTGAGGCGCGCAACCGGCGGCACCGACGGCGCGGCCTTCCACAACTTCACCTTCTACTCGCTTGCGGCGGTGGAGGCGATACTATGCGTAGCGGCGCTTGTGGCGGCGGCGGCCGCGATTTCCGGCGAGACACGCGCCAAGACGCTCCAGCTGGCGCGCGTCAAGCCAGTGCCGATGTTCCAGCTTCTCATGGGCCACTGGATTGGACTTTGCGCCTCGCTGGCGCTCATACTGGCGGCGGCGATGGCCGCCGTGCGCCTAGTCGCGCCGCAGCCAGTCCCAGAGCGCTGTTCGGCACGCATAAGGCCGGTGCTCCCCTCCGTAAGGGAGGTGGCCGAGGAAACCGTTGCCATGGCGATCCGGGGCGGCGAAACCAACCAAACCGAGCTGAGCGCCATCCGCCGCGACGCCTTGGCGAAGCTGCCATTCGCCACAGTGGCCTTCTCTCCCGGCGAGGCGCTCAACTTCCGTTTCACGCTGCCAAAGCCGCTTGACGCCTCGCGCCCGATGATGCTCGAAGTCGCATTCGCCTCGGATTCCTATTCGTCGAAGCCGCTGTCGGTGGTATGCGCAATCAGGAGGGCTGATGCCTCCCGCTCCAATACCGGGGCTGAAGTTGCCAACTCCGATGTCGAGGTTGCCATTACCAACATTACCGCGCGGCAGCTGGTAATACCTGTTGATACTGCGCGGCTGGGCGGGGCCACGGAACTTGCGCTCACCATGCGCCATGGCGGCGCCGAAGGGCAGATGCCCGTGATGCTGCAGCCAAGGCAGTCGCTGGCGATACTGGTGCCGGAGCACGCGACATCGGTGAATTTCATTCGCGCCTTCCTCGTGCTGATGCCGCTGCTGGCCATGCTGGCGGCGCTAGGTCTGGCGCTCGGCTCGCTATTCTCTCTGCCGGTCGCGTCGTTCTGTGCCGTGGGCCTTGCGCTCTCGGTGCTTTCGGCCGGGTATTCCGTGTCCGACCCGGACATCTTGGAATTCGAGGACGCCATGCCGCCAACGGCGCTTCAGCGCGTCACGAGGGAAATGTCGGTGATAGTCGTCAGGTCGATTGACTTCGTGGCAAGGACGGCAACGGAGCCGGAGCCCGCGACAATGCTGGCCGACGGCATCGCAGTTGAGGGGGCGGAGGCTGTTCGCTCCCTTGCGTGGAATGGCCTTGCCCTGCCGCTGACAATGCTCGCCGTGGCGGCATTTGTCCTTGAGCGAAAGGAGCTGCCATGAGAGTCCGCGCAATAATGTTTGCCTTGGCGCTGGCTATTGCGTCCGCACTTGCCGGTGGTTCTCTTCAGCGCCTTCGCGCAGCCGGCGCCGCAGAGAGGTCGGCATCGGAAACGACATGGGTCCGCTACGTCATGGTCGGACTGGGCGGCTTCCGCGGCGTAATCTCGGAAGTCCTCTGGCTTCGCGCCGACCGGCTCCAGGAGCAAGGACGCTATTTCGAGTTGGCTCAGCTGGCGGAGTGGATCAACGCGCTTGACCCCCGGGCGGCAGACGCCTGGGCCTTCAGCGCATGGAACCTGGCCTACAACATAGGCGCGATGACCCCGGACGTTGAGTCTAAGCTCCACTGGCTGCACGCCGGCATCTCGCTCCTGCGCGACAAGGCCATTCCGGCCAATCCGACCGCCCCCTCGCTCTACCGTGAACTAGGATGGCTCTATCAAAATAAGATCGGCACCGCCGACGATCCTGCAAATGTCGCATACAAGCTCGATCTCGCAGCCGATGCCACAAGACCGTCTGGCGAGAGGCTCCATCCGCTCGACCCGGCGACGATGGCGGAAATAGAGGCCCGCTTCGGCGCGATTGACTGGCGCCTTCCCCACGCCCATGCAATCCACTGGGCCTGGCGGGGCCTCGCCCTCAACCCGACGGGCTTTGACCGTGAATCCCTTCGCCGCATGGTGCACCAGAGCCTCGCCACGCTAATCCTATCCGGGAAGTTCACTGGCGATGTGGAAAAGGGGAAGTGGAGCGTTGGTCCCGATTGGGCGCTTGTCCGTCCAACCATGGCCTTTTTTGAGGAAAGCATGGTCGAAAGTCCCTTTGAGGGACGCATTTACAGGATATTCCTAGAGGCGCTTGGGAAGCGTCTTGAAAGTGAAGGCGAGGACGCATTGGCAAAAGAAGTGGAGCGTCGCCTTTATGAACTTGGTGGCCCAATTGAAGAGGAGCCGTGAGGCATTTCGTTTTTTTTGCTATCATAATATACAGTACTTTTTCAACTCAACAGGAACAAAGTAAGGAGAAAGCAAATGAACGTGTCAAGGAACATTGGTTTTGTGGCGGTTGCAACGGTGGCCGCCGTCGCGGCAGTTGGCTGCGGCAAGAAGGACAACGCGGCAGCGGCGCCCAAGGATGCCGCGCCAGTTGCGGCTGAGGCCGCAGCGGCGGATGTCGCCGAAGAGGCGGCCGAGGAGGCGGTAAACTTTGCCGACGACGAGAAGCTCGTCGAAGCATACGGCAAGAGCCTCACCTACGGAGAGGCTGTCTCGAACGTCCGCCGCGCCATGAAGATGCAGGGCGTTCCCGACGATCAGCTGGACGCCGCTGTCAAGCAGGTGGCGCCGATGGCCCTGCCTCAGATAGTCGAGGAGTTCGTGATGATGTCGGCACTGCAGGACGCCGCCGCGAAGGGCAACGTCGTCTGCTCTGACGAGGACATTGAGGCTGAGTTCGCCAAGGCCACCGCCTCGCTGCCTCCGAATGTCACCCTTGAGGAGGCTCTGGAGCGCTCAGGCCTCTCTGTGGATGAATTGAAGAAGCAGATGCGCGACATGCTGCCAATCAGGAAGATGATGGACATTCTCACGCAGGGCATTGAGGTTGCGGAAGAAGAAGTCGCCAAGTTCTATGAAGAGAACGCCAAGTCCTTTGAAACGCCGGAGCAGGTGCGCGCTAGCCATATTCTGGTGAAGCTCGAAGCCGATGCCTCTGACGAGGACAAAGCGGCCGCCAAGGAAAAGATCGAGGGTCTGCTTGCCCAGGTCAAGGAAGGCGCCGACTTCGCAGAACTAGCCACTGCCAATTCTGACTGCCCCAGCAAGGACAAAGGCGGCGATTTGGGATTCTTTGGCAAAGGCCAGATGGTTGCGCCATTTGAAGTCGCGGCGTTCGCCCTCGCCGATGGCGAGATCAGCGGCATTGTCGAGACCCCGTTTGGCTTCCACATCATCAAGAAGACTGGCTACAAGGAAGCCGGCAAGACGCCGCTTGAAGAGGTCAAGGACAGGATCAAGGGCTTCCTCGAGAACGAGAAGAAGGGAAAAATCGTGGACGACTACATGAAGGGTGTCCGCGCTGACTTGGTTTACACAGCCAACGAAAAGATTGGCCCGATCTTCGTCCAGCCCGAAGAGCCGGAAGAGGCACCCGCCGAGGCCGCGCCTGCGGCACTCGAGACACCGGCCGCCGAAGTGCCAGCGGCGCCCGAGGCACCAGCGGCGCCCGAAGCGCCCGGG
>JAGCUY010000164.1 GCA_017962605.1 Kiritimatiellia bacterium | reverse complement strand
GCCGGTCGTGAGGTCGTAGCCCGGTGCGGAAGCCGCGCCGGAGAGGAAAGCGCCCGGTGTCCATCGAAGCGTCACGCCGTCGGAGGCGGCGACGGCTTCGCCGACGAGGAGCGAGTTGGTGGAGCAGCGCACGAGGCTCGCGGCTGTCGAGGCGTTGCGGAGGCGGAAGGCCCGGCCCAGCACGGCGTCCGAGGCGATGGTCGCCGCATGGATCAAGACGTATTCATTTGGGGCTCGCGCTTCCAGAGCCTCCTCAAGCGTTGTGTAGAAGTTGCCCGTCGCGACTTCGATGGTCTGCGGGCGCGGGTCGGGCGGCATGACGAAGATTCCGTTGCCGACCTTGCGCGGGGATGTGTCGCGCGGCATCATCACATAGCCGCCGTGCGCCGTAGTCGCGCCCCTGAACACGGCGTCGGGGCCGGACTCCGCCCACATCGTGGCGCTGCCACCGCCGTCAAGCTCGCCGACTTCGTTGCAGCCAAGGTCGATCATCATCTGGTAGGCGTCGACGTCGGGGAAGCCGCCGGAGCCGGACGGGTCGCTCGTGAAGATGACGAGGTTCGTGGCGATGCCGACGGCGTTCGTGCCGATGCCGACAAGCGTGCGCCAGTAGTTGTTGCGGCTCTGGTAGTTGCCGATGGTGGTCGAGAAGTCGTAGCCGTTGTTGGAGTTGCCGCCGCCCACGGGGTTGATCGACCCTGCGCTGACGGGGTAGTTCTGGTAGTTCGTGCGGACGGCGTTGCGGATGTGGCGGCCCATGGCGTTCACCAGCCAAGACGCGGCGGGGTTGCCCCCATCGTATCCAGGTATGCAATCGACCTTGCCGTGGTGGAGGTTGCCATCCGCAAGTCCCGCGATGTAGCAGAAAGCCGTCGAGGGGCTTGCGTTCCAGCCGGGGAAAGAGACCCTGCTGTCGGAAATGGTCATGCCCGAGGTATGGGAGACGGCGATGCCTGAATTGTCGAAGTAGTCGCCGTTGATGCCGGCGATTGGCGTCTCGCCCGCTGCGGACAGCGCCTCGGCCATGTCGCCGACACTCGCCGTCGCCGTGCCGTTCGTGTTGGCCGCGCCATGCCACGCCTTGAAGCGGTAGCCCTTTGAGAGGTCGAAGGCAAAGGCGAAGCCGCGCGGCGTCCCGCCCTTGGACCAGCGGACAAAGGTTACGCCCTCGCGCCCGTTCCAGTCCGAGACCTCCGTGCGCGTGAAGTCGGAGACGGCGGCGGTGGCACTGGCAGCGGCCAGCACTGCCGCGAAAGTGACGGGTGACGAGTGACGAGAGACGAGTTTCATGAGATTCCTTACATCGCCTGTTCCAGAAGAATTTCCCGGAGGCGTGCGATCTCCTCCTTAGTGATGCCGCAGTCCAGCAGATACAGTTCGGCGCGCCGCTGCCAGGTGTCGCCCTCCTCACCGTATGTGGCGATGCCGTCCGTGAAGTGCGATTCGCGGCGCCAGAATTCCGGATCCGCTTCGTTGATGTCGTCGGGAATGTCTGGGTAGAAGGTCGATTCCCAGTCGGTCTCGATGTCGTGGGGGTCAACACCCAGCACGGCAAGGAGGGTGTAGGCGAGCGAGCCGGTGCGGTCGGCGCCGCTGATGCAGTGGAAGTAGATCGGGTAGTTGGATTCGTCGCAGAAGACACGGATGTTCTCAGCCATTGTCTTCTTGCCGATTCCGCTGAAGATGCCCTTGTAGCTGTAGGATGAGCGGAGGATGAGGCGGATGCCCGGGCCGAGCGGGGACTCGGAGAGGTCGGCGGTCTCGCCCTTGTTGCGCAAGTCCAGATCCGTCTTGATGCCGAGCGTCCCGACAAGGTACTTGACGTCCTCCACGGTGAGGCGGTTGCGCCCCTGGCGTTCCCCCGTGACGGAGTTTTGGTTCAATCCCTGGCCGCGGAAGGCCATGCCCTGCCGCACGCGGCGGCCGTCCGCCGTGCGCCATCCGCCCAAGTCGCGGATGTTGCCGACCTTGCCCTCGATCTCAATCCAGCGCGGCGCGCGGTCTTCCGTGGCGAAGGACGCAATTCCCGAATGCACGGCCGGCCCCTTCTTCTGGCCCTCCTCCTTACTGCCGAGGCCCGTGACGCGCCAGTAGTAGGTGCGCGCGATCTCCAGGTTGGGACGCGCCATGGTGTAGGAGAATACCTCCCCGCCGGAGATCTTGACGCTGTCGCTGTTCGCGCTGACATAGCGGATGTCGGCGCCGTCGAAACCGGGGTCCTTGCCGATTTCGACCTTCCACGGGCCGGACTCGCCTTCGGTGGCGCGCCAAACGAGCCTGAAGGGCTTTGCCCTGCGCCACAGGGGGTCGTGGCGGATGACCTTGCCGCCGCGCTCGCGGTCTTCGCGGAAGAGGGCGATGCGCTCCTGAAGCGTGGGCGGGTCCATGGCCTTCTTCTGGGCGTCAGGGACGAGCGCGACAATTTTGCCGTCGATTGGGGAGACGGGGACAATGGCTGCGGAGGCGACGGAAGACAGCGCAAGGAGGACCGCGGATATTGAAGACTGTTTCATTGTTCACAAATCCTCATTGTTCATAAATCTGCAATGCCACAAATGTCAATGCCAATTCGGACGCGCCGTGGGCGCGTCCCTACCGGTGGAAATTGGCATTTGCGATTTGTGAACATTCGTGGCAATTGTCATTTGTGAACATTCCCCTTCCCCTCCGCCAGCGCCGCCTGAACCAGCTCCAGGAACTTCGGATGTTCATCCCAGTAGTATTCCGGGTGGAACTGGAAGCCGTAAATCGGCAGCGTCTCGTGCTCGATGGCCTCCACGACGCCGTCGTCCTCCGAGAGCGCCGTGGCGCGAAAGCCCGGGGCGACGGTTTCGCAGCGGAGTGTGTGCGAGGAATTGACCTTCAGGCGCCCTTCGCCGAAGACGCGCGTCATCAGCGAATCGCCGGGGAGAACAGTCACGAAATGCTCGGCCCGCTGGCCAGTCCGCGCGAAGAGGGCATTGTCATTGTGGACGGTTTTCCGCCCCGCCGGCACGGAGGAGAGCGTCCCGCCGAAATGGCGGTTAATCACCTGGCATCCGTGGCAGATTCCGATGATGGTCAGCCCGCGATTCGCGGCGAGCGCGATGACGCGATCCTCGAAGGCGCATCGGCGGTCGTAGTCCTGCATGGCGATTCCCCCGCCGACAAGCACGGCGTCGCAAAACGACAGGACGCGATCCGCCGACGCATCATCCATTTCCGGAAGCACAACCGGAACGGCTCCCGCGGCGAGAAGGGTTTCCGTAATGTTCCGCTTCGCGGACACGACGTCGTTCGTCTGGAGGTAGTCCGGAATGGCGACGACCAGGTGCTGCCGGGGCGCGGGCGACTCGCCCGCGACAGAGGCGGCCGGAAGGGACAGCGCGAAGAGCGCGAGGAATGTTGCCAATGTTGCCAATATCCAGTTCCATTTCCCAGTTCCCAATTGGGCATTGGCGACTGGCAATTGGCAACATTCGCACATCGGCAACATTATCCTCATAGTCGACAAATCTGAACTATTAACCTAAATGTCGCAGTTAAAGTTTCACACAGAGACACAGAGGCACAGAGAATCTTGAAAAACAACTTTTGATGCTTTTGAAATTCAAGACAAGGCTTTCACCCCAAAAGTGTATTGCAAATGGAATCCATAACCATCCATAACACATTCAATCTCTGTGCCTCTGTGTCTCTGTGTGAGAGATTCCCGCGTCTCGCTATTTGAACACTATCACGAACGCGGCGGGGTTGAAGGTCGCCGAGAGGTTGTCAACCAGCACCACGTTGGGGTCGTCGATGCCGCCGCCGAAGAAGCCGTGGAAACCGGCGCCGGCAAGGCCGAAGGTCGTCATGCCCTCGCCGCCGAACGCCGGGAGAGCCAGGTCCTCGAACGTCGCCACAAGCGAACCATCCACGTCTGCCGCCAACGGCTTAGCTGCCCCTTGGTCGTAAACCTTCACGGTGAACTTGCCACCAGTCGGGTTCGCCTTCACGCGGAAGCGGTACCAGTGCGATGTGTCAATGACGTAGTCGGAGGTCGTAGATGTCGCCGAAGCCCCCGTTGAGGCGACGGACTGGACGGAGATGAGAACGTTTGTGTACTGCTTCACGGCGTTGGCCCCCGCGCCGACGGAGAAGCCGAAGCCGATGCGCGGCTCACGACGCCAGTTGTTGTTGCTGGCTGGATGGTAAACGCCCTGGGCGTAGGCGTCGCCGCCAACCTCGACGTATGCGTAACAACCGCTCTCGCGGGCGAAACATTCTGGCGGGCGGATGTCCACCGCGAAATCGACGGAAGCGCAGTTCTTCGTGACCGCTCCGATGGGCTGAACGGCGTAGCCCGCGCGCGTGGTGTTCCCGATCCAGCCGAAGCCGTCGAGGACGGCCACGTTGTCACCGCCGTCGGCATCGACGGCGCTGATCGTGCCGTAGGCGTTCCCGCGCCGAATCCAGCGGTCGGTGCCCTCGCGGTCGGCGTTGCCGACGAGCGATGTGGCGTTCTGCACCGACATGCGGTAGCCGTATTCGAAGTTGCAGGAGTAAAGTTCGGTGCCGTCCGTTCCATCGCCGTTCACGAGGCAGACGCGCACGTTGTCGAAAAGCGGGAAGCGGCCAAGGGCCTTGCTGTTGAAGGAGGTGGTTTTGCCATTGTAGTTGTCCTGCCCTTCGGAGAAGAGAACCACCGAATCGACGTTGCGGATGGCCGACGCCGCGAGGCT
>JAGCUY010000163.1 GCA_017962605.1 Kiritimatiellia bacterium | reverse complement strand
TCTGTCGCTCAAGCCGGGGGACGCGATTTTCGGGACGATGAAGTATAACGGGAAGTTCAAGGAGGAGTTCCTCAAGTCGCTTGAAACGCCCATTGTCATCAATCCAGACGACTCGGAAGAGGACAAGGCCCTCAAGCGCAATGTGCGCGACGCCAAGATTCAGTTGAAGGCGGCGTTGGACAACGGCGAGGACATTGAGAAGATCATGGCGGATACGCGCAGGGAGCTTCAAGACATGGCGCGGTACAAAATGGATTTAAAGAGGCATCTCTACGACTTGCAGCGGGATGGCAAGGTCAAGACGGTGGAAGACCTACAGGACGTTGTGGACGCCGCGAACAAGATGTTGGAGGAGAAGGGAATCGCGCCGATGAAGTTCGGTCCGCTTGTCCGACAGAAGATGCTCATGGAACTTCAAAAGGAAAAGGAGTAGAAGATGTTTAGGTTGATTGTCCTGTTGACGGTTGGAACCGTAATTTTTTCTTTGAGCGCAGCGGAACCGCCGCCTTTCGACCTCAAAAAGAAACCCGTAACACCTGAGGAGAAGGCGCAGAGGAAGGCCTATTTCCAGAAGCGCTTTCTTGAACATACAGGAGGGAAGATCCTCCGTCCAGGAACCCGTCTGGGGAAAGTCGTGTATGTGGACTGCCAGAAGCGAGCTGATAAAACCTGGTTGGAAGCGTCTGCCAACTACATGGCCGAATATTCCAAGTTTAACGTGTCCGTGGAAGATGGCACATTTGACCTTGCCTCGCCGCAGATTCACGGCAATGCGTCCCTGTTCGTCGTGGACGACGAACGGCTGCCGCCTTTGCTGGTAGCTCCAGAAAGCAGATGGGCGATGGTGAACGTTGCATCGCTTGGGAAAGACGTCAAGCCGTCATTTTTCAAGGCGCGAGTCATGAAGGAGCTTACGCGCGGTTTCTGCTTCCTCTGCGGTTCAAGCAACTCGCAATTCCCGCGGGCTTTGACAGGCGGTGTGGCGCAGGCGTCCGATCTAGACCGATTCCCGGACCACATGCTTCCCGTGGACATCGAGAAGCGCATGGTGGGGTACATGGAAGCATTCGGCGTAACGCCGGCGGTCGAGTCTACCTACCGTCAGGCGTGCAAGGAGGGATGGGCCCCGCCTCCGGCGAACGATTATCAGAGGAATGTCGCAGAGGTTGTTGCAAAGGAAAAGGCTGAGACGCTCAAGGGGCCGAAGGCTCCGCGCAAGATCTTGTTCGATCCGAAAAAGGGCGAATAGTGAGATTCGTCTACGAATATCGGACGAGTGACAACGTGCGGCATGACGGGGAGATTGCCGCACCAGACCGCGAGGCGGCCTTCAGGAAGCTGAAGGAGGCTGGAATCAAGCCGGGGCGGTTGATTCCTGCTCCGGGTGTTGTTAATGCCATTTTGGGACATTGGAAACTCTGGCTGGCGATAGGGGGGCTGGTGGCCATCGTGCTGGTTGCGGCCGCCGTGATCAGACGGGACCGTATCACAATACGTACAATGGCGGAAGAAACGCCATACGCGGATGCGGATGGATTTGCCAAGCCAATCGAACGTCGCCAGATATGGGGCGACGAGGCCGTGATTGCCACTGCCGCACGTAAAAACTGGCGTATTGTATTCGAGAATCCGGCAGATCGCCTGCTGGCGCTTTTTGCAGAACCCGGAGTGGGGCTTTCCATGATGCCGCGTCTCCCGGAGACGCTGAAGTCCGACATGGATCGCGCGTTGGCAGAGCGATTTAGGATTGTGCCAGATGAACTTGACGAATACAAGCAGATAAAATGCATTGTAGAGGGAATGAAGTCCGAACTACGCACCTATATGGCGGCAGGTGGCACGTTAGAAGGCTATATTCGGCGTCTGATGCGGCGACAATCTGAGGAACGAGATTATCTGTTGAATGCAAGTTCCGAACTGGGCCGGCAGATTGAAGCTGGCGCCGACCCAGTAAAGGCATGGGAGGAAATGAACCACAAAATGCGAGAGCAGGGACTTCCCGCACTGTCGATGCCAGAAGTGAGATAAAAAATCACGAGGACATGGATGAGCGATCTACTCCTCGATGTCGAGGCTCATCTGGTAGGAGCGGAGCGCATCGGGCAAGGCTAGCGGGTAGATGCCCATCGCCTGGAGTTGCGCGTTTGCCTTGAGCCAGTAGGCGTATGCGGCCTTGAGGGAATCTCGCCCACTGGGAGCACTGGCATCTTGCCCGTTCAACATCTCAGTGAGCCGCCGTTCGGCGTTCTCCCGGTATGAAATCTCCAGCCGCTGGCGCTTCTCCAGTTCGGCCAAATACCCCTCTACCGTTCCGCCACCGGCGATGTACGCCCGCATTTCGCGCTTCATGCCCGTGACGATGCGCTTGAGATCAACCACTTCCGTGAAGTCGGTGGAGGCAATGCGGATCGGCTCGCGCAGGCAGGCGGCAAACTCGGCGTCCGTGGGCTTCGCGCCCTCCGATGCTGCAACGGTCCGCCCCGGTTCGGCGAAGTGCGCCAAGAGGCGTTCCGCGGCGTTTGTGAAGATCGTGTCGCGACCGGCCTCGATTCGCTTTCTGTCGCCGGGAATCATTTGTCGCGGAAGCGGCGTGGCCACGCTCACTGTCACTGCTCCTTGAGGGGTCATCACCTGGTAGGGCGCGGCCTCCGGACGCGCCGCGCGCCCCGTCAACCACCACCAAGCGCCAACGCCTATCGTGAGGATTGCCGCTGCCAAGATGGCGGCTCCCCATATCCAGTGGTCGCGCTTGTCGCGACCGTCTGGTAGGGCGGTCGCCCCGCGGCCGCCGCCATCCACCGCCGCCACCACCTTGATCGGCTTGATGCCCAGCTCCGCGCGCACGCGCTCAAAAGCGGTATCGCGGCTCTCGGCCTTGATCTCCGCCGTCCGCCGCTGCCCGTCCGACGAGCGGTATGTGTAGGTGAAGCGCATTAGGGGCTAATGGGACATTGGGGACGACTGGGACGGAGGGAACATGGGACAACTGGAACGTCCGCCATGTAGCTGTCGGCGGTCCTCACTTTTTCGCGTTCGGCGGAGGGATGGTGATCGGCTTCGTCGGCCCGCGTTCCTTGTCGGCCTTGATCTTCTCCCAGATCGCCCGCTGCACGTCGTTCGTGGGCGGTGGCGCCCAGCCGAGATGGCAGGCGCGCCGGTAGGTGGCCTTGATGTATGACGTCACGCCGACTTGCGAAAGGTACTTTTCAAGTAGACGGACAGCTGATCTAGCGATGAACGAATGCGGGGCTCCTACTCACCAATGACGACGTAGTTGTCCGCCACGCCCTCGCGGTTTTCATCTCACTTCCGGCATCGGCAGTGCGGGAAGGCCCTGTTCCCGGATGCGCTTATTCATCTCCTGCCAGGCCGAAATGACATCCTCGCCAGCCTCAATCTGTTTTTCCAATTCCAAGCGCGCCTTCTCAAGAAATGCAACTTCCTCGTTCTGCCGGGCCTGAAGCCTTTTTATGTATCCTGTCAGGTTCCCACCAGCGGCAAGGTAGTCGCGAAGCTCCGATTTCATGCCTTCCACGATGCATTTCATCTGCCGATACTCGTCTAGCTCGTCCGGTGCAATGGCCAGTCGCGTGCGCAGGGCTTTGTCCATGTCGTCCTTGAGCGAATCCGGCAGGCGGGGCAACATTGAAAGCCGCATGCCCGGCTCTGCGAAAAGCGCAAGAAGCCGTTCTCCCGGGTTTGAGAAGATTACACGCCAATTCTGCCGGGCGGCGGCCGAGATCACGGCTTCGTCACCCCATATCTGTCGCCGTTCTATCGGCTTCGCAAATCCATTCTCATCCACATATAGGGAAGTCTCCACGACAGGAGGATTGGAGACGGCTCTTCCCTCGCGCGTACCGGAAAAGTAAGAGCCGACAAAGGGAATGAACACCCCCACGGCCGTCACGGCGAAGAGGCCAATTGCCGCCAACCGCTGCTTCCAATTCCCAAGGTACTTGTTAAAGAAGCCTGGCGCGACTTCCAGACGCCCCGGCCTGATGCCCCTCTCTTTCAATGCGCGGAACGCAGCCTCGCGGTCCGCCGCCACGATTTCGCCGTCATGCCGAACGTTGTCGCTCGTCCGATACTCGTAGACGAACCTCACTACTCGCCTTTCTTCGGATCAAACACGATCTTGCGCGGAGACTTCGGCCCTTTCAGCGTTTCGGATTTCTCCTTCGCCACGGCCTCCGCCACCTGCTTCTGGTAGTCGTTGGCCGGCGCGGGCGCCCAACCCTCCTTGCAGGCCTGGCGGTACGTCGACATCACCGCCGGCGTCACGCCGAATGGCTCCATGTATGATGCCATGCGCTTCTCAATGTCGACTGGGAGACGGTAGTCGGGGAACTTGTCGAGGTCTGACGGCCCCGTCACGCCGCCTGTCAGCGCGCGGGGAAACTGCGAGTTGCTGGCACCGCAGAGAAGGCAGAAACCGCGCGTCAGTTCCTTCTTGACCCGGGCCTCGAAGAAAACTGGCTTCACTTCCTTTGCCAGCGGAGCGACATTCACGATCGCCCATCGGCTCTCCGGCGCCACCAGGAGCGCCGGCAACTTGTCATCATCCACCACAAACAGCGACGCATTGCCCTCCACCTTCGGGTCGGCAAGGTCAAACGAGCCATCTTTCAAGGCCACGTTAAATTTCGAATATTCGGACATGTAGCTACGGGACGTCTCCAACCAGTCCGCCTGCGCGCGTTTCTGGCAGTTGATGTAATAGACAGTTCCCTTTCGTGTACCGGGGCGCAGAATCTTGCCGCCGGTGTGTTCCAGAAAACGCTTCTCGAAATAGGCCTTGCGCTGGGCCTTTTCCTCCGGAGTGACCGCCTTCTTGTGGATGTCGAACGGCGGCGGCTCGGCTGCCCCGACGAAGGCGGTGGCGGCGAGAGTCGCAATCAAGATGACGGGTTTCATTGTTTCTGCTCCTTTTCCTTTTGAAGTTCCATCAACATCTTCTGACGGACAAGCGGTCCGAATTTCATCGGGGCGATTCCCCTTGCTTCCAGCATCTTGTTCGCGGCGTCGACCGCATCCTGCAATTCCTCAACGGTGGCCAGCTTCCCCTCATGGCGCATGTCATGCAGGTGCCGTGTGAGATCCATCTTGTAACGTGCCAGGTCCTGCAGTTCCTGACGTGTGTCCGCCATGATTTTCTCAATGTCCTCGCCGTTGTCCAACGCCGCCTTCAACTGAATCTTGGCGTCGCGCACGTTGCGCTTGAGGGCCTTGTCCTCTTCCGAGTCGTCTGGATTGATGACAATGGGCGTTTCAAGCGACTTGAGGAACTCCTCCTTGAACTTCCCGTTATACTTCATCGTCCCGAAAATCGCGTCCCCCGGCTTGAGCGACAGA
>JAGCUY010000021.1 GCA_017962605.1 Kiritimatiellia bacterium | reverse complement strand
CTTCAGGTGCCATGACGCGCCGCAGCCAGCTGACGGGCACAATGGGGCCTTGCCGGCGCAGCCACCCTGAACGTAAGGCGGACTGTCCGCGATGCTTATTGGCTCCCAATGGCCCCACAAAAAAAATGGGGGATAAGCCTGGGCTTAACTTTCGGTTAATTACTTTCGGATAATTTGATATAATGGACTACGTCATCAAGGAAAACGAGACTTGACATGAGCACGAAATGCAGGCATTGCGGCAGCACGAGCTACGGCTCCGGCTGCATTTATTCACCCACGAGGAAGCACGAGCACCGCGACGACGAGAAGCACTGCGAATGGTGCGGCTCGTCCAGCTACGGTTCCGGCTGCATCTATTCGCCGACGAAGAAGCATCGTCACGGCCCAGGCGCCAACAAGTGCATCTGGTGCGGCTCCACATCGAACGGCTCCGGCTGCATCTACAGCCCGACCGGAAGACACGAGAAGTAGGAATAAAGGACGGCCAGCAATGCAGGAATCCATTATGCCTTCTACTGTTGATTCATATGTGGTGCGGCAAATACTAGGCCGAATTGCCGTTCGCGGCGAAGATGACGGCAAGCGGTTCACGAATACGGCGCGAACGGATGCTATCGCGGAGTGCCTTGCCGGGAGCGCGTGGCGGCTCTTCCATGATGGCAGCCTCGCGAAGATATACGCTCATCGCGAATTCGATCCCGCCAAGCCCGCAGTTGTCGTTTCCTCCCATATTGACATGGTTGCCAGGCGGTGCTACGCGAACTGCGAGGGAGAGGTGTGGAAAGGGTCTTTTGACAACCTCATCACTAATGCCGTCGTTGTCGCCTGCATGTTGGGGAATGCCTTCGACTCAAATGTGCTGGTGGCGTTCACAGGCGACGAGGAGAAAGACCTGGGCGGAGCGGACGAAGTTGCCGAGACGCTTGAGAGAAGGGGTATCAAAGTCAGATTTGTTGTCGTTACGGATGTAACATGCGAGGGATGGGACGATGGCAAGGCGTTTACCATTGAAAACATCCTACCCGAAGAAGACAAGGCCAATCAGCAAAGAGTCGCCACTGCGCTTCGCGAGATCGTTTCCGGCCTTGACGAAAACTCTTGCATCGGTCCCGATGAGTATCAAGACGAGGCATGGGAGTACGACGAATACGATTTGCCGTGCTGCTCGGTCTGCATTCCCTGCGGCGGCGACGACATGAGCGACTGCGACTACATGCACCTGGAGGAAGGTGTGGAAATCCGCCGTGCCGCAATCGAGAAGTATGCGGAGGCCCTGACCGCAGTCGTCAATGCCGCTTCAGGCTTTTGATGAATATCCAAGGAGAACAACCATGAGCACGAAATGCAGACATTGCGGCTCCACATCGAACGGCTCCGGCTGCATCTACAGCCCGCGAAGAGGCATCGCAATACATAACTGAATGGGATGGGATGGTAAAATGACCTCTAGAGAAGTTATTAAACGTCTACTTAATTCTCAATTGAATGTTGATGGTGAAATTATTGCTCCAAATCCGCGGCGTCATGGCGCTGACACATATGCGCAGTATAAGCTGAGATTTGGCGGGGAGATTCACTACGAAGTTTATCGGCACGACGAAAGAAGTGTTGATGTCAGATTGGATGACGAGCGTGTGAATGTGGTGGGGGATGAATTACGTGAAAAACTTCTCGCACAGGCAAGGGACTTCACCTTTAGCATAAGGAGGCGAGACCAGTCTCGCATAATTCAACAGAAACGTCCCGTGTTATGTGAAGGCAGGGAATTTAACGAAATAATAGCCGACATTCAAACACGCTTGAGCGATTTGTTCAGGAAATTTGAGCAGATTTTGGTTGCCGCCGAGCATGATGAGTCTATCAGCCCTACTTCAGTTTTCAATGCTGTCAATGATGAATCGCATATCGTAACCAATGAGGGGCTTGTTGAAAATGTCCTGGCCCCAGACAGCGATCCATTCCTAAATGACGTTAGGGCAGTCGTTGTTTCAGTGGAAAAACTGTTGCGAATGAATCTTCGAATTCCGGAATATCAACGCCCATATAAGTGGACACGAAGGAATGTTGAAGAACTCATGCAGGACATAAGGGATTCGGTGAACGCCCCAGATGATTCAGATGCGACGCCTTTAAAATATAGGTTGGGAACAGTGATATTGGATGCCAGCAGTGCGGACGGAACGTTTGATGTTGTGGATGGACAGCAACGTATATTGACCCTACTTCTTATCAATAGGATATTGAATGACATACGCAAGAACAAGGTGAATTGCCCATTATTGGAAGACAAGGTGACGATGAGAGTTCTTTCCAGAAGCAGAATCTCTAGAAAGAATCTGCACGAAAACTATGCAGTGGTGAAATCTTATCTGACAAAGGATTATGAGCTCCGAAAGAAGCTTATAGTTGCGTTTAATAGCACCTTGGAGATGGTGGTGATAAAGGTGAATGAGCTTTCAGAGGCATTCCAGCTGTTTGACTCGCAAAATACGAGAGGGCGTGCGCTTGATCCTCATGATCTCCTGAAGGCATTCCACATGCGTGCAATGGCGCAGAAGGCAAAAGCACAAAACGTCACGGCGGAAAATGCCGAGGATGAAATGAGAGAGGTTGTTACCAATTGGGAGACCAAAAGTGAAGAATCGTTAAGATCGCTCTTCGATAATTGGCTCTTCAGGATAAGCAATTGGTCGAGAAAACGTCGCACACACCCGTTTGGCTCTGCCGACATACATGAATTCAAGGGTGTGCCGTTTGATTCTGAATATTCTTATGCGCTCCGGGCAAAGGCGGCAATGCCTAGTGACAATGAATCAGAATGCAAGCGCTTTCAGATTGGCGAGGACTTTGAGGAAGGACGGGAGTTCTTCAGGATGGTGTCCCATTACCTCCGGATGGTAGAAAAGGCAAAGAGCGATGACTATTTCAAAGACAGGCCAGAGATTAAAGACGTATTGAAACTCGCTGACGGCAAGGGATTTTCCCATGTCGAAGACATGTTCAGGTGCGCATTGTTGTGTTTTGTGGATCGATTTGGCGAGGATGCGTTGTCGGATTCCCGGGTAATTGACAAGTTGTGCCTTTGGGCGTTTGTGTTGCGTCTTGACATGAACCATGTTTCTGAAGATTCAGTCAATAAGTATGCGGTTAGTGAAGGCGGCGCTGATTATACCAATGCGATTCCGATGTTCTCCGTGATTAAAACCGCACGGACCCCGTCGGATATTGCGATTCAGGATGTCTGTGGAGTTAACGGCTGCAGGTTTAAACGAAAACAGGGTCTGAAGAACCGTGGGGCTCTTGTAAATGCGTTGAAGAGTGTAGAGGCATAGTCATGGGCGAGAAAACGACTTCTGACAATTCGGTTGATGAGATTATACTGGTAAACGAGGATGGGCGCTGTGCGTTGTTTGGCACTGACCCAGCACGATATGTCGTGCCAGTGTACCAGCGAGCCTTCGCCTGGGGAAGTGGTAACGGCGGGAAGAAGCAAAACGAAATTCTCCAGTTGATGGACGATGTCCTTGCGGCGGAGGGTACATATTATCTCGGTTCCCTCGTGGTTTCGAAATGCCGCAAGGAAGAATATGGTGGATTATATGACTACGAGGTGATTGATGGCCAGCAACGTCTAACGGCTTTATATCTGATCTTTGCTTGTTTAGGACTCAGAGTGAATGCCGGGTCTCTTGGGTATGCATGTCGAGAGGCGTCGCAATCTTTCCTTGAGAAATTGGCAGAGTGGCCTGGAGATGGCAATCCGGGATGGCTAAGCAATGTGAGTGACGGAAAGGATAGTACCGGTATTCTGAGGGGAGTGCACACAGTCCTTGAGAAACTGCATGCCGAATATGGCGAACAAGGTGTGAAGCAATACAAAAGCACGTTGCGCGAAGCGTTCAAGCGCGTGAGGCTGTTCAGAATCGAGGTGCCCGATGGAACGGATTTGAACAGATACTTTGAAATCATGAACACGCGCGGTGAGCAGCTTGAGCAGCAAGATATAATCAAGGCCGATCTCCTCTCTCGTTTAGAGAACAATCAGCAGCGGGCGGTGTTTGCTGAAGTATGGGATGCCTGTAACGATATGGATGGCTATGTCCAGATGCATTTCAACGGTGAACATGAAAAGAGGGGGACGGAGAGCCGCCGTGAGTTATTGTTTAAAGATGAATGGAGCAAATGCCCCGATATAAAGTGGACGGCGCCAATCCCCTTTGAATATGCCAATGAAAATGGGTTGAGTTTTGAAAGCCTTGTCGACACCGACGTAGATGAAGTCGAACGGATGGATGACGGCGAAACATACAAGAATGCACGTTTCGAGAGCATTATTGATTTCCCGCACTTTCTGCTTCATGTACTAAAGGTGTTTAATGCCGCAAAGGGGCTCGACAAGAATCTTCAGGAGCAAACGGACACTATGAACCTGAGGCGGGAGTTCACGAAAGTATTCCCATTAAATTGTTGTAGCGAGCTTGTGCAGGAGTTCGCTCAGTGTCTCTTGAAATGCCGTTTTTACTTTGACAAGTATATCATCAAACGCGAGTTCAACAGCGTGAGGGATGAAGGGGCATGGAGTCTCAAGGAATTGGCTAAATCGACAGGAAAGAACGAGAGTGCATATTATAGGAATACTCTGAATGGCAGTGACCCATACGCGGGACATGAGAAGTTGAAGATGATAGAGTCTTGCCTTAGGGTCTCGTACACTAACCCAAAGGTCATGCACTGGATAACCAATCTGATGTACTGGATTTACATGAATGGTGAAGGGCGCATGGATGAACTCCTTGCGTATGTACAGGGCGTCGCAAGACTGCAGGCAAGAACATTTATTGTGAATGGCGACTATAATCAAGGCGTGCAAACGCCCAACATCGTGCTGAACTACCTGGATTATTTGCTGTGGGAGCAGAAAAGCCAATTGGTAAGTGAACAAGGATTTGCCCACCTGTTTGATAAGCCCTTTGAGTTTGAGTTCAGGAACTCGGTGGAACATTGGTACCCGCAACATCCAGACGCGGATGCAGATGGTTGTCCTAAATGGGGAGATGTGGATCAGGAGCATGGGGTGGTGGATCGATTTGGGAATCTTGCATTGTTGCAAAGTAATATAAATGCACATTTTTCAAACCAACCTCCTAAAGGTAAGTGTGGATATGACACTACAAAAAAAGGAAGTATAAAGCTCCGTATGATGGCGATCCAGACTGGTGCCGCTAAGAATAATGAAGAGTGGCGTTCATCTATCTGTGAAGAGCATGAAAAGGAGATGCTGTATGTTCTAAAGATGGATTGCGATCACAATCCCAACGATGTGGATATGTTGTGGGGAAAGGCGAAAGACGATAATGGTTAGTTAATTTTTCGTCACCCTTTTGCTAGAATAGATGCATGAAAACTCAAGGCAAAACCAAGAATAGGCAAACTGTTAAGGCGAATACTACCAAAACAGCCAAGAAACACAGAACAGTCCCGCTGTACGATACCGAGTTGATGACAGCGGAGGAGTTCTTCAAACTTGGATCAGACAAAAAGAAGAAAGCCAAGCCTGTGGGGAGGGCAAGCAATCCCGACGATTTAGGCGTGGTCGTCGTGGATAAGAAGGCTTTTGAGAGGCTCTGCGGCAGGAAAATAGAGTGGTAGAGGAGAATGAGATGACAGACTGGAACGTGGAAGAGGCGCTGGAGACAATCCGGCATGGTGGGCGCTTTGGCGCGAATCGCGTCAGAGTGGCCGTGTACAAAAACAACGTCGAGGTGTTTCGGAACTGGCATTACAGGCTTCCGGGTGGACGGATTGTGGGCCTTGGCGACCGCGACGCGCTGCTCTCTGGGACAAAGGTCTATTCGCGGGCTTTCAATGTGAACGATGTGTCGTCAAATGCTGGTGAAACGAAGACTGGCTGCGCCAACGCCGACTGCGTGGATGTCGCCAAGGAGCTGCTCGACGCCGGTCTCAACCCGGCCATCCTGAATCTCGCCTCGCGCCGAAGGCCGGGCGGCGGCTACGACAAGGGCATGGGCGCGCAGGAGGAGACTCTTTGCCGGCTCTCCACCTTGAGCCAGTCGCTCTACCAGTACTATGACCCGAAGTTCAAGTGCGTGCGGGACGCGAACGTGACGCCTCGCTTCAACGCCTATCCTCTTGACATCAATTTCGGCGGCATCTATTCGCCCGGCGTCGTTTTCTTCCGCAAAAACGCGCGCGATGGCTACGCCTTCCGCGAGAATCCCTTCGCCTGCGGCGTGATCACCGTTGCGGCGCTCAGCTTCCGCGAGCCGAACGACTTCTGCAACGAAGAACGGCAGTACATGTCGCCCGACGGCGGTTTCACGCCGGAAGGCGAGGCCGTCCAGCTCAACAAAATCCGCACCATCTACCGGCTGGCGCTCGCAAACGGGCATGACAGCGCAGTCCTCGGCGCGTTCGGATGCGGCGTGAACAAGCTGCCTTCGGATGCCGTGGCGAACCAGTTCCGCTGCGTCCTTGAAGAGCCTGAGTTCAAGGGGAAGTTCCGGTCCATCGTCTTTGCGATCCTTGAAGGGAGCGGCGCCCGCCGTCCCGTAGAGGAACAGGGCAAGTTCTCACCATTCTACAAGACGTTCGGGCGATGGGGGCTTGAGCGGTGACCCGGCAGGAGAGACTGTTTCGACTCGCGTCGGATGACATCTGCTGCAACACGTCCTATCCGGTTTCGCCGGACTATTTCACCGCGTATCGGGTCCAGGACTGCGATATCATGGCGGGAGTGTCCTCCCTCGCCTTTTACATTCATGTCCCGTTCTGCAATTCGCTTTGCCGGTTCTGCGAGTACACGCGGGTGAGGAGCGGAAACGAGGCGCAGGAGTCACGCTACGCCGATTTGCTGGCGCGGCAGATAGAGAGCTGGAGGGCGGCGCATCCATATTCGCTCGTGCATGGCCTCGATGTCGGCGGGGGGACTCCCACGGCGCTGAACCCGCGCGCTTTTGCCAGGGTCATGAAAATGGCGGCGGAACTTTTCCGGGAAGGCCGCGCCTCCGACTTCGAGCCGAGCGTGGAGTTCTCGTACGACACAATCACCGCCGAAAAGATGGCGGCAATTGGAGATGCGGGCTTTACGCGGGCAAGCACCGGGCTTCAGGTGGTTGACAAAAGGTTCCTTTCCGAAATGGAACGTGCGTCGCCGGCATTGGAACGAATGCTATCGGTGAACGCCGGACTTAAGGCCGCCGGAGTCGTAAAACTGAACCTGGACATCATGTACGGGTTCGCCGGCCAGACTGGGAAAAGCTTCGGGGCGACACTCCATGCTCTCGAGATCCTCAGGCCGGAACAGGTGACGCTTTACGAGGTCCGCTACAACATGAACGCCCTTGCCCATGCCGGAGTGACGCGGGAGTCGAACTACACGCTCTATTCGCACCTGTACGACAGCCTTGTCTCCATGGGGTACCGGGCGCGATTCGGGCAGAACGCCTTTTCACGGGTGGATGACGAGGGCGTCTCCTCATATCTCCGCCATCGCATGTTCGACGGCATCCCATACAAGGGCTTTGGAATCTCCGCGCAGTCGATGTCTCCCGTTGGACTGGCGTACAATTCGCTGAAGAAATATTCCGGGGAATGTCTTCCGGAAATTGCCGAGATTGTCGAGCAGGATATCTACAGGCTGCCAGGCGAGGAACTTGCGGCGAAGTACGTGGCCGTCGCGCTTTACGGGGGCCGGTTCAAATTGTCCGTGGTCACGAATTTCCTGGGGGCGGATGCGCGCGCCCATTTCGCGCCGGAACTGGACTTTCTCGTCTCCGGCGGCTATCTGTCAGTTGACGATTCTGGCGAATGCCGCGTGACCCGGAAGGGGTTCAGGGAATATGGTGCGATCGCGGCCTTGTTCTGGTCGGACGCGCACAAGCGGCGCTGGCTTGCTTGGAAGGAGGGCGCATGAAGTATCGGTATCCATGCACGGGCAATGTCGGAATCAGGGGCTTCGGCGAATACCTGGAGCGCGAGATCGCCGAACCGCGGCGCAACATCCGGCTCTTCGCCTCCGAGCTGAAGAGCCGCTTCGGCGGGGCGTGCCATTGCCTTGTCAACAGCGGTTCGTCTGCAAATCTTGTGGCGGCCTTTGCAGCCGCCGAGAAACTCAAGGCCAGGGGAATGCCGCTCACGGCCGTGGCCTCCGCATTCACCTTCCCTACGACCATGAGCGCATTGACCTTCGCCGGCTTTTCGGTCAGGATCATCGACGTCGGCGAAGACGACTTCAACCTCGATGTCGCAGAACTGGAGAGGATGGATCCGGTCTCGCTGATCGTGCCGACGCATTTCCTTGGATTCCCGTATGACGTAGGCCGCGTCAAGACGCTGGCGGACAGATGGGGGGCGCTCGTCCTCCAGGATTCATGCGAGGCGATGGACGTGCCGGTATTCGGGAGAGGCAACTACGATGGGGCGGATTTCGTGACATGGTCGTTCTACCATCCGCACCACCTGTCATCCTACGGGGGCGGATGCGTCGTATGCGGGACACCCGGGGATTTCGCGCTTGTGGACTCGGTCATCCACTGGGGCAGGGCCTGTAAGTGCCACATCGACCCCGCGATGTGCAAGGTGCCGCGCGGGCCAGGACACGAATTCACATACGATCGGCTGGGGTTCAACGTCGAAATGAGCGAGTTGAACGCCTGTTTCGGAAGGTGGCAACTGGCGCGTTGGGATTCCTTCGAGGCGACGCGCAAGGCCCACTACGACACCTTGCTCGGGTTGCTGCGGGGATGCGCCGGGTTGAAAGTGTGGGAGCGGCCTTCGGGCGGTTCGCCGTTCGTGTTTCCGTTCAGGGTGGCGAACGGCATGGATGTGGAGACCGTCCACCGAAAGCTGGCCGACCTCGGGGTCGAGGCCCGCAAACTGATGGGCGGCGTGCTGAACCAGCAGCCGGGTTTCTGGAACTACGAGGCCGGCGCGCTTGCGAACGCCCGGGCGCTTGCCGGCTCCACCCTCTTCCTGGGCATCCACCAGACGCTTTCCGACGAACAAGTCAGGTTCGGGGCGGAGGCGTTGAAATCGGTTCTGGCATAGGCGGTCGCAATGCGCGCGGTGTCGTCGGTGAAACTCTTCGGGAAGAAAATACGGGTCAGGAAGTTCTCCTGCTCGGAAGACGGCGGCCCGTGCGATCCGGACAGTCCGGCGGTGAAGATTTACGCCAAGGTCACCAACGCCTGCAATGCGAGATGCCGGTTCTGCTCCAACGGCCCGCCTTCCGAGAGAATCGACTTTGACGCCGACAAGCTGCTCGACATCGTGCGGACAATTGAACAATCAAGGCTCCGCCTCCAGCGGGTGTGCCTGACGGGGGGCGAACCTTCCTGCGCGGAGGAAGCCGTGCGCAGGTTTTTGAAAGGGATGGAGGATGACGATCTCTGCGACGTGCCGGTGTTTCTCAGCACGAACGGGATCAGCCCGGCCGCGCGGCGACTCATGCGCCATCCGAGGCTTAATTGCGTGACGATGTCGCTCCACCACTATGACTACGGCAGGTTGGGTGAAATCTACGGCATCGGCGGACCGGTCGCGCCGTTCGAGGACATGGGCGTGGAAAGCCGCAAGTTCACAGCGACCTGCAACCTCATGAGGGGCTATGTCGATTCGGCGGGCGAGGCGAAAAAGATGATGGACTTCGCGCTGGAAATCGGATGCTCGGAACTTGGCTTCGTCTCGCTGCTGGACAAAAACGCCTTCTGCCGCGAAGCCTTCGTCGGCATCGACGACTTACACCTGGAGACGCTTGACCATGTGATTTTCGTTACGCGCCATGAAAGGCCCTCTGTCTGCAGGTGCGCGAACTACCTGTACGCCTCGGGCGACAGGACCCTCTCCGTCTATCTCCGGGACGTCACGGACGGTGGCAACTGCGAATCATCCCTGCTCTTCGACGGGAAATACTTGAGGCAGGGCTTCGAATCTGATAGCATTATCTGTTGAAAGGTTAGGAAATGGGACTGGACAATGCGACAACCTCCATAGGAGAAGGGAGAACCAAAATAGGACAAGTTGAGTTCGACGGTGACGACTCTCTTGTTTCGGTGAAAATCTCGGCGTCGGTGCGGGAGATTGGGGCGGGCGCCTTCATGGAATGCCCGAACCTCGAGGAGGTGGTGTTCGAGGATGGCTCCGATGCATTGCTGTATCGAATAATCACAAGCCCAAACCCCGAGGAGGTGGCGTTCGAGGAGAGTCTCGTGACCATCCGGGAGGAGGCGTTCGCGAAATGCCCCAGGTTGCGTCGCGTGAAGCTGCCTTCGACATTGCGTCTTGTCGAGTCCCTGGCGTTCTCCGAATGCACGGCCCTTGAGGACGTGGTTGCGACGAACAACCTTTTCCAGATTGTCAACAGCGCCGTAGCATCGTTCCGCGGACTAAAAAACCTTTCTCTCCCCGGAGCGGTGCGGGAGAACGCCTTTGCATCCTGCCGCGAACTAAAAAGCCTTTCTCTCCCAGGAGCGGTGAGGGAGATTGAAGAATGTGTATTCAAAGGATGCAAAAAACTTGAGCGCGTCGAACTTGGAGATGGGCTTGAGGCGATTCGGCCGTCTGCGTTTGCCGAGTGTCCCAGGCTGCGCCACGTGAAACTGCCTTCGACATTGCGCATCATCGACTCCTGGGCGTTCTTCAAATGCACATCTATTGAAGACATGATCCTGCCGGATCATCTTTGCAAGATCGGCAACAAAGCCTTTGCATCATGCCATGGTCTTAAAGGCATTTCGCTTCCGGCATCCCTCAGGGAAGTGGGAAGCTACGCCTTTTGCGATTGCCGTGAATTGGAGCGGGCGGATGTCTCCTGCACGATCGGGAAGGATGCTGACCGCGACGCATCCTTATGCCGCATTCTCTTCCTTCAGGGGGAGGGCCTTTTCTCGGAATGCGACTCATTGAAGGACTTGGTCATCCATGAGGGGGTCACCGATATTCCGGAAAAGATGTGCGAAACGTGCGCTGGCCTCAAAACAATCAGTCTCCCTTCAACGCTTAAAAGAGTCAACAAACTTGCGTTTCCAAAATATCGGGGGCGGCCGATTGTCATGCCGAAAGGGATCAGGTCTGTGTGCAAGAACGCCTTCGGCCCTGAGAATGCAAAGGCCATTGTGCCTTTGCCATGCAAGGGGGAGCATCTTTCCTGCGGCTTCCCCGTTGAAGACTACGAACTGGTAGTCGGTTTTATCGCAGAGGGGGAGAAGCGGCTTGCTGAAGACGCATTTGACGCAAATGCCTTTTGCCATTGGTTTCGGGAAAGATTGACAGGGGAGATGGGCAGCTGGGCATCGACAGGGAATGGAATCGTCCTGCTGGAGGCGATGAAGGAACATTCCAGACTGCTGGACGCCCGTATGCTTGTCAATGCCACGGATGAAGCCATATCCGTGTGGGCTGATCTTGCCGGGCGTAATAGGGTGGAGACCTGTGACACCGCCAATGAAACGCGCTTCATCATGCAGGCCTTTGGCGAAATCCTGCGACAGGACATTTCCGACGAAGTGGGACGGAGGCGGAAAACCGCTCTCGTGAGCGTGATGGTTTCCAATCGTGCGGGCTGGATGAAGCCCCTTTGGGACAAACTGGCGGAAAAGGGGAGACTTCCCCCCATCTTCGAGGCGATCGCCGGCGATAATCAGGAGGCGCGCGGCGAATTTGAACGCATCCGGAAGTTGGCGAAAAGCTCGTCCAAATTCCAGAATAGCGAACTGAAACAAGCTGCGGAACAAGGACATTTCGCCGAATTCATGATGCGGTTGTCGTTGCTCGGGCTAAAGATGGACGCGCGCATGATTGCCAAGCTTTTCAAGTGCCATGCCTCGGAGTGCATCGTGGCCGCCTACCAGAGGGAAGAAGCATTGGAACGCCAGCTTCCGCTAAGGCTTGTGATTATGGCCGTCTGCCAGAATTGGCCAGTTGAAAAGGGGGCCGGATTCGTCGAACTCGTCGAGAAAATGTTTCCGGGGATTTGCGCCGGCACTTTCGACGCCTGCGGATGTTCGCCTCTTTGGCACTGCCTATACAATTTGGATTGCTTCAGGGGAGATTGCAACCCGAAGTGGAAGGAAAACCCGCTTGTAAAGAGCCTTCTGACTTGCGGTTGCGACCCGATGAAGGAGAACAGTTTCGGCTTAAGTTTCGACAGTGTGACGACACGAATGCGCAAGAACACTGGCCATCTATAGTCAGACGCGTTGACGCTAGAGAGGCTTAGCCAAGGCGCTGCAATTCGGAGGTTCCCGGTATGGGGCCTCCGTTTTTTTTCTTGCCCGGTTAATTTTTCGTGGTCCTGTTGTTATAATCGGTGTGTGTGATTTCCGGAATCGCCGCAGCCAAGTTCATTGACAATTGAATACCCCACGTTTCACTCCATCGTCCGTTTTACCGTTCAACTATGCCGCGCCTTGCTTGGAGGCGGTTAGATTCCAAATTTCAAACCATTCAACAACCTCACAACGAAAGGAGTCAGCAATGCAAACAGTTCCCCCCGGACACGACAAATCCTTGACAGCCAAAGAATTCTTTGAACTCTGGGAGAAAGGAGATTCCGCCGCAGGAGAATCCTGTGGAAAGGCGTCGCGGGGCGTCCGCCCCGCAGGCGCGAAAGCCCACAGCGAGCTCTTCGAAAAGATCAGGACAGAGATGGTCATGCGCATCTACGGCGTTTCGCCGGAAAAGGCGCGCCAAATCATCGCGTCGGCGGCCATGCCCGCTAACCACTAACCACTAACCACTAACCACTAACTCACTAACCCAAGGAGAAAACGCAATGCCACACTACACCGAGAAAAAGGAAACGTTCATGTTCAGGAAATCCCTTGATTACTTCGGGAACATGATGCGGAACTACAACGAATGCTGCGACGACACCGACTTCTTCGGCATCGTCAAGGCGAACTTCGACCACGACGCGGCGTTGGAGCTGATCCTCGCCGCATACACGAGGGAGGAGCTGAAGGAGATGGAAAACGCCAGGTCGCGCAGCGAAAGGCTCGACCTCTCCGACAGCCTCGACGAGGTGTTCGCCGCCCTCTGGAACAACGAGTCCAGCCGTGGCAAATGCAGGGAGGTCGCCAGGGCGATTGTCGAAATCATCAAGGCAAACTGCCCGCAACCGGAAAGCGACGCGACGGAAGCCCGCCTCAACTGCCTTCGGCAGACGCTGAAGCTGGACGACCTTGAGACCGAGATCCTGACGCTCGCCTACGTCAAGTCGGACAGCAACTACGACTGGCCGCACCGCCTGACCGTCCACCAGGTGCCCAAATACTACGCGATGGCCCTCGACCGCTCCGTCGAGGAAGTCCGGGCCGCGATGTCGCCGCAGGGGCGGCTGCTGAAGTTCTCGCTGCTCGACGACGACTTCGACTTCTCGCGCAGGACGCTCGGCAACTTCATGGAGGGATCCTCCGATGTGGCGCTGTCGCGCAGGTACTACGAGAAGCAGTCCCTCGACGACGCCCTCCCGTGGACATACTTCGGCGAGACCGCCAGGAATGACGGCGCCGTGCTGAAGCGCATGCTCGCCGGCTGCGACGGCCCGTGCAACATCCTTTTCTACGGTGCGCCGGGAACAGGCAAGACCTCCTTCGCGAAGAGCCTCGCAAGGGAGCTCGGCCGCTCGGTCTTCCAGATTCGGCTCGCCGACAGGGAGGGCGACGAGCTTGCGAATTCGACCCGCATGATCGGCATCCAGATGTGCAACGTCCAGGAGAACCCCGAAGACGGGCTGATGTTTGTTGACGAGGCCGACGCGCTTCTCCGCACGGCGGGCCTGGAGCAGGGGCGCGGCGAGGGCGATGGCTGCCGGCGTTCCGAGAAGGGCGTCGTCAACACGATCCTCGACGAAATGAGGATGCCGGCCATCTGGATTGTCAACGCCTCGCCGATGGAGATGGACGAAAGCGTCCGTCGGCGCTTCGACTACTCCGTCCGTTTCGACAGGCTTGTGGCGTCGCAGCGCGCGGCGATCTGGCGCAACCAGGCGACGCGGTGCGGGCTCGAGGCCCTGCTCCCGCCGGAGAAGACGGAGGAGCTCGCCATGAAATACGAGACAAGCGCGGGCGGCATCGCCACCATCCTCTCGAACTTGAAGCGGATGGAGCCGGCGCCGGCCGAGGTCGATTCCGTGGTCGAGTCGCTCATGAAGCCGCACTGCCGCCTCATGGGAATACGGAACGGCGGCGACTTCCTCCCGGCGAAGGACTACTCCCTCGACGGGCTCTCCATCAAGGGCGCCGTCAAGCTGGACAAACTCGTCGTGGCCGCGCGGAACTTCCTAGATGGCCGCTTCAACGCAGCCTCCACCGACCGTCCGAGGATGAACATCCTCCTCTTCGGGCCTCCGGGAACCGGCAAGACCGAGTTCGTCAAGTATCTTGGCAAATCGCTTGGACGCAAGGTCGTCGCCATCAAGGGGAGCGACTTGCTCTCTCCCTGGGTCGGCCGGACGGAGCAGCTGATAGCGGATGCTTTCCGCCGGGCGGAGGCGGACAAGTCGATTCTCTTCTTTGACGAGGTCGACAGCTTCCTGCAGGACCGCAGCGGCGCCTCCCACAGCTGGGAGATCACGCAGGTGAACGAACTCCTCCAGCAGATGGAGAACTTCAGCGGCATCATGGTCGCGGCGACAAACTTCGCGAAGAACCTCGACCCCGCAACGGCAAGGCGCTTCACCTACAAGCTGGAGTTCGGCTACCTTGACGAGACGGGCGGGAGACGCTTCTTCGAGCGGTTCTTCAAGACGCCCCTGACGGCGGACGAGGCCAAGGCCCTCTCCGGCATCAGGAACCTCGCGCCCGGCGACTTCAGAACCGTCCGCCAGGAACTCTTCTATCTGGGCGGCGATGTGACAAACACTGACCGCATCGAGGCGCTCCGCTCGGAATGCTCGCACAAGAAGGAGGAGAAGCCCCAAAGCCGCATCGGCTTCGGGGCCTAGCCCCGCCAGCATAAGCAGGGATTCCCCTGATTTGGGCATTTTCTGACCAGGCGCTCAAAATATGACCACCAAAAGGGCCGGAAATGCTATTTTCGCGTCCGGTTTTGCCGGTGGCACGATTGTTGCGTATGGAGAAGTGTAATTTTTCACGGGAGGAGGGTCGCAACTTGCATGAAGAAGCGGAAATCGAATGACGACATGAAGCGGCCATCGCTAGACATTTGCGAAGATTCGCGAGGGTTTGCGGATTGGAACACGAAGGAGAATTTTGGACAAACTACTAGAAGGAGCAACCAATGAACGAAAACAATAGCCTCAAATGGGACACGTCTCATCTCGCCTCGGCCGACATCGCCGACCTGATTCTGGAGGACTACGAAAAGGCCGAGCGGGATTACGATTTGAGCTGGAAGCGCATCAACGGCGAAGACTGGGCGCGAATTCTCATCAAACTCCCCCAGCTCGCCGACAAGTGCGACTGGGGCGAAGTCACGAATATCGATTGGGTGGAACTTCTGCGCGAACGCCCCGAATTCGTGGAACTCTGCAAGGACGAATCCTGGAAATCGGGGATGTGGAAAGCCCTCGACGAGCGCGACTGGACGTGGCTCCTGGACGCGCAGCCGCAACTGGAGAAATACAAGCCGGCGAAGTAGTCGGTAAGCGCGGCAAGTCGCCGCCCAAACCAACTTTTCACCAACCAACACAGGAGACAACACAATGAACAACAAGCAGGGCACATGCAAGGGATCTAAACTTCTTCAATTCACCATCTCTGGGGTTCGTGGCAGGCCAATCGAGCTTGGCCGCAGGCTGATGAAAGACGGGGACGACCAGTATGAAAGCGAATGGGGGGTCAATGGCGTCATTCCGGATTCGACGCTTTTTGCGAACGGAGAGCCGGGGGCAACGATGCTTCAGGTTAGCCTCGACGGCGAGATCGTTTTTGAACGGCTTTTGGATTTTTCAAAACCGGAGGGTCTCGTTTTCGAAGACCGCGGATCGCTTTACGACGAAAACGAAGATCCCGGCGACGGCTGGTGGCTATATGGTGCGGAGCGATGGGCGGGCGTCACTTGGTCGCCGTGGACGATGGAGGTCCCGGACAATTTCAAATTCGACCCAGGAAAACTCGCCATTCCGTTCTACCATGCGCGAGTTGACGACGAAAGCGAGCCGCGACTCGTTTTCAGACCACGCGAGATCTCCTACGACGGCCACAAAGCCGCAGGCGAAGGACTTGAATGGAACGACCAAACACATTCCGGTGGCGTCGCCTACTGGACTGTGGAGAACGGCGTCGTCAGGCAATGCATCATGCCCGATTGCTATTGACACGATTACGATTCTTTTGACAATTTTGGGCGTTATCGTCGGCGTGGTGGTTCTGGCAGCATTCGGGTGCGGGGCCGTCGCGGCGATTGTGGATGGCTTCTTCAAGTTCCTGAAGGGCATCTTCGGCGTCGGTTTCGGCTGCGCCAAGAGCTGCATGAGCATAATAATGATTGGCATTGTGGCGTTTCTCGTCCTTCTGCTGATGGCGAAATGCGACTGACCAGCGAAAGTCTTGCGCGGAAAATGTGGAGTTTTCTTCGACAAGATTAACAGGATTGACAGGATTTTTAAGTACATAGGCGAGAAGAAGTGAATTGTTGTTCAAATTTCGTGTATTCCGTGTGTTTAGTGGTTGTGAAAATAGTGATTATGGTTTTATTTTTGTCCAAAACCCATGCTTTTGATTGACTTTTGGACAAAAATAAAGTAAAATATTACGTTAGATTTCTAGAAGAAGGAAAATAGTATGCTTGTTGGACGTGAAGACGAACAGAAGAGGCTCAAAAGTCTTCTTGAAACGGACAAATCCGAATTTGTAGCCGTATATGGCAGACGCAGGATCGGCAAGACGTTTCTGATCCGCGAGAGTTTTGGCTATAATTTCGCCTTTGAACATACCGGCCTCCGCAAGGGCGGAACGAAAAAGCAGTTGAAAGCGTTCCGAGACAAAATGGCGAAATGCGGCTATCGGGATTGCCCCAACCTAAATGACTGGGCTGACGCCTTCTCTCGTTTGGGTGAGCTTCTCGAACGAAAGCCATCGGGCAAAAAAGTGGTCTTCCTTGACGAATGTCCTTGGCTCGACACCGCGCGTTCTGGTTTCCTCGACGAACTGGATCATTTCTGGAACGACTGGTGTACTATGCGAAAGGACATCGTTCTGGTTATTTGCGGCTCCGCCGCTTCCTGGATAGTCGATAAGGTCATAGACAACTATGGCGGGTTGCACAACAGATTGACACGACAAATATACCTGCGTCCGTTCTCTCTGCACGAATGCGAGGAACTTGTCCATGCGAAGGGTATCGTGTTCAACCGCCGCCAGATTCTTGAATGTTATATGATAATGGGTGGTGTGCCCTACTACTGGGATTTGCTTGACAAGGGTCTCGGTCTGGCGCAGAACATCGATTCGCTGTTCTTCAGGAAGAAGGGCGAGTTGAGCGAGGAATACGATCACCTCTATTCCTCGCTGTTCCGGCATCCTGCGCCATTCCTGAAGGTAATCTCTGCGCTTGGGAAAAGGAGATATGGACTGACGCGCGAGGAAATCATCAAGGTGGCGAAGATTCCTTCAAGCGGGAACCTTACCAAAGTTCTTGCCGCCCTTGTCCAGTGCGACTTTATCAGAGCATATACCATCCCCGGCAAAGGCAGTCGCGATAGCATCTACCAACTGGTGGACAACTTCACGATTTTCCACCAGCGATTCATGGGAGATGACGCGAATCGCATGGAGAATTTCTGGGCGTCGGCAGAGAATTCCCAGCCCGTCCGCATCTGGTGCGGACTGGCCTTCGAGCGGGTTGCGCTTCAGCACGAGAGTCAGATCAAGCGCAAACTTGGCATTTCCGGCGTGGTCACTCGCACCTACGGATGGCGACATGTTGCGGAAGACGGCGATGCCAATGGCGCACAGGTGGATCTAGTCCTCGACAGGAATGACCGCATTGTCAACATCTGCGAGGTCAAGTACAGGCGGGGCGAAGAGCAATTCGTCATTTCGGACGAGGAAGGCAGAAATCTGGTAAACAAACGGGAAGCCTACATACGGGATACCGGCACGGCATCCGCAGTCCATCTTACCATGATTACGGTCAACGGCGTCAAGCACAATGCGGCGTGGAATGACATACAGTCCGAGGTAACCCTGGACGATTTGTTCAAGGAGTGAGGACGATAAAAAGGCAGGCAGTTCAAATAATCGCAAAATGAAACGAATCGCATTTTTCTGCGCCGTAGCCGTCACGGCGGCGCTGGCAATGGGCAACGCCACGGGGACGAAATGCCGCTTCTGCGGGAGTTCGTCCTACGGCAGCGGATGCCCGTACTCGCCTTACGGGAAGCACCAGCACCGTGGCATCGGCGCGGCGTGCGAGTTCTGCGGAAGTACATCCTACGGCAGCGGCTGCCCCTACAGCCCCGGAGGCAGGCACAAACACGGCGGCGACGGGACGAAGTGCGTCTGGTGCGGGAGCGGATCATACGGCAGCGGCTGTCCCTATTCGCCCGTCGGCCGCCATGAGCGGTAGAACGAACTAATTGACAATATTTTCTTGGATTCGATTGCCTTCGTTTCGAAATTTGTCATTCACATATTTTGAATTTTGCCCATTTTTCATTGATTTCCCGACACCTCCTTTGGTAGAATGGATGCCGAAAATTAGAAAGAAACAAACGATGGACAACCTTGATCTTGAAAACATGGACGGATCTGAGTGGGTCGATCTCTTGCTCGAACACCCGGAATTCGCTGAAAAATGCGACTGGACGAAACTTGACGGCGAAGACTGGGTGACACTTCTTGAGGATTGCCCCCAATTCGCGGACAAATGCGACAAGTGGGACGACATTAGCGAATTTAGCTGGCCGTGGCTTCTCGCGGAGCAGCCGCAATTCGCCGACAAATGCCATTGCTGGGAGGATTTCCAAGATGACGGATGGGGGCAACTCCTCATCTGCCAGCCGCAGTTTGCCGACAAGTGCGACTGGTCAAAGATGGACGATGAGTTCTGGACGGAATTCCAGTCGGCGAGCGACAGTTTTGGAGAGTTTTTCGACGCGCGGCCAGAACTTGCGGACAAACTGGACTTCTCAAAACTGGAATCTTACAGTTGGGCGGAACTGCTCGCAAGGCGTCCTGACCTCGCTGGAAAATGTGAATGCTGGTCGGAATTTGAGGACTGGGAATGGAACCAGCTTCTCGCCAAACAGCCCCAACTGGCGAAATACAACCAAAATATCGAATTTGATGACATATTTGAGGAGATTGGGCGAAATTACAAATATGGGGAGCGCGACAAAACCTCTCTGGAAACTCTCTGACAAACGATAAATTCCAATGTAAATGTCAGAGAGAATGTCAGAGAGAATCATCAAGAAAGTCAAGGTGCAAGGATGAAGATAGACGACATCCAGATTGAGGCGGTGGCGAAGAACCACCTCCGGGCAAATATCGCGCGAGTGGGTGATGCATTTATCTTAGTGCATAATTAGACAGCCAAATCATTTTTCAAGATGGAGGGCGAGCAATGACGAAAGAGTAGTGGCGGAAGACGCTGCCGCCGCGCACACTTTACCAAGAGGGAAAGTGACGGCCATTGCATCATTATACAAACTCTTTTATTTACTATGAAAATCATCCATACCAGCGACTGGCATCTTGGAGCCAAGCTACACGAGGAGGACCGCTCCGACGAGCACAGGGCGTTCCTCGACTGGCTGCTCGGGCAGCTGAAGGAGGAGAAGCCGGACGCGCTTCTCATCGCAGGCGACATTTTCGACACGACCGCCCCTTCGGCATCGGCAATGAAGATGTACCACGAGTTCGTCTCCCGCGCCATTCTGGAGGCGGGATGCAGGGACATCGTGATCATCGGCGGCAACCATGACTCCCCCAGCTGGCTGGGCATGTCGCGCCCGGTCCTCGAATGCCTGGGCACGCATGTCGTTCCCGCCGCAGAGGAGGAGTTCGAGAAGGAGTGCGTCTTTGTCGAACGCGACGGGCGCGTCGCGCTCGCCATAGCGGCCATCCCATTCCTGCGAGAAAACGAGCTCGCGAACCTTGTGCGCGAAGAGAACGAGACGCGGACTCATGACGAGCTCGTGCGAGCAGGATATGCCGAACATTGCCGCCGGGTCGTCGCCGCCGCGCGTTCAAAGGCGGGGGCGGCGCCACTGGTCATGACGGGCCACTGCGTCCTTTCTGGCAGCAAGCTTTCGGACGACACCTCCGAACGGCAGCGAGGGTTTTCCGGTAAAGCGGTCATCGGAGGCGTGAAAAGCGTCGATTTCGAGACCCTGCCCGAAGCGGACTACCTCGCGCTCGGTCATCTGCACCTCCCCCAGAAGGTCGCAGGCAGGGAGACGGCGCGGTATTCCGGCTCGCCAATCCCGATGAGCTTCTCCGAGGCGGGGTCGGCCAAGCAGATTTTGGTCGTCACGCTTGGCGAGAGGACTGGCGACCCGGTGTCAGTAGTCGAGAAGCCCATTCCCTGTTTCCATGCGCTTGAACGACTGGAGGGGACGCCGGAGGAAATCGAGGCCCGGCTTGGCGAACTGGCCAAGGGGGACGCCGGTGTTTTCGTGGAAATAGGCGTTACCAGCGGAGAGGGCGACCTTACGCCCTGGTGGGAGAAATACGCGGCCATCGTCTCCGGCCATTCAGACATCAAGATACTGGTGGAGCGAGACAGACGCGAAAAGGTGGCGGCGGGCTCGGGTCTCGAGGCGATTGCGGTTGAGAACGGGAACCTGGCCACACTGGACGAAATGGCCGTCGTCCGGGCGCGTCTCGGCGAAGAGAACCTGACGGACGAAGATCGAACGGTATTCGAGCGGCTGCTCGCCGAGGTCATAGCCGAAGTCAAGGCCGGCGTGGACGACAGCGACGAAGAATAGGGGGACTCAATGCAACTGCTCAAGCTGGAATTCAGAAACATCAACTCCCTCGCGGGCGAATGGTCGATTGATTTCTCCAACGAGGCCTTCGCGCGGGAGGGGCTCTTCGCGATCATTGGCTCGACAGGATCAGGGAAGACGACCATCCTCGACGCCATATCACTGGCCCTCTACGGGAAGACCGCCCGGCAGGAGAAGGCGACGATTGCGGAACTCTCTGAAGTGATGACGCACGACAGGAACGATTGCTCGAGCAAAGTCTCGTTCCGCGGCAGCGACGGCGGCAAGTACCGGGCCGAATGGATGATGACCCGAAAAACCCGCAAGGGCTCCGACGGCGGCGTGAACAGTCCGACGGTGAAGATCTACAAGCTTGACCCCGAAAAGGACATCTCGCCCGGGAAGAAAGATGTAGGGAAGCTGATCGTGCAGAAGGTGGGGCTGGACTTCGGCCAGTTCCAGCGGTCCATGATGCTGGCGCAGGGGCAGTTCGACAAGTTTCTCACGGCGAGCGACGCCGACCGCGCCAATATTTTGGCGCAGGCGGCCGGAACCCAAATCTTCTCGCAAATCGGGACGCGCATTTTCGAAAAAACGCAGAAGGCAAAGCACAATGTTGAAGACATCCAGCTGCGTCTTGGCGAAAACATCCCCCTTCCCCCGGAGCAGAGGGCCGAGCTTGAAGCGCAGCAGGAGGAGGCCGCCCAACTGGCGAAGGAGACATGCGCGCACCTCGAAACACTTCAGGCGGAGCTAGCGTGGCACAAGGCGGATGAACGGCTCAAGAAGGAGCAGGCCGACATTGCACAGCGCAAGGCCGATCTGGAGAAGCGCCGCCAGGATCTCGCGCCGGAGGGAAGGACGCTGGCGGAGGCCGAAAGGGCGCGGTCGCTTCGCGACGCGCACACGGAGCTGAAGCACCTGCGCGATGCGAAGAGGACGGCAGTGGAGGAAGCGGAGAGCTGCGGGAGAAAGGCCGATAAAGCGGAATCCGACGCCAAGACCCTTGGCGCGGCGATTCCCAGCCTGGAGGAACGAGCCCGCACGGCCGAGGAGAAGCGCCAGACCGCCGCCCCGGCCATCAAGCAGGCCGAGAAGCTGGATGCGGACATCATCGCGGCGCGCGGCGCGGCGGACACCGCGAGAGCCAACCATGATGCGGCCGTCAACGACGGCAGGCGCATCGCAGGGGAGCTGGCCAACCTTGAGAAGTCCCTCGCGACGCTGACGCCAGAACTGGCCTATCTCGAAGCCCTCCGCGACACCCCCGGCGCCGAGGCCCCGGAAGCGGCCGACCCCAACCTCGTTGAAAACGCGCGGAAGCGGGCGACGCTCATAGGCCAGGCCGCCGATGTCGTGGCGGACGAGGAAAAGGCCAAGGTCGAACTCGTGGCGCGCGAGGCGGAGTTCGACCAGGCGCAGAATATCTTCAACGCGGAGAAGAAGCAAATCGACGAGCGAATCAAGAACGCCTCGCGCATTTGCAGCGTCATGAAGGCCATGAACTATGACGAGGTGCGCAAGAATCTCAGGGAGGGCGACCGCTGCCCCGTCTGCGGGAAGCCGGTGGACGGCCTCGTTGCGAAAGACCTGCCGCCGCCGTCGGAATTCGAGAAGGCCCTTGACGATGCCAACGCCGCAAGGGAGGCCAGCGAAACGGCATACAATGCGGCGCGCGACAGGCGAGACAAGGCGGACAAGGCCGCACGGAACGCCGAAAAGAAGAGAAAGACTGCTACCAAGGAGCTCGAAGGACTCGAAAAGCTGCTATCCGACCGCGAAACCCAGACCCGGACGAGAATCCAGGAGGCGACAGCGCGGCAGGACGACTTGCGCAAGGAGGCGGAAACGGCGAAGCAAAAAGTGGCAGACCGCGCGGAGGCGCTGAAAACCGCGAACGACAATGTCGCCGAACTTGCCAGACAGCGCAAGGCGCTTGGCCTTCCCGACGACCTCGCGCAATGCAAGAAGGGGCTCGACGATGCGGTTGAGGCCGCCGCGAAGGCGCTTTCGCAGGGGCAGGAGAAGGTGGCGGCCGCCAATGCGGCGCGCGACCAGCTGCGCGAAACGCTCAAAGGCGCACAGGGGAAGGCCGCCGAGGCAGGCACGAAGTGCGCCGAGGCGGAAGACGCCTTTGCAAAGTCCATTGGCGCCATGGGGTTCGCAAACGAGGCCGCCTGGCAGACGGCGTGCGGCGACGATGCCGTTCTGGAGGGTATCCGGCAGCGCCGGAAAGACCTCGAGGAGCAGGCTGCCGCGCTAGGCGAGGCGCAGGGCAAGTTCGATTGCGACAAGGCGCGGCATGACGCCGAAGAGGGAAGCAGGCGGCCGCGCGAAGAGGTTGAAGGGGACATCCTGCAGGCGGACGCGAAGCGGTCGGAGGCCGAGCAGGGCCTGGGCAATTGCCGGGCCCGAATCGAGGCCGACGATGCCTGCCGCCAAAAGGGGGCGGAGCTGAAGGAGGAGCTGGAGAAGGCCAAGAAGGATTGCGACATCTGGAAGCGCCTTAACGGAATGCTTGGCGGCGATGGGGGCTTCCGCTTCAGCCAGTATGCGCAGGGGCTGACCCTCCGGGCGCTGCTTGATGCGGCGAACCCCTTCCTGGCGAAAATCACGGGGAACCGCTATTCGCTGCTGTGGCGCCCCGCGAAACCCGCTGACGACGACAAGGACAAGCAAGACAAGAAGAAAGCGACGTTCCTCCTCCTGCCACTGGTAATGGACCATGACCAGCACGACACCGTGCGCCCCATTTCCAATGTTTCAGGCGGCGAACGCTTCGAGGTTTCGCTGGCGCTTGCGCTCGGCCTGTCGAAAATGAACGCCGGGCGGGTGAAGGTTGAGACGATGTTCCTGGACGAGGGCTTCGGGACGCTTGACCCGGACAGGCTTGGCGCGGCGCTGGACGTGCTGTGCGAGCTCCACGGCGAGGGAACGACAATCGGCGTGATTTCGCATGTCAAGGCCGTCGAGGACCGGCTGCCGCTCAAGATCCGCGTAGAACCGGCGGGGGTTGGGTTCGGACGCCTCGTGGGCGAAGGCCCCATTGCCGGGGCCGTTTCCGGAAGCGCCACGCCACCACCCGCGCCACGCACGAAGGCCACGCGGAGTCATTGATGCAAGGCATTGGCTACGGTCGGAGCCAGGCGGGGCCGAAGAGCTTTGGCTCCTTTTCATTGACGATGCCGCCGAAGAGGGCGACTCCGTGGCGCGGCGCGCCGCGCCCGGGATCGACGTCGTTGACGGCAAGCGAAAAGCCTATCGCCTCGCCCGGCCGCGGCGGACGCGCCGCCCCGAGTTCCGCCCATGGGATGAGTATCCTGTAGCGCGTCTTGCGCGCCGCTTCGTCACGCTTCACGGCAACACCGATCTTATCGCGGACAGTTTTCATGGGCAACGCGTCGTCCCAGCTTTGCTCTAGATACGCCTTGCCGCCGCCCATGCCGTCGGCGCCAACACTGAACTCGAATACGCGGTGGCCGCCGAGGGTCTGCGAGGTTTCGGCACCGGCGAAGCCAGCCTCCCACGGCTTGCCCCAGTCCATGTCTATGCCAATCTGAACGGAGTCCTGCGCCCACATTTGCGACGGGTCGTCATGGCTGTTTGTCTGACAGTGTTCGTCGTCCAGCACCTCCACTTCCACGGCAAGCCCCTTGCCGGAGTGGCGAAGGCGGACGTTCGCCGCGCAGTCGGCGTCCGGAACCTTGCCGTCCTTCCCGCGCGAGTCGCCAAAGGGTTTCCATGGTGGTTCCTCCAGCTGCGCCGGTTGCGGCGTTGCGCCGTCGGGCCAGATATCCAGCGGTGGCAGTTCATCCCGCTTTTTCCCACCCTGCGGCATGGGCGCCGGTGGCAGAGCCGCCGCAATTGCCGCCGACAATTCGGCAATGTCGGCTATGTCGTCGATTTCGAGGAAAACCGGCGAGGGGGATATGCTCAACGGCGCCGTTGCGGGGATTGGCGAGCCGAAGAGGTCGCAGACAGAGGCGGCAAACGGCAGGACGACTTCGCGGGAGGGCGTCTCGTCTTCGCACCACAGCATCAGCTGGAGGCGGCCGTCGCGGCGTCCGGCGACCATGTGGACGCCTGGCGCGAGCGAGAAGCGGCCGATTGGCTCCGATGCGGCGAAGTGGCGCGAGACTGCGGCGAAGGCGCAGTATCCGGCCTCGGGGCGGCCGCCGGGGCCGATGAGCGAGAAGGCCGCCTCGCCCTCCTTCTTCGTGCGGAACTCCAGGGCGAAATAGACGAGGGCGTCAACGCCCTGGCTCCATGCGAGGGCCAGGGAGCGGGCGACATAGCGCGCCTGGGTGGCGCGATCGACCGGCGGCTGCCAGGTGCCGGCGGCGGCGGTCCAGCCGAATTCGGTGAGGTAAACCGGCATTTCCGGGCGGCCGTGCGCGGCCAGCCAGTCGTTGAGCATCTCGATCTTGCGGATGAACTCGTCCTCCGGCGGGGTGCCGCCGACGTAGGCGTGGAGATCGAGGAAGTCAAGCGATTCGAGAAGGCCGCCCGCCTCGATGGCGTTCAGGTCGCGGATGCGGATTGAGTAGAGGCCCGGCCCGCCGATGCGGAAGGAGGGGTCGGCGGCCTTGAGGCCCTTGCGGACGGCACGGGCGTAGTCGGCGATTTCAATTGGCTTGCCCTTGAAGTGGGCCAGCGGCTCGTTGTAGATGGAGAAGTCGCGCGGCAGGGCGTGGGTGCGGGCGTAGGCGGCGACGGCGCGGGCTACGTCGTCCCAGTTCCTGGCGGGATAGAAGAGGCTGCCGAAGGAGGGCTTTTTGACGCCCTCGGGAATATCCATCGTCCACGGCGGCAAACCGAATGAGAACACGCCGACCTGCCGCAATCCATCGCGCTCGATGTATGGAGCGGGCAAAGCCCGCTCCACCCCCGATGAATCGGGGGATCGGCGAACACTGGCCGCGCCATCAGGGGATTGGCGGACAGGTGGGGGGGTGGAGAGGTCGCCGTGGAGGGCGGCTTCCTCCTCGGTCACGCTGTGGAAGGCCGTCATGCGGCGGTTCCAGCGGGCACCGGCGAGGCGGATGAGGGCGGTGTCGCCATGGACGTTCCAGATGCCGAATACGGAGTTCGTGCGCCAGGCTTCGGGGATTGGCGCGCCGACAACGGCGGCAGTGACGCGCAGGCTACCCTGCGAGAGGTCGCCCCCGGCGATCTCCACGTCATACCAGCCGCGCTCGGGCAATTGCAGCAGCCAGCGACCCTCTTGTGCCGGATCGGGCGTAAGTGCCACGGGCCTCGGGGGCGCGTCTGGCGCGCGGCGCACAGTGGCGAAGGCACCCGCGCCATCGCCATCGAAGGCAAGTATGGCGCTGTCCGCCGCGAAGACGAGCCCGTTTTCGCCGCGCCAGTCAGGCGGCGTCGCATCTACAAGCCGCAGCGCAAAATTCCCGGCGGCGGCGATAAGCGGAAGCGCAACGGCGGCTAGTATGGCAAGGGTTCGTTTCATGGGATGTCGATGGCGATGCGATAGAAGGCGGTGTCGGAGTCGTCGGAGGGCAGGTCGATGACGTTCTCCGGCGGCGTGGCGGGGATGTGTTCAAGGTAGGCGGCGAAGGGTTCGCCAAGGCGCTCCGCGCGCAGCACGGTGTAGGTGCGCCCCTCGACGCTCGGCCATGACAGCGTGACCACCCGCCGCGACACTCCCGACGAGGCGGCGCCGCAGGTGATGCCGCCTATCCTGAAGAGCGAGGAGGCGTCGTGCGGGTCGGTATCCGCCAGCCATTCGCCGAGGTTGCGGAGACCGTCGCCGTCTGGGTCGCCATTGGGGTCGGTGCCGGTGCGCTGGAGGAAGTGGCGCCGCTCCCAGAGGTCGGGGAGGCCGTTGGCATCGGCGTCCCCAGCCGGGGCCGGTTCGACGAGTTCAAAGCGCACGGCGTCGGCAATCACGTAATTGCCGTCCTGCCCCTCCGTGAGGATGCGCACGGAACCGGTTTTTCCGGCCACAAGGGGCCATGCGCCAAGGACGTTCCAGAGCGTTGGCGAGGAGGTCTGGTTCACGCGGCTTGTCGAGACACCGCCGTCATAGACGATTTCAACCGGGATGTCGCTTCCGCGGGAGGAGTCGCCGTTCCACGAGATCGAGACGCGGTATGTCGCGTTAGAGGGAATAGCGGGAGTGAAGCGCACCCAGAGGTCGTCGGACGCCTGCCGACCGTTGTGGAGATAGGAGGCGCCATAGCGGTTGGCGCTGTGGCTGCTTGCGCTCCAGTTCCCGGAAACCTCAACGCCCTCCGCGTCATCGTTATCGACGATCAGCGAAAGGACAACCCGCTCGGTAGAGGCATCGGGATCCGGCCAGGAGTAGTCGCCCCGCTTGTTAATCAGGGCCTGGAGCGCCGCAGTCTTGTCGGGGTCGCGGTAGATTTCGCGCGGGTCGCAGGAGAACTGGCGGCAGAGGGCGGCGGCGTATCCGGCGGCCACCCCCTGCTGTCCGCCAGCATGCATGACGCGGCTGGAGCCGAAGGCGACGTGCGTGTAGCTGGCGCAGCGGCCGGCGAGGAGGAGGTTCGGCACGTCGCGGCAGCAAAGCGAGCGGTAGGGCATCCACCATCGCGGAACGGTAATCTGCCTTGTGGCGGCGACATAGCCGGAATTGTCGGCCGGGTAGTGGAGGTCGATTGTCCAGGTTGCGACGCCAATCGCGTCCTCGAACGGGCGCGCGGTTTCGACGTCTCCCTGGCGCACGACGTAGTCGCCGACGATTCGACGGCTCTCGCGCTTGCCGGCAATCCAAGGCACCCAGTCGAGGGTCTGGCGCGCGTTGTCGGCGTTTTGCTTCGCGTTGGAGAAACTTCCGTATATCGCCCGCAGGAGACGGTCGCGCAGGGTTTCGGCGTCGTAGATTGTGTCCTCTGGGCGGCCCTCGTATTCCATGCCGGCCTCCCAAGTCCAGTCGCCCTTGAGCGCCGCGCGGTTTCCAGAAACCTTCGTAGCCCATGGCACGTCGGGGAACGACATTTCCGCAGTCCCTTCCTTTGCAGACCAAAGAAGGCTGTTGCCCATCGTCTGCGCATCGGCCACGGCGGGGGCGAGCGATTCGCCGTATTCGCCGGCGGCCTCGCGCCCCATGCGGTATTCCGCACCGGCCCAGAAGCCAAGCCAGCCGTCTCCCGTGCAGTCGGCGAAGAGCGGCGCGACGAACCTCCGCCGCGCCCCAGTCTCCACATGGCGCGCATCTACTGCGACGATGCGCCTCTCCGCATTCGTCTCCACCCCGTAGGCGCGCCAGCCAAGATGGCAGGTAATGCCTGGATAGCCAGCGACGAGAGCGGCGCGCCGCCCGTCGTCCGTTTCGGCGTAGGCGTTGCCATTCTCGCGGGAGTTCTTGACGGCGCGGACAATCCAATGGCTCTCGTCGCCCGCCTTCTGCGTCTTGACGCGGATTTCGCCGCTGGCGTTGCCGCCGAGCATCGGGCGGTCTTGGACGAGCGCCACGGAGATGCCCGCGTCCGCGGCGGCGATTGCGGCGCATGTCCCTGCGATGCCGCCGCCAACGACGACGAAGTCAGCCTCGACGACATCTTCGGGCGGGCTGCTTTCTCCGCGCATGCCGGCGCGCCATGCGGCGAGGGCGGCGGCGTCATTGGGCGGCGCGGAGGTCGCGCCGGCGGGGGCGAGCCAGATTGCGTCGCAGCGGCCTTCGAAGCCCGTCTGGTCGCGCAGCGCGACAGTCCCCACGCCCGCATCGACGCTGAACGTTCCGGCATCGACCCATCCCCAGTCGGCGGGGGCGACGCCCAAATCCGGCGATTCCACACCGCCAACG
>JAGCUY010000162.1 GCA_017962605.1 Kiritimatiellia bacterium | reverse complement strand
GTCAGAGGTCGCCGCCCGCTTCACCCTTGACGCCATGCCCGGCAAGCAGATGTCTATCGACGCCGACATGCGCTCCGGCGCCATCGACCAGGACACGGCCAAGCAGCGCCGCAACGAGCTCGCCAAGGAAAGCCAGCTCTACGGCGCGATGGACGGCGCGATGAAGTTCGTCAAGGGCGACGCCATCGCGGGCCTCATCATGACGTCGATCAACATCGTCGGCGGCATCTGCGTGGGCGTCTTCATGAACGGCAAGGAAGTCGGCTGGGCCATCACCAAATACGGCATCCTCACCATCGGCGACGGCCTCGTCTCGCAGATACCGGCGCTGCTCGTCTCGATCACGTCGGGCGTAATCGTCACGCGCGTCGGCGACGTTGACAACAAGCCGCTCGGCCAGGACATCATCAACCAGTTCTTCGCGCAGCCGAAGGCGATTCTGCTTGGCTCCCTGATGCTCATGTGCATCGGCCTCATCCCGGGCTTCCCGAAGTTGCAGATCTTCGGCCTCGCGGCATTCGTCGCGGCGGTCGGCTACAGCCTGAAGCTTAAGGCCAAGGCCGCGGCGGAGCGCGCGGCCAAGGGCGAGGACCCGCTTGCTGCGGCCGCGCCATCTGAAGGCGGCGCGCCCAAGCCCAAGAAGAAGGAGGGCGACGACTTCTCGATGGTCACGCCGCTGACGGTGGACATCGACGCCGACATCCGCGGCGCGCTCTCCTACGAGACGCTCAACGACCAGATCATGTCGGTGCGCCGCGCCCTCTACCACGACCTTGGCGTGCCGTTCCCCGGCATCAACCTCTCCCTCAACCCCGCGCTGAAGGACGGCAAGTACCGCCTCCTCGTGAACGAGGTGCCGGTTTCGGAAGGCGTGCTGCGCAAGGGCTTCGTCTTCGCGCTCGAGGACTCCGAGAACCTGACGGCCACCGGCATCGCCTTCGAGTCGGGCCGCCCCTTCCTCGCCGGCCACGATACCTGCTGGGTCAAGGAGGAGGATAAGCCGCGCCTCGACGAATCGGGCGTCAGGTCGCTCGACCTCGGCGGCGTCCTCTCCTACCACCTCTCCAGCGTGCTGCGCCGCTACTCGCACGAGTTCCTCTCCCTCCAGGAGACGCGCCTGCTCTTCGACCACATGTAGAAGGACGCGCCGGAGCTCGTCAAGGAAGTCCAGCGTGTACTGCCGCTCCAGAAGATCACCGACGTCCTACAGCGCCTCGTCCAGGAGGGCATCTCCGTCCGCGACCTCAAGCGCATCACGCAGACGCTCATCGAGTGGGGGCAGAAGGAGAAGGACACCGTCCTGCTCGTCGAATACGTGCGCGCGTCGCTCAGCCGCTACATCTCCTACAAGTTCTCCGGCGGGCAGAACATCGTCGCCGCCTACCTGCTCGACCCGTCGCTCGAGGAGAAGATCAGGAAGTCCGTGCGCCAGACGTCTGGCGGCTCCTACCTCGCGATGGACCCGGCCACGGTGCGCGCCATCCTCGCCGTCGTCAAGCGGACAATCGGCGACTTGGCGAAGATCCCGCAGAAGCCTGTCATCATCGTCTCGGTCGATATCCGCCGCTACTTCCGCAAGATGATCGAGAAGGACTACTACGAACTGCCGGTGCTTTCGTTCCAGGAACTCAGCGCCGAAATCAACATCCAGCCGCTAGGCAGAATGAAGCTGTAAATTTCCGTTTGACTATTCCAGTTTTTTTTGGCAGAATTTTTGAAACGCTTTTAAATGAGTTTTCTTCTAAAAATAGTCGAGGGGCCGAACAAGGGCGCGGAAATCGCGCTCGTTGACGGCGTGTCCGTCACGCTCGGCAAGGGCGACGAGTGCGACATCGTGCTCGCCGACCCAACCCTTCCCGAAGAGCCGCTGACCATTGAGGCGTCGGCCGATGGCGTGTCGTTTGACGGCGAACGCCTTGAGCCGCTCCATGTGGTCGTGCGCGGCTCATCCTCTTTTGCCGTCGGCCCCGCCGACGCGCCATGGGGCGCGTTGGTATGGGAAGAAAAGGAAGAAGGGACTAGGGATCAGGGACAAGGGACTAGTGATCAAGAAACAGACAACGGGGAACAGGCGGCGAAGTCCGAAGAAGAATCGAAAGCAGACGCCGACGATCAAGGACAGTCGAAATCTGAAACCGAGGAACGGGGAACAGGGAACGGGGAACAGTCAGGTGGTTCAAAGACTCGTCGCCTTGGTTGCTTGATTGGCGCGGCTGTGCTGATTGTCGTACTACTGGCGCTTTTGCTCATTGGATTGCGTTCATGCATGTCCGGCAAGTCCAACGAACCCATCGAACCTAAGGAGGTCCTTGAGGCCCGCGCCCTCTCCGCCGTAATAGAGCGCTACGGGCTGGTGGCCACCAACCGCGACGGCCGCGCAGTTCTCATCGGCGACTTCGCCACGCGGGCGGAGCGACTGACCGCGACGGCGGAGGCCTACTCCGCCCAGCCGGGAATAGAACTTGACTTCGCAGACGGCGTTTCGCTTAAGACCGCAGTCGCTGACACCCTTTCGCTCATCGGGGAGGCGAAGCTCTCCGTGACGGCCGTCACCAACCGCGTGGCGGTCCTTGCCGGCGAGGCCGCCAACTTACGCCGGGCTTTGGAGACCATAGCGGCCGACGTGCCGAAAATAGCCAATGTCGATGCAGCTGGGATTACAATTTCAGGATTGGGGACGCTTGTCGGCATGGAAGATGCGGACGAACAGGCAGACCAACGATCAGACATCCTTCCCATGCCTTCCCTCCCGGTGTGCGGCATCCTCACCACGCCCTATCCATGCCTTGTCATGAGCGATGGGCGGCGCATTCTGGAAGGCGCGGCAATAGGTGATTTTGTAGTAATGGAGATTGGTGCCGATTCAGTCATGCTCACCAATTCGATAGGGAGGATCGAATGGAAGCCGTGAAGGATCAGATCCTATTGATGGAAATCGAGAAGGAACTCGCCGGACCGAACGGCAAGGACGCGCTGGCGAAATACGACGCGGTCCTCGTGCGGCTCGGCGAGCGCATCGACTCGGCATTGAAGGAAGGACTGCCCCCGGACGAGTTCCCCAAGGTAGGGGAACTCAAGGAGGCGTCAGTCCTCGCACGAAAGATTTTGCGCTTGACCGCCCGAGTGGGTGGATAAGCGCGGAAAGCGTAGCCAAGTGGCGACGTTCAACAACAAGTAACTAACACAAAAAAGGAACAAGTAAATGGCACTAGGTAACACCCACACTACGACCTATCCGGAAGTGGTGAACTTCTCCGAAGGCCCCATTCGGGTCGGCGGCTCCGGCGAAGCCATCAGCAACTTCATCCACACGGATGCGGTTTACAACGCGCTGATGAACGCGGCATACCAGATGGAGGACAGGCTGAAAGACTCCCTGAAGAACTATCAGGAGCACCCAGATGTCCAGGCGAACCTCCAGCAGCTGCAGTATGACCTCCAGCAGTGGAATCTCGCGCTGACGACGATGACGAACATCAACAAGAACATGGGCGACGCGCTCAGCTCAATCGCCTCCAACTTCCGTTAATGTTCGATCTCGAAAGCGAAGAGGCGAGGCTCTTGTTGAACGTCGCCTTGATGGCGACCGGGCAGAACCGTTTCCAGTCCGCCGCGAGGATACTCGCGGCGCTGGAGCGGTTCCGTCCCGGCGAGCCGTCCCCGGCCGTCGCAAAGGCAATCCTCCTCATCAGCATGTTGGACTTCAAGGGCGCGATCGACTACATCGACGGCGACGCCCTGCAGCGCTTCCCTGAATCGGCGATGCTCAAGGCGTTCAAGGGAATGGCGCTTATTAGATTGGGACGATCCGCCGAGGCCAGCATGCCGCTCGGAGAGGCCGCAAACCAGACCGCCGACCCTGCGGCGGCGCAACTCGCAAGGGATTTGATGGTGTCAGCATGAACGATGCAATGATAGTCGAAGCAGTCCGGGCCGCCGGTGGCGCGGCGTCGTCTCCCGCCGCGGCGAATGCGGCGCAGGCCGTGGCAAACCCGGCGTCAGTGGAGCGCTTCCAGGCCGCGATGGCCGTGGATGGGCCAAGGGCCGCCGATCCAATCCCCTTCGCATCGGAGGCCACCGCCGCATGGCGCTCCGCCCAGATCAACAACCAGGGCATCCTTCACCGCATCCGGGCGCTCGCCGAGATGTCCGCTCGCGGTTCGCCTTCTGCGCCGGAGATGATCGAACTGCAATACGAGGTGATGAACCTCTCCTTCCAGCAGGAGGTCGTCACCAAAGTCGCGGACAAGTCGTCGAACGCAATCCAGACCCTGATCAAGAACCAGTAGTCCTGCCATCGACAGCTCTCGAATACAATCGAAGCTCCGACGGCAATCGAATGCAGCCGATTGCAGTCGATTGCAACCGAAAGGATAGATACATGAAGCTGAAAACGTCAATGTCGTTGCTGGTAGCCGCATTCATTCTTGCCGGCTGTGGAAAAGAAGCGACGCTGCATTCCGGTCTTGAGGAGCGGCAGGCCAATCTCGTGCTGGCCGCGCTGCTGGATGCCGGCATCGAATGTCACAAGACGCCGGGCGAGGAAGGCACCTGGAACGTCATGGTTGCGGAGCCGAAGTTCGCCGAAGCCGTGAACCTGCTTGAGCGCCAGGGACTGCCGCGTCGCCCACAGCTTGGAATCGGCGAGGTTTTCAAGAAGACGGGCATGATCTCGTCGCCCAGCGAGGAGCGCATCCGCTTCATGGACGCCCTGGCGCAGGACTTGGCCAAGACAATTTCAATGATCGACGGCGTGATTGACGCGCGTGTCCACGTTGTCCTTCCGGAGAACGACCCCTTTGCGCGCAACGCGCTTCCTTCCTCCGCCGCCGTCGCAATCCGCTCTCGCTGGGACGCGGACTTAGATGAACTGGTGCCGTCGGTGAAGGGGCTCGTCATGAACGCCATCGAAGGGCTCACCTACGAGAAGATAATGGTCACCATCTTCCGCGACACGCCTCCTAAGAAATGAATGTGAAAATGTGAAATTGTGAAAACAGCCAACAGCCGGTATAATGTGAAAATGTGAAATTGTGAAAACAGCCAACAACCAACAGCCAATGATTTAATACACTTTCACATTTCCACACTTTCACATTTCCGAACTTTTCAACTTTTCAACCTTTCAACTTTTCAACCTTTCAACCTCTCAACCTTTCAACCTTTCAACCTTTCAACCTCTCAACCTCTCAACCTCTCAACCTTTCAACTTCAAATGACCGCTGACGAGAGACAGTTCCTGAAAACGGCCGCGTGGATGTTCATGCGGCACGGTCAGCGTCCGCGCGCTCTCGTCATCTGCGAGGCACTTGTCGAGGAAGACCCGAGGGAAGGCGTTTCGGCCATCGCGCTTGCGGAACTGCTTCTCGACGCCGGCAATGCCTCCCGCGCAATCGACGTCCTGCATGCGGCCGACATCCCGCCGTCGCTTGCCCATGCCGACGCCGTCCTTGAAACCCGCGCCCTGCGGGCGCTCGGCCGCAACGGCGAGGCAACCGCCCGCTGGAACCGCTATCTCGAATCCAAGAAAGGGGCCGATAGGAAGTGGATGTGATTTCCATCGATGAGGCAAGGGCGCTGGTCGCAAACCAGGCTCTCTGGCCGCGCGTCCGCGACTTCCTCTGGGACTTCGCGCCCCAGATCCACGAGAGCTGGCTAGAAGGACTCTGTGGACATGAGACTTTAGACGCGAGACGCGAGGATAGCTCGTCTATTGTCTCAAGTCTCTCGTCCTCCTGGCGAATCAAGAAGTCCATTCTTGATTCGCTCCACATCGAGCCTTGCTTCCACACTTTCCCCAAGGACGACGGCAGCCGTATCCTGCTTCTCGATGGCGCGACCATTGAATCCATCGCCAAGTGGCTTGGAGCCCTGGCCTATGCCGACGCCCTCCGCCGCGTGACATCCGGCGCGACAGTCCGCGAACTCAAGGCCGCACTCCCCGGCGTCTATCCCGAAGTCTTCGGCTACACCGAATACTTCAGAAAATGGAAAGTTGAAAATGGAGAATGTAAAATTGACAGGGATTTTGGAACGCAGATTTGTCGCATAGGTTGCCGGATACTATTATCGACGCTTTCATCCTTACCCGCACCAATGTTGCGAAGGCTTGAATTGAAATTGCCAAAAGATTGGCAAGACTCTGGTTCCATTCAGAATTTTCCATTCTCCATTTTCAATTCTCAATTTGTATCGAAGCTTCTCAAGCTTCGATACAAGGAGGCCCATTCGCTATGCTGCTTGTGAAGAAATCCGATTTTGAACTCGTGTCGGACCGGCGCCTCGTGAAGGCGACCGACGCCGCGACCGTCCGTTCCGCCGACGAGATCATCGCCGCCGCCGAGACCGAGGCCGCGCGCATACGCGAGGAGGCCAAGGTCGCCTTCGAGGAAGAGAAGAAGCGCGGCTACGACCAGGGCATCGCCGAGGGCAAGATGGAAATCGCCATGATGAAGATCGACCAGGTTGACCAGTCGGTTGCATTCATGGAGGGCGTCGAGCAGAAGATGGCCGACGTCGTTATGAAGGCGCTCAGGTCTTTGGTCGTGGAGATTGGCGACAAGGAGATGGTCGTGCAGATCGTCCGCAAGACGATGAACGCAGTCATCCGCACGCAGCGCAACGTCGTCGTGAAGGTCGCGCCGGAAATGGCCGATGCGGTCAAGGCGCGCATCAACGAGTTCCGCACCGCCTACACGACAGTCGAAACCTTCGACGTCGTGGAAGACCCGCGCCTGAAAGGGGCTGCCTGCATCCTCGAAACCGAAGCCGGAGTGGCCGACGCGTCTGTGGAAACGCAGCTCGCGGCGATTGAGAAGTCGCTGAAGCGCCACCTCTCGGCAAAGTAATGCGGCGCGTCCTCTTTGCGCGACAGGAACAGATCACGGCGCAGGGGCTTTTGCGGGATTCGCACACGAGGCCATGAAAAGGGCTGAATGGATTACCGGAACTTATGTCGTGCCTGCCGAGGACGACTACGAGGCGCACTTCGCCGACGCGCCCGCGCCGGTGCTGGAGCGGGATTTCACGCTCGTCGGCAAACAAGTGAAGCGCGCCATCTGGCGCATTGCCTCGCCTGGCATGTATGACGCCTTCGTGAACGGGAGTCGCGTCAATGCCGTCGCCCTGCCAATCTGGACGGCCTTCGACAGGCGCGTGCTGGAGGACGAATACGACGTGACGGCGCTCGTCAGGGGCGGTGCGAACGCGCTAACCGTAGAGTTGGGCAACGGCTGGTGGAACCCGCTCCCGATGAAGATGTGGGGGCGATACAACCTGCGCGACGCGCTTCCGCACGGAACGCCCATGGTGATGGCTGCGCTGGATGTCGAATATGCCGACGGCACCGCCGAACGCGTCGTTACCGACGGCATGTGGCGGGCGGCGGAGGGGCAGGTCCTGCGCAACAACCTCTACCTTGGCGAGAAAAGGGACGCGAGGCGGGCGGCGGCCGCGAATGCGCGCGGCCAGGCCGCGAGGGTCGCCACCGATGCGCCAAAGGGCGCAGTGATGCCGCGTGGCGGGATGCCGCCAGTCGTCGTTTACGACCGCTGGAAGGCGAAGGGCGTGAAGGCCCTGCCGGACGGGCGGTGGCTGATTGACATGGGCGTCAACTTCGCCGGAACGATGCGGGCCAACTTGAAAGGGACTCATGACGGCGACGTGGTGACGTTCCGCTATGGGGAACTAGTCTATCCTGACGGCACGCTGAACGTGATGACGGGCGTATGCGGGCAGCAGAAGAACGCGGAAATAGACCCGCCAGGCATCGCCGAGCAGAAGGACACCGTCATCTGCCCGGAATCCCGGAGTTTCGTTTACGAACCGCGTTTCACCTTCCACGGCTTCCGGTATGTTGAGGCGTCGGGGCTGCGCGCCGCGCCGTCGCCGGAGGACTTCGAGGCGCTGGCGTGGAGCGCGGACGTGAAGGACTCGGCTTCCTTCGAGTGCTCGGATTCGAAAATCAACCTTCTGCTCGACGTGTGCAGGCGGACCTTCCGCTCGAACCTGCTGGGCGTGCAGTCCGACTGCCCGGCGCGGGAGCGTTTCGGCTACGCCGGCGACTTGGCCGTCTCCGCCGAGTCTTTCATCCTCAACTACGACATGGCGTCGTTCTACCGCAAAGTCGTCCGCGACCGCTGCGACATGGAGGCGCTGCATGGCGTTTTCACGCCCACCTCGCCGTCGGTCTTCCCGGACAACAATCTGGAGGCGCTGAGGAAGGGGCAGTTCTGGATGGGCTTCGCCGTGGACGTGCCCATCGTCATCGACCTGCTTGTCCGCTACTACGGCGACATGGACACCATGCGGGAGGCGTACCCCTCGCTGCGACGCTTCCTGATGCACTGCGCCGAGGCGTTCGACGTCAATCACGTGCCACCATGCATCGGCGACCACGAGGCGCTGGAGAAGGCCGACCAGACGATGACGGCGCGGTGCCACTACCACCAGTTCCTGAAGCTGACGGCGAAGTTCGCGCGGCTGCTGGGCGAGGCCGCTGACGCGGAGCGCTTCGAGACGACGGCGAGCGAATTGGAAGATGTCTTTGCGGCGGCGGCCCGCTATGTGCCGGCAAGGGGGTTCGTGGGCAATGGGAGGCAGGGTGAGGAGTGCTTCGCCATCTACCACGGGATGCTGCCGCCAGCCGACCTCGACGCGGCATACGGCATATTGCGCCATGACGTGATCGCCCACGGCTACGCGCTTTCCACCGGCATCTTCGCCACCAAGTATCTTCTTGAAATCCTCACCGGGCGCGGCGACGCGGAAATCGCGGGCAGGGTGCTGACGCATCGCGGCTTCCCCGGCTGGTTCAACATGCTCGACAATGGCGCCACCACGCTATGGGAGACATGGGCGCAGTCCGACAACATCTATTCGCAGAACCACCCCATGTTTGGGTCGTGCGCCGCATGGCTCATGCGCGGTATCCTGGGCATCAGGGTCGCGGACGACGCCGTCGGCTGCGACAAGGTGAGCATCGAGCCGCACGCCGTCGCAGGCATTACGTGGGCGAGAGGGCACCTCGACACGCCGAAGGGGCGCATTTCCGTTTCGTGGCGGCTTGAGAACGGAAAGATCAGGCTGGAAACGACTCACCCACAATGTATCGCGAACCCATACCGCTAGAGCGGCGCCGGATGCTCTTCCCCCTGAGGAATGCGCAGACGGCACCTGCCAGTATGTCGCCATGCGCCATCGGGTCGTTCTCGATGCGCGTGAGCGGGACGGGGAAGACGGGGCCAAGCCCCTTGTTCGCGAGCGAGACGACCTTGACGTCGTCAGGTATCCTGACGCCTGCCTCCTGCATGGCCACCAGTGCGCCTGAGGCAACGTAGTCGCCGGTGAAGACGACGAGCTCCGGTAGCCATGCGCTACCCAGCGAGGCGAAGCGGGAGCGGAAGGCGGCTAGCGCCCCGCGGGTCGTTCCCTCGGCGCGGCCGAACTTGTGGAACACGGGCGTCGTGAAAGTCTCGACCTCGACTCCGGCCGCCTGCAGCGCGGCGAGGGCGTCGAACGTACCGCCGGTGGACTTCGTGACCTGGAGCGCCCGCTTGACGCCGACGCGCCTGCAGTGTTCGGCAAGCAGGGCAACTGCGGCTTCGGAGCCGTGGTGGAAGTTCGCCACGCAGCCGGGCAGGGTGCATTCCCTGTTGCCGAAGACGCCGAACGCGACGCCTGACTCAGAGAGCAGCCGCTCCAGGTCTGGGCGGTTCTCCACGAGCAGGACGAAGTCCGGCCTTGCGGCGAGTTCGTGGCGGAGCTGGCGTGTGTCGTATTCGCCTTCGGAGTTGCGGATGACGGTTGTCTGCGAGAAAAGGTATCCGGCCTCTGCGACGCGGGCGCGGAGGCGTCCGACAAGGACGTTCTGGTAGTAAACGTGGTCGCCGTCGGGGACGACGGCCACGACGCGCCCGCACCAGACGGTCTCGATGCGCTTGGGGGCGACGACGCAGCCGACGCGCTTCCGCGCCGTGATGAGGCCCTCGCGGACAAGTGCGGCGACGGCGGCCTCGGGAACGCGGATGGAGACATTCAGGAGATTGGCCCACTCGACGATGGTGGGGAGGACGACCCCGGCCTTGAACTGGCCGGAGGCGATGGCGTCGCGGACGCCGTCGGTCAGCTGGTCGGTAAGGCTGCGCGTTCCGGATCGTTCGATTTTGAATGGGATGTCCTCGGCGGACCATTTCTTGTATTTGCCCATGGCTAAGCGTGATTCCCTTCTCGTTGCGCAAAGTCGGAGTAAGATTGTATCAGATGCCGCCGATAACCGCAAGAAAACCAGTGCCATACATCCAGGGCACCCCACACGGTTTCTCACACAGAAGTAAAAATTATGGATTTCAATCCCAAAAAAACATAATAATTTTGGATTTGACTTCGGTTTTTTTTTGTGCTATTATCTTTTCCCGAGGTGGAGAATGTTCATCAATCGTGAAATTGACCAGTTTTTCAAAAAGCGCATGTTCTGCGGGAAGGTTCTCGTAATCTACGGACCGCGCCAATCCGGCAAGACAACATCTGTCGAACGCTATCTTGAGGATTCCGGTCTCACGGGGGAAACGCTGACCTTCAATGGCGACGAAACCTCCGACCGTGAATTGCTGGCGGACGCTTCTGCAGAAAGGCTGAAGATGCTCATCGGTGGGAAAAAGGTCGTCTTTATAGACGAAGCCCACAAGATCCCCGAAATTGGCTGGGTCTTGAAAAGACTTTACGACAAAGTCAAGGGTGTACAGGCAATCGCGTCGGGATCCTCCAGCGAGGCACTTGCCGAAAAAACCGAAGAGCCACTTACAGGGCGGAAATTTGAATATACGCTTTTGCCGCCGTCCTTTGCCGAACTTTCGGCAATGACTTCTCCGGCCGAGCAGATGCGTGAATTGGAGCGAAGGCTGGTCTACGGCTCCTATCCTGACGTCGTCACGCATCCGGGGGACGAAATCGAGCGGATTCGCGAAATTGGGAAAGGATACCTTTACAAGGACATTCTAAGCCATGACGGCATCAAGCGGCCTGAACTAATTGACAAACTACTTCGTGCATTGGCGTTTCAAGTAGGCCAGGAAGTCTCCTTTGCCGAGATAGGCGAACTGATAGGCAGCGATTCCAAAACTGTGGGGAAATACATCGACATCCTCGAGAAGGCATTCATTGTGTTTAGGTTGTGCAGTTATGCCCGAAATCTTCGCAGCGAACTCAAGAAGAGCCGGAAAATCTTCTTCTGCGACTGCGGCATTCGCAACTACGTTCTGGGCGACTGGCGACCCCTTGTCCAGCGTGGTCCTGCGGAGACGGGGCATCTTTGGGAGAACTGGTTCATTGCCGAAAGACGCAAGCGGCTTCTTGCGGACGCGCCTGAAACGCGGATGTTTTTCTGGCGGACGGCACAAAGCCAGGAGGTTGATCTAGTGGAAGAGGCTGCGGGAAAGCTTGCGGCCTACGAGCTGAAGTGGAATCCCAAAAAGGCAGCTGGTGCCATCAGCAAGACCTTCCGCGAGGCCTATCCCCATGCGGAATGTATAGGTGTATCGCCGCAGAACTTCTCCGAGTTCTTGTTGCGGGCGCAATAGACGGCGCCCCGCGCCAAATCTCCAAACATCCAGAGCGCGCCAGCGCCAAACATCCAAGGCGCGGTAGCGCCAAACTCCTCAACTTCCAAGACGCTTGCGCCAAAAAATAACCATAAAAACTACTTGACACTATTACGGGAAACTGGTAGAATAATTATCGTCAAATGGGGGAGTGTCCCCGGTGTTTTACCTTGTCAACTACCAGAAACGGAGAAGCAATAAATGATGGGAAAAAACCATGGTCGGCCCCGCACCCGCATCGGCGGATTACTCGCGGCCATATTTACCGCATCCACTGCCGTGGGTGCCGAATACTGGGTCGCGACGAACGGCGTTGACGCCGCTGGTCGCGGAAGCGAGGACGAGCCATTTCTTTCCATTCAATATGCCGTGGATGCAGCATCTAGCCATGACATTATCCAAATCGGCGAAGGGGTGTTCAACGAAGGCGAACGTTCGGCAGGGGCAAGCGGCAACGTCCACACAAACAGGGTGCTGATAAACAAGCCGCTTGTCCTTCAGGGATGCGGACGGGACAAGACCTTCATCGAGGGTGCCTTCGACCCGAATACAGGGCTTCACGGTCCGGCCGCAATCCGTTGCATCGGCATCACGTCGTCAGGTGTCGGCACCGTCATCCGCGATCTGACCCTTCGTAATGGAGGCGGTGGATATGTCGCAAGCGGTGGTGACAGCCGCGACAACTGGGGGGGCGGACTCATGGTTTATGGAAGCGCCAAAAATGTCTGGCTCGTCGATTGCACGGTTTCCAATTGTGTCTCCAAGTGGGCCGGAGGCATCGCGGGTGGAACGGCCGTCCGCTGCCTCTTCACGGGGAACCGCGCTACCAGCCACGGCGCCGCTGCCCGCTACGCCAATCTGCTAAACTGCCTTATCGTGAAGAACATTACGCTGGTGACGGACAGCCGCGGCGTTGTTGGCGAGAACTCGACGCTGGTGAACTGCACCGTTGCGGCGAACTATGGTGCCGCGCTCTACGGTAGCGGCGACACCGCCTATAATTGCGCGTTTTTCGGTAACCGTAGCGGCAACAAGTTCACGGGCGCGGAAGCGACGACTGACCGGACATACTCGCAGACCGACGATGCAACTTTGCTCTTCTCGCCGGCCACGGGCGACTACCGCCTGACGGCGGGAGGCGCCGGATGCGGCACCGCCGACCCATCCTATCTCACGGGCATTTCCTCCTACATGGATCTTCCCAACGACATCAGCGCCACAATCGACTATTACGGACACGACATCGACACTTCGGCCGCCTTCATCGACGCCGGCTGCATCCAGGGGGCAGCGACGCCGGTTGGAGGCCGTATCGCGTTTCCCGACGACGCATGCGCCTTTGAAGTGAACGGTGAAAACAACCTCTTCCCGTCGGCCTGCTGCATCTACCAGTCCGAGACCTGGCCGGAAACCGTGATGGCTCGACCGCTCGGCGCCTCCACGCCAATCCTTTATGCCGACATGTGGAGCTGGTCGGCACTTTCCGGATCCTACCGATGGCCCACCATGGAAGGAGTCATTCCGCTGGTAGCACCACCGCTCGCGGGAGAGAGCCAGTCAGTGCATCCAGTGTTCGCCGACGCCGTGGTGTATGCTGAGGCTGGCGCTGACGCGAACTCCGCCACAGGCTCCGAATCCGCTCCGTTCCCCACTATCCAAGGTGCCATCGACTACGCCACTAGCGCATATCCTTCCGCCAAAATCCTCGTGCTGGTGAAGCCCGGCGTCTATGATCAAGGCTATACGGAACTGGCTGGAAGCACCGCGTCGCGGGCCCGCGTCGTCATTCCCGACCGGGGGGGCTTCACGGTGCGCAGTACTGACGGCGCTGCCGTGACAGTTATCAAGGGTGCCCCCGATAATTCTGGCGAAAATTCCACATACTATCCTGACTGCGGTCCGGCATCGGTCAAGTGCGTGTCCTTCACGGGTTCGAGCGCTCGCAAGTCGCTTCAGGGCTTCACCCTCGCAGACGGCCATTCAAATTCCGACAACTGGGATTCTGACAGTGTATGGGGACGCGGCGGAGCCGCTGCTGGCCCCTCGGCCTCATATTGCGTGATCCAGGACTGCGTCATCACCAACTGCACGTCGGTGCGCGCCGCGCTCTACGGCGTCTGGGCGCAGCGCTGCCGCATCATCGACTGCCATGCCTATGGCGGGGTAACACGAGCCACTGTTCTGGCGGGCTGTTTCGTCGATCCATCCTGCAATATCGGGACCGGGGCACCGGGGGCCACGGCCAATGGGCTTTTAGGCAACGAGACCAAGACGCTCTTCAGCACGCTCCCGGGAACGCCGACAGTCTGGGGCGGTGTCGTGTGCTACGACTCGCTCTTTGGAACGCTCGGCCCCGGCGACAACAATGTCACGCTCCACGGAAGCGTTGCCACAGGCGCCGTCACCGAGAAATACGCATCTGCCGGACTAGTTCAGGTAGCCAAGCCACGCTGGGTGGACGCGAGAGGCGGCGACTGGCGCCTCTGCGTTTCGACGCCTGTCGCGACTAAGGCGGTGCTTCCCGCCACTGGCTCTGCCGACTATGGCCTTTGGGCTAGCAACGTCACCGCCTGGGCCTCCACTGGCCTCGAGGGCGGGGCGTTGTCCGTATTCAGTGGCGTTCCACTCGCCGGCTGCTACCAGGCACTAGTGGACGATCCGCCCGGCATTGAAGCCACTACGATAGTCATCAGGTAGAGGGGCCGCCCTATGGGAAGCCGCATCGTTTTTCTAGCCGCCGCCATAGCTGCGGCGGCGGGGCTGGCAATCGTCGCGCCATCCGAAGCCACGGGTGGGGAAGCAGAAGATACATCCTTCCTCGCCGCACGGAGAAGCGTGCGTGTCTCCGACTTCGGCTACGATCCGGAGGACTCCACACGCTTTCTCCAAGCAGCGCTTGACTCCGGTTCCCCGACAGTTGTTCTCGATCGGCAGAGCGGACCGTGGGTGACGCTTCCTCTTGTGGCTCGCTCAAACACGACAATAATCTTTGAGCCAGGAGTTGAACTACAAGCAAAGCGCGGTGCCTTTCGTGGCGTCCGCGACTACCTGTTTTTTCTCAACGGCGTCACAAATGTCGTCATCCTCGGCTCCTGTGGCGCAAGGATGAAGATGCACAAGGCGGACTATCAGAAACCGCCATACCTCCGCAGCGAATGGCGCTTCGCGCTTCGCATTGACGCCTCTACGAATGTCACCGTGCAAGGCATGGCCTTTGTAGAGTCTGGCGGAGACGGCATCGTTGTGACAGGCAACTCAAAAGATGTTACCATTCGCGATTGTCTGTGTGACGGCAACCACCGCCAAGGAATTAGCATCATCGCCGCCGAAAATGTCCTTATCGAAAAGTGTGTCCTCCGCAACACCTCCGGCACCGCGCCTGCTGCGGGCATTGACCTGGAGCCGGACCAGCCATGGGAGAAGTTGAAGAACATTGTCATTCGCGACTGCTTGAGCGAAAACAACGACGGAGACGGATACCAGTCCTACCTCTCCCACATGGGAGGAGAATCAGCGGACATCTCGGTGACCTTCGAGCGCTGCCGCTCGGTTGGAAACAACCGTGGCTTCTGGTTTGACCTCGCCGCCGGTCGGAATTTCACAACAGTCCCGAGGGGGTATTTCCGCTTCATCGACTGCGCCTTTGAGGATTCAAAAAGTTACGGCTTGTGCATCCTTGGCAAGCCAGCGCAGTCAATTGACTTTATCTTTGAGAACTGCACCTTCGCGAATTGCGCGACAGACCGCTCGTCTTCCCCGATTCGCATAGGCTCCAGCTACGGCTACCAGCAGCCGCCCACGGACGACATCCGCTTTGACAATCTCGTCGTGCGCACCGACGACGGGCGCAAATGGATTGAGTGCGACCGCTCCTCCCTCTCCACCCAGCGCGTGGCCAATATCACCGGAAATGCGCGCATCATACGCAACGGCTCTGGCAGAGAGGAGCGCGTCATTTTCGACGAGGCCTTCGCCGCAGAACATCTGGCGCCACGCTTCACTGGTGAGTTGCCGGACAGGGCGAACGTCACGGATAACGACTGGAACGGAGCCGTTATCTGCGACTCAGAGCCTGGGCGCGACGCCACGCTTACCCGCATCTGGTGCCATGAAGGCGTCCGGTATGTCTTCCACGCGCCAGAGTCCGGAACGCTCGCGTTTGCAGGGCGGACACGCCCCAGCAAGGCCCGCGAGCCAGAGTTTTACAACGCCGCATACCTCAAGGGCACGGTCTTTGTCCGACCCATCAGTGGCGGCGACCCAATCCGATGCGATGCGCCAGGTCCGGACGGCGGCCCCATCACCGTAGCAGTTCCAGCTCCCGGCTTCTACACGATGTCCTTCCAGCGGCGCGGGACGGACTTCGCCCTCGAAGCCTCGCCTGTGCCCATCGCTGTGGACACGCGCGAGCGCTTCGTCCAGCTCACATTTGACGGGGATGCTGTGGCCACGTTCTGGCTCGACGGAACGGCTTCCGACATGGTAGCCCTGGTTCGTGGCGGCACCTACAGCGGCTCGCGCGCCGACGTAAACCTTTCTCCTGCAGATGCCGACGGCCGAGCCGCGCATGGCGAGGCCGTGCGTTGCCTCGCCGACGGCGACTGGCATCCGCTGCGCCCTGTCGCATCCTCCAGGCTTCTCCGCCTCTCGTTCTCACCTGTTCCCAGCAAACCCTACACATTCTTTGCCTTGGACATGCTCGGCGCTCCGGGGCTGTTTTTCCTCTCCGCCGAGAAAACTTGGAATCTGAAAAATGAACAAGGACACCTTTGAAGCCAATGTAGTCGCCGGACATGAGCCGAGCCTACTCCCCACCGGAGGCGACTGGACGCTCGTTTGGAATGATGAGTTCGACGGTGACCAGCTAGACCGCTCCAAGTGGGCGTTTCGTCTGTGCATGATGCAGAGACGCCACCCCGCCTGGGTCGATGATGCCGTCCGCCTCGACGGCGATTCCAACGCCGTCTTTGAAGTCTGCCTTAGGGACGGTCTTCCCGTCAGTTCCCAACTCCAGACGGGCTTCAACTTCATGGATGAGCCGATCGAGAGCACGAAATTTGGCAAGGACGACCTCCAATGGCCCATCGGGAAGTTGCACAACCCGCTTTTCGAGCGGGCGTTCGGCTACTGGGAATGCCGCTGCCGTTTGCAGAAAAAGCCAGGGTGGTGGAGCGCTTTCTGGATTCAGTCGCCAATAATCGGCGCCTCGCCGGATACTGCGCGCTCCGGCGTTGAAATAGACATCATGGAAAGCTTCCGTCCCGGCGGCGTAGCCCCGCACAACGTCTATTGCGGCGGATACGGGAAGGACACCCTCCGCCTCACCTGCGGTGGCGCGCAGGGGCTTGACCCCGACGCCTTCCACCGCTTCGGCGTCCTCTGGGATGAGACTGGATATTCGTTCTACATCGACGGCCGCCTGGACGGGCGTGTCGAGGGCCATGCCTCGCGGACGCCCGAGTTCGTCCTCGTGTCCACCGAGGTGATGGGCTACCGCCACGAGGACCACAAGCCGGTCGCCGAGGCGTTTGACGCTGTTGGCGACACCTTCCTCGTCGATTATGTCCGCGTATTTGGGGCGGCTGGCCATGGCGGGCATTGATGTCTGCAAACGGATTTTAGAAGGCGACATCGCCGACGGCGTAATCCACGGCGCGGCAGTTGTGGCTGGTTCTGCTGATGGCGTAGCCGTCCGCGCTGCCTGGGGGTGGGCCGACCCTGCGCACACTTGTCCGATGATGACGCAGACGGTTGTCGATGTCGCAAGCGTCACTAAGGTTGCCGCCGGAATAACCGCATACCTCGTCGCTCATGCGCGGGGGCTTGTCGATTTTGATCTCCCCTTCACAAATCTCCTCTTCGAATACTCGGCGCCCCTTTCGCGTCGCATCACCCTGCGCGACCTCGCCAATCATGTGTCCGGTTTCGGCGAGGCTGACGGATGGCCGTATGTGTTTTTCGATGCCGAGGACCCGCGCCGGACGCTTGAACTTACCCTTTCCCTGCCCCCCGGCGATCCCACACCAGGGAAGGTCGCCTATTCATGCCGCAACTATGTCCTTCTGGGACAGGCTCTCGAACACCTTGTCGGGCGTGGACTGGCCGATTTCTGCGCAACCGAAATCTTCAGCCCCGCTGGCATGGGCGACACATCGCTTGGGGCGCCGCGCGTTGGAATCCCGGAGGAGAGGCTTTCACAAACCCTGACTGCGCCCGGACTAGGCGAAATCTCCGATTTCCTGGCGAGGCCCCTGTGGAAGGCCGGCATTGGCACCTTCAACGCTGGGTTGTTCTCGACAGCCGAGGATCTGGCGACGCTAATGCGCCTCTATCTCAATCATGGCGTCTGCGATGGCGGCACGCGCCTCTTCGGCGAAGCTGAGATGTCCGAAATCGCACCCGACCCGCAAAGCCGCATTGACGGGGCGCGATCCTTTGGCTGGCAGTCCTGTGCGCCTGGTCTGCCTGAACCCTTTGCCGGAACGGCGCTCTTCCACACTGGATGGAGCGGCCAGACAGTCCTCTTCGACACCTCGCGTGACTTCTTCGCCGTTGTCCTCACTACCCGATGTGGTGACTACGACCGCGCCAAGCGCGACCGCTTCGCCGCCGCAGCTGCGCTGCTCCCGTGACAATGGCGCGATGCGGCCAAATGGACGCTTGAAAAGAAGCTATTGGATGAAACAGACTTTTGCGCGCTAGCTGCCGCCATCCTCCTCCGTTAGCCGCCCCCGCGGCCTTTCGCCCGCCGATTGGCGCTGGGCGCCTGGGGTTGCTGCAGGGAGGGGGCTTGACATTTCCTTCGGGATGTGGAATTAAAGCAATGAGCAGATGCGTGGATTCACATTTTATGATTCATAAAATATGAAAAATGTTGCCTTTCTTGTAGATTTTTGGTAGAATGTTCAACATGAAAAATAGAAATCCATTTGTCGTTTACGGATATGAAGGCCCGGACACTTTCTGCGACAGGATTGTGGAGACAGGGAGACTTAAGGCCGCAATTGAAAACGGACGCAATGTCACGCTTCTTGCGGAACGACGCGTCGGGAAAACAGGACTAATCAAACATTTCTTTGAGGGGCTAAAAGAAGAGGGCCACTGGGCAACGGTGTTTCTTGACATCTTTTCAACCTCAAATCTCGTCGAGTTCACCAGGCAGTTCGCCGCAGCAGTGGTTGGGTCAATGGACACTCGCCTCGACAAGGCCGTGGTAGCCGCCTCGCGCTTCTTCAAAAGCTTCCGTCCACAGATTTCCTTCGATAGCGTCACAGGGTCGCCGTCATTCTCATTCGGACTTGAGCAACGAAATGTCGAGGCCACCCTCAAGGAATGCTTCGACTATCTTGGCGGACGCGGCGACTGTGTTGTCGCAATCGACGAGTTCCAGCAAATTGGCCACTACCCTGAAACCGGCACCGAAGCGCTGCTTCGTTCATACGTGCAGTTCCTGCCGCAAGTCAGGTTCATCTTCGCCGGCTCGCGTCACCACATGATGACCGAAATGTTCTCGTCGGCAAAGCGGCCTTTTTTCAATTCGACGCAGACGCTGCCCTTGGAGCGCATTGATCCTCAAGCTTACTTCGAGTTCGCCCATTGCCGTATGTCTGCCGTATCCAATCTCTCCCGCGAAGTTTTTGACAAGGCATACTGGATGTTTGACGGGATAACCTGGTATGTGCAGGCGATACTCAATCGAATGTATGAACGCAAGTCTGCCTCATCTGATGACATCGGACTCATAATCGAGGATTTACTTCTGGAAAAAAACTGGGAGTACGCCTCCTTGTTGAAGACACAGCCCGCCGGAGCAGCACGGCTTTTAAAGGCGGTTGCCAAGGCAGGTAAAGCAAGGGCAATCACGGGAGCAGGTTTTATTGTCGCCAATTCCCTCCACGGGGCATCAAGCGTCCATCTTTCATTAAAGAAACTGCTGGACAACGAATTGCTCTGCGAAGCCGATGATGGATATGTCGTCAACGACAGGCTTTTCGGCCTCTGGCTCGCAAGGCAACCTTAAATGGACATTCAACTTCGCCATACTCCTCCAGCCGCACCCGCAGCCTCATGTCCGCCGACTGGCGCTGGGGGCTTGCGGGACGGAGCCTGGTTTACGCGGGACAGAGCCCGTGAATCAGGACATGGTGAGGACGAAGCCAATTTTACGCGGGACGGAGCCCGCGAATCAGGACATGGTGAGGACGGAGCATGGTTTACGCGGGGCAGAACCTGCGATGCAGGATGGGGGCGGGATGTAGGTTGTCCTGATTCGCGGGCTCTGCCCCGCGTATGCTATACTGTTTCCATGCAAAAGGTCATCACCTACTATCGCCGCTACCATGGCTACGACTATTCTCGTGGTGCTTCGCTTTTCATCACGCTCTCAACGGAGCCTCGGCTGGCGCTCTTCGGGCGCGTCGAAAACGCCGCCGTCATCCTCTCCGACTTTGGCGGCGCCGTGCTGGAGGCCATGCGGGCCATTCCGCGCCTCAACCCCGGCGTATCCCTTTTCGAGCATGTCCTGATGCCTGACCATCTTCACATGAACCTCTGGCTTCAGGCCGATCTCGACGATCCTTTGCAGACCCTCGGCTCCGCCATGCGCCGCTTCAAGACCTTCACCACCAATTTAGCGCGGAAGTCGCTAGGCCTTTCATGCCTGTGGCAGCAGGGCTATCATGACAGAATCTGCGCATCCCGCCGTTTCATCGAGGCAATCACGCGCTACATTCAATACAACCCGTTCAAATACGAACTCATGTACAACCAGCCCGAGTTCATGCGCATCCGCGAGCCTCTCGATTCGCCGCGCCTTGCCGCCGACGCCTTTTGGAAGGGCCTGGGAAATACCTCGCTCCTTGCGCCGGATGCCAAGTTGTTGGCGCTTCGCATCTCGCAGCAAGTGGCGAAGAGCGAGCTGCCACATGTGGTTTCACGCATGGAGGATGCCGTTCGCGCTGGGTTTATCATCCTGTCAGGCTTCATCAGCCCCGGCGAGGTTGCCGTGCGTGACATGCTTGTCGCAAACCGCAAGGCGAGGTTCGTACATATCCTGCCATCGTGCATGGCGATGCGCCACCGTCCTGATTCGCGGTATCTGGAGCCGCTGGCGGAAGGGCGGTTCCTGGAAATCGCCGAGGGAAATGACGAAGCCGAATTCGGGCGTAGCGCGTGCCTGGCTCTCAATGAAGAAATAAAGGCAATGGCCTTGGCAGGGGAGGGGGGCGCACTGTACTGGAAGCGCGAAGGGCCAATGTGGGTGCGCGGGACGGAGCCAAATTTACGCGGGACAGAGCCTGCGAAGCAGAAAAGGGAAACAGAATGAGCAAATTAGTTTTCGGCATGGAGACGATTCCCGGCACGCCGGAGCCGGATACTTCGCGCATCTACACGAACGAGGCGCGGACGGAGTGGGTGGACATCAACTACGACGAGGCGAGGGCTGGCGCTCCCGGCGTGGACTTCACGCTGGAGGACCCCCTTGTCTTTGCAGACGGGCATCAAGTGGCCACGCCAGCCGACTGGCCGGCACGGCGGCGCGAGCTGCTGGACCTCTTTGAGCGCGAGGTTTACGGGCGCATGCCGCCGGTGCCTGATGTCATGGGCTTTTCGCTCCTCTCGACGAGGGAGTGGCCCGAGTTCGGCATGGAGGAGCGGCGCTACCGCCAGTGGTTCCGCGCGGAGGGAAGCGGCCCCGCAATAGACTGGATTGTCTTTATCCCGCTTGGCGCAACGGCCCCGTGTCCGGCGTTCCTGCACCTCAACTACGTGGGCAACGACATGATAGCCACCGGCCGCACCAACCACTTTCCACTGCCTCTTGCGGAAATGGCCGCAAGCGGCCACGCCCTCATGTCGGCGCACTATCTGCAAATAACATCGGATGGCCCAGAACGCGGCGGCGGCGCATTTGACGGCGTGTTTGAGCTATGGAAGCCGCGCGATCCGACGCGGCCCGATGCCACGGGCTCGCTCATGGCCTGGGCGTGGGGGCTTTGCCGCGGGCTCGACCTGGCGGAGAGGATTGGGGAAATCGATGCCGGGCGCGCCACGGCGATAGGCTCCTCGCGGCTCGGCAAGGCGGCTCTTCTCGCGGCGGCATTTGACGAGCGTTTCGCCGGGTGCGTCGCCAACCAGACGGGGGCTGTCGGCGTCCAGCTGATGAAGCGTGACTATGGCGAGAACCTGGCGGCGCAGAGGCTCCTTTTCCCGTGGTGGTATTGCCCGGGCGTGTGGAAATGGGCCGGACGGGAGCGGGAGATGCCCTTTGACCAGCATCTGCTGCTCTCGTGCGTGGCGCCGCGCGCGCTGCTGCTGGAATGCTACCACAAGCGATGGTTCGACCCGCGCGGCGAATGGCTCGCGGCCAAGGCGGCCTCGCCGGTGTGGAAATTCCTGACCGGACGCAGCCTGTCCCTTGCCGACTGGCCCGCGCCATACGACGACTCTGCGGCCATCCCCCCCTTCGGCTACGTCCGCCGCACAGGCACCCACGGCCTCTCGCCTGAAGACTGGCGCTGGGCCCTTGGGTTTGTAAACCACTAGTCGAACCGTCGTCGTAGAATGACCTGATCGCCTCGCCGAACTCCGCGAGAAGCTCCTTGGTGCATGCGTCGTGGTCCTTCTTGTTCGGAATCGAAGCGACAAGGTCGGTGATGTCCCTTCTACCCTCTCTACACTTGAGCGGCCGGGAAGTTACACCCGCATGAAGTCTTTCCCGGCATGATCCTGCCGCGCCGCCGCCGGCCCTGCGCCCTCCGCAGACGCATGCGAAAGCGCGTCTGCTACGCGGTGGGATGCCGCCGCAAGGACCAGCATGCGCCTGCCGAACTCGTCCGCGTCAAGCCCTTCGAGCGGCAGGACGGCGGAAAGCATGAGCATGCCCTCCTTGAGGCCGAGGAAGTGGCCGTCGGTGCCGTCGCCGTTCGCGTTCGTCGGGCACTTAAGCCTTGCGTCAATCTCTAACGGCATCTTGCGCCGCGTCACTTCATCTTCACCAATGAGAAAGCACTTTTGGCCTTGCCGACAGGGGTTGGTGAGGCTTCTCAGCCTTTACGGCAGCAATTGTTCTCTTCCGAGAAGAACATCGATGAGATTCAGATGCCGGATGCCGTCACGCTGCTGGCGCAAGGGATCAAGGGTGAGCAGTATTTTTGGATAGTTGTCTCTGACAAGACTGAAAGGCGCGTATTCGCGGTCTTCAGTTTCCCGCGCCGCAATCGACATGGCGACTTGGATGTATGCGTATGCGTCATGGCGCCGCACGATAAAGTCGCATTCCAACTTCCCTATCCGTCCGATGCTTACCTTGAAACCCTCGCTCTTCAAATATGTGAAAACAATGTTTTCCAGCGTTGGCCCGAAGTTGACTCGGTGGTCAACGTTTCGTGCGAAGTTGAACCCCAGGTCGGAGAGATAAAACTTCTTTTCTCCCTGAAGCGATTTCCTGGACTTCAAATCAAACCGCTCACATTCATAGAGGATTTTCGCGTCCTTCAGGACTTCGACATAGTGAACAAGTGTTTCGCGCGTTATCCGCATTCCGTTTTTACCAAGATCGGAAAGGATGTTTGAGAAACTTGTCGTTGCGCCGAAGTTGTTCATCAAGTATGTTTGGACGGCCCTGAACGCTGACGCATTTCTGATCTTGACTCGTCGACGGATGTCTTTCCTGAAAATTTCATCGACGACCGCCTCGACGTATGCAAGCTTGTCCTCATCCGAGTCAAGCCCCAGTGCGCCGGGGAAACCGCCCAGGCGCAGGAAGCGCATGAACTCTTCCTCACGGCTATCCGCTACTTGCTTGCCGAGAAACCCCTTCATCGCCAGAGCCTCGGAGAAGTTCAGCGGAAACATTTCAAATTCGATGTAGCGGCCCGTCAACTTGGTGGAAAGTTCGCCGCTCAAAAGGTAGGAGTTTGACCCGGTGATGAAAATGGAGAAGCGCTCCTCCGTCCGAAATGCGTTGAGAACTTCCTCGAATCCCTCCACGTTCTGCACTTCGTCGATGAAAAGATAGACAAGGCCGGAGGTTGGGCTTTTCTCGTCAATCAGTTCCTCCAGCCTGTCCGGCGACTTCACTTTTCTATAGGGACGCCGATCTAGGTCGAGGAAAACAATATGGGCGTCATCAACGCCATTCTGGCGGAGTTCATCGGCAATGGAGGCCATGAGGCAGGACTTGCCGCACCGCCGGACACCAGTTACGACCTTGATTAGACCGGTTTCGGAAAAAAAGCCCCGGATTTTTCGAAGATAGCCTTCGCGTTTGAAAATCTTCATGCAAATAGCATATCTGAAATTCCGCGAAAAGTCAAGTTAAGACAGTATATTTTCAAAAAAAAGGAAAAGATGCCGCCTTAACCCCGACTTTTGCGCCGCCGTCGCTACTATACACTCACTCTGAAGAAGCGGCTATTCGCGCTCGTCTGGCAGAGGCCGGGCAGGCCCACGGAGGACGACAAGAAACGCCGCAAGGCCGAGAAGGCCGAAAGGAAGAACGACGTTGACCGCATCGAGGTCGAGCGCTTCTTCAGCCGCGACAAGCGCTGCTTCGGCGCGGGCCTGATCATGACGAAGCTGTCCGACACCACTCTCGGCAGCATCGCGCTCGCCGTACTCGTGGCAAACCTGTTCGGCGCAGGGCTTTCTTCTTTTGTCTTTTATTTCGTGGACGCGCCAGATGGCGTGGCGTCGTTCGATCTCGTGGGGGGGCAGGACGATGCCGCGTAGAACTCCAGGCGCAAGCAAGTGCCGCGCCGTGGCGGCGCAAAGTCCGCACCCTCGGCAAAATCAATCCTTTGATGGGCAGACACGAAATAGTCCGAGCCTTCGACCGACGGCGAGAGGTGGCAGTCGTAGACAAGAACCGGTCTGGGCTCCATTCCATGACTTTCATTGCCCACAAAGCAATTCAATCGCAGGGCATGGGGAAATCCACGCGCGGCAGCGGCACTTTCATCGGTTTCCCCCGAATGGAATCCGGCGACAACCCCTCGCGGCAGACAATCCCAAACGTGTCCTCGTCATGATGCCGCCCATCCGTGTCATACCTTCCGCAATACGGGGCGTTGAAGAGATAAAGGCCCTTCGCGCCCCCTCTGTAATAGCAACTGGCCATGCCTCGGAAATGGGCTACGTCCGGCAGCTGGAAACAGTCAATCGACGGCAGGAAACGAACGGAAGGATTATGCTTTTCGATGAACGCGAGCCATGTTGCCACGGGAAGTTCCGGATCCGGCCAGAAGACACTCGATCCGACAATCAAATCCATCAGACCTTCGCGAAGCCAAATATCGGCGTCATATCCGGCCTTCACGGCCAACTGCGGGGAGCGCGGCAGCCGCACGGCGATTCGGATCTTGCGGCCTCGCTTCTTCGACACCTCTTGCACCCGCCGCTAGGGTTCTTCTCGCAGCCGTCGGCCTTCCATGCATGGCTCGGCGGGGTGATTGCCTCGGAATTTCTCTATGCTTTCGGGTTGAGGCATGCCTACAGAAAGCTGGAAATGTCAACTGCCTACCCGATGATGCGGGCATTGCCGCTTCTTCTTCTGGCTGCGGTCACGGCGGCGTTCGGGTTTGGGAAACAGCTATCGCCACGTGCGGTAGCGGGGCTGGCGGTCGTTTTCGCCGGTTGCCTTCTGGTGCCTCTTCGGCGCTTTCACGATTGCCTTGGAACGCATGCTTCAAGCCAACATGGTTACGATAGGGGCGCATCATACTGGCGCAGTTTCCCCTGCATTCTGCTTGTCGCACTTGGGACGACAGGCTACACCCTGTGCGACAGTCAGGCGCAGCGCATAATGATTACCGCAGCCGCTTCCGGCGCGATTGAGGTCTCGAAGCCCATGGTCTCGTTCCCATACTATTTCTTCCGGGACATCCCGCTCTGCGCCGCCCTCTGGGCGGTAGTGCTATGCGGAAGGAGAACGCGCGCGGAAGCAACTAATCTCTGGCGCGAAAGGTCATGGATGCCGGTGGTGGCCGGATGCTGCTCGACAGCGACATACGCGCTAGTTCTCGTGGCGATGAACTACGCGAGCAACGTTGCATATGTGCAGACGTTTCGCCAGATCGGGTTGGTGTTCGGACTTCTCGAGGGCTATCTGTTTCTACATGAGAATCTGACACCGCCCAAAGTCGTCGGCGTTGCCCTCATCCTTGTCGGCCTTGGATTGTCAGTTATTTGACATCTGAACTCATGTTCCATGAGTTGCCGCCCGCTTTGCCCTCGGCCCTTACGAACTTGTACCGTTCGCGGCGAAGCCGTAAAACCATTGCGTTTCCCGTGTGGTTGTGGTATCATTGTAAGCACTGAAAGGCTCTGCGCTTGCCGGGAACACAAGCTTTTTTGGAGGAAACGACTATGCCAATAACAATTGATCTGCCCCCCGCGATGATTCAGGAGGCTCAGGCTTTCGCCGAAAGCCAACATATCTCGCTGGGAAATTTTATTTCAGATGTCTTGGATGCGGAGTTTGCGCGCCGTCGCAAGGCAAAGGCTGTGCTTGCCAAACTGGATGCGATCACCGAGCGTGTCGGCGCACGCCTTACCGGCGAACCCTACAAATTTAATCGCGCCGACGCATATCCGGAAGGTGAATACTGATGACCTTTATCGATTCAAACGTGTTCGTCTATTCCGTTGACAAGCGGAATACCGAAAAGAGGCGAATCGCGAGGGAAATTATTGCCGCAGCCATAGACAATCATGATTTTACAATTTCACAACAAGTTCTCAATGAATTCGCTAATGTTTCGCTTAAAAAGCTTTCCATGACAGTAGGCGACGTTCGTGAATGCATTGCAGAGTTCTTAAACATTGATGTCGTAGAACAGCGCCTTGACTGGACTTGCAAGGCACTTGACATAAAAGAGAAATACGGCATCCAGTTTTACGACGCACTCCTCATCGCAGCTGCTTCAACCAGCGGCTGCAACGAGATCATGACGGAAGACCTCGCCGATGGACAGGTTTATTGCGGTGTAACGGCCGTGAACCCATTCAAATGAATCCTGGAATCTGGACGAAGTTCGAGGGCAACCCCATTCTGGGCGGCGAGCGCTTCGGGACGTGCTTCGATGTGAACGTCGTGCGCGTCCGGCGCGAGCCCGTTCTGGTGCCGGAGTCCGACTGCGAAGAGCTTTCCGTGATGAACCCATACGTCCGCTGGGACGCCGCGCGCGGCATCTGGCGGATGTGGTACGCCGCCGGCGAGACCTACGAGCCGAACGTCATCTGCTACGCGGAATCGGCCGACGGCCTCGAATGGCGCAAGTTCGAAGGAAACCCCGTCTTCGCGCACGGCCCGCGCGACTCGTGGGACTGCGACCGCGTGGGCGGCTGCCGGTACAGCATCCCGCCGACCGTCAGCATGCCCTCCGAGATGCGCCACATGTCAAGGCTTCCGAATCACCTCATAGTGAGCACAAATGGCGACTGAGAACTGACCGTCGCGGATTGGGCGATGACGCCCGTGCCCATGAACTCCATCTCGCCCGCGGCGAGCGTTCCCGTATGCGACACCACCTCATGCGTCTTGAGATCGACCAGCGCGACGACACCGTTCCGCCGGCACGGCACGATGTCAAAAAGCAGCGTCTCATCGGTCCTGTTCTGGTAGTCGCTCCACGCGCGGCTGCCGCAGAACATGCCGGTCATGTAAGAGCCAGTGCTTCCGCCACCAGCATGCATCGACAGCAAGTAAAGTTCGCCGCCGGCCGTAAACGTCTGCTCGCCCGTCGTGTTGGGCAGCTGCGGACTGGCCGCGTCGTTGAGCGTCAGCCCCGCGGCATCGACGCGCAGGACCTGCCGCGTCCCCAGGGGGAGCGTCAGGAACTTGTCGACGGGGTTTGCCGTCTTGTAGTCAAAGCGGAGGCCATACCCGGTCAGATACATCAGCGCAAACGGATTCGTTGATCCCGCTCCTCGGGCGCAGAACAGCCCCTCGTTCACCGCCGGATTCGCATCATAGCGGGCTGCGATTTCGACGGACGTCTTTCCCGTGGGGACGACCCCCGTGTTGGCAGAGGCACTCCACGGCCTGACTGCGTAATACCGTTCGCAACCGGGCGACGCCTCCTTCGAATAGAGAATGCAGCGAAGCTTCAGGGCCTGCTCGCGCCACGCTTCCGGCAGAGAGACAGTCGCCTCCGTCTGCCCACGAACGATGTCCGCCACCTTCACATACTCGTTCCACCCGAGCACGTCATCCGCACGGTCCTGCACATCAGCTGCAATCCACAGTTCGCTGTCCGTATCGACGCCCGAAAGCGCCACGGTCAGACGGCGACTGCTCTGCGAGACGACCGCAACCGTGCACGGCGCATGCGCGTAGGCGCAAGAGACGGCCTGCACGTTGTCCGGTCCCGACAATTCTTCACCAGCCTCAAGCGTACCGGTACTCTGCGTCAGGAAGTCGCCGCTCCTGCGATCATACAGTCCAACGACCGATTCTTTCTTGGCTGGAACAAGATCCAGTGCAAGGCAGTCTGGATCCACAGTATCGACGTCCCACGCCTTGAACCCATAGAAAACGCCATTGAAAGGGGCTCCGGGATTCGATCCGTTGCTATGCGTACAGAACAGATAGAGATCACTCCCAGCCGTGAAATCAATCGGCGCCACGTTCGAGTGAGACACGGCGACCGTACCGTCCAGCCGCGTCGCGAAAAGCCCGGCCGCCCCCATCGCGATGACATAGCGCGTGTAATCGGAAACCGTTCCATACGAGGTGTAACCGCTATATATGCTGGTGCCGTAGTCATAACGCAGCTTTCCAGATACCACATCATGCATGACGGAGAAGAAATTCTCGTTTACACTCCCATTGTATCGCGAACAGAAGAGAGCTTGCGCGCCCGAGCCAAGCTGCACATCCAACTCGACGCGAGACTGCCCCGTCGGACGGAAGCTCGTCTTCAGCAGGGCGCTCTTGGGCGAGACCGACGCAAGCCGCGTTGCATCCGGCAATGCATCGGGCGCAAGGAGGAACACCCGAACACACCTCACCTCGTCGCTCCAACCCTTCGGCAGTCGGACTTGCTTGAACGTCTCGCCGACTTCGAGTTCCCCGACGCACGCAAAATGCGGCCAGTCGGAAATCCTTCCGCCCGCGTCCGCCGTTCCGTAGGCGACCCACAGCGAACCAGGCGCCGTCACTTTGTCGGCCCGGATATCCAGACGCCTCGCCCCCGCATCGCATGCGGAGACCGCCAGGATGTTCTCCATGCCCGTTGCCGCGGACCAGGCGAGCGGAACGCCCACGTCAGCCGTCTTCTCGCCCGCCGTCAACGAGCCGTCGTTCGACGGCGTCCGGAAACCGCCTCCGCGTGAATCAAAGAGACCGACGACTCCGTTCTTTCGCGCGGGAACGAGTTCCAGCGCGAAGCTGTCCGGATCGGCATC
>JAGCUY010000161.1 GCA_017962605.1 Kiritimatiellia bacterium | reverse complement strand
GTAGGTGTAGGTGTAGGTGTAGGGGCTAGGGACTAGGGGTTAGCTAGGGGCTAGGGGTTAGCTAGGGGCTAGGGGGAAGGGCTATCTTTTGCATTATTGTGGTAAGCATGCGCCCGATTTCGGAAATGAGCGAAAGGGCATTCTCCGCCTGTCCGGTTTGAATAAAGCCTAGACGAATGCAAAGCTCAATCTGTGTCTCCAGTTCGGCATTGGACCCTCTTGCAATCCCCAGAAAACGTGAGTATTCAGACGATGAGTTTCTGGATTTGCCTTCCGCTATGTTAGACGGTATTGATACGACTGCTCTGCGCATTTGATCGGAAAGCGCATATGTCTCTTCCTTTGGCAGCAGTTTTACAAGCCTATACACCTCGCATGCCAAATCCATGCCTCTTTGCCAGACAATCAAGTCCCTAAAGTTCCCAACCTTCACCATAGCCATCTCCTTCATTTTAATCCTCCACTTCCTACTTCCTAGCCCCTAGTCCCTAGTCCCTAGTCCCTACTTCCTAGCCCCTAGTCCCTAGTCCCTAGTCCCTACTTCCTAGCCCCTAGCCCCTACTTCCTAGCCCCTAGCCCCTACTTCCTACTTCCTAGCCCCTAGTCCCTAGTTGCTAGTCCCTAGTCCCTAAACTCACGCAAAATATTTTCGCAAAATTGGCGAAATCGCACAAGCAATATGGCATAATAGTTTGCGAAAGGTTTTACTCTAAATGAACAAGCAAGAACTCCAGTCATTCATCGACAAGTACCGCTCCCTCCTTCTCGACGACGTGATGCCCTTCTGGCAGAAGCACTCGCCCGACCTGAAGCACGGCGGCTTCTACAACTACCTGGGCCGCGACGGCAAGGTCCTCTTCACGGACAAGAACGTCCGCCAGCAGGGGCGCCTCGTCCTCCTATTCGCCCGCGCCTACAACGAGCTTGAGAAGCGCCAGGAGTGGCTCGACCTCGCCCTCCAGGGAATCAAGTTCATCGAGGACTACTGCTTCGACGAGCGCGACGGCCGCACCTACTACGACGTGACCGAGGACGGCCGCCCCGTCCGCAAGCGCCGCTACGTCGTCACCGAGCACTATACCGTCATGGCCTTCATCGAGCTGTTCAAGGCCACCGGCAACCCGGAGTGGAAGGCAAAGGCCGAACGGCTCTACAAGACCATCATGATGTATTACTACAACCCCGAGCTGCTGCCGCCGAAGTTCTACCCGGCGCGCAAGGTCAGGGCCCACAACATCCCGATGATCATCTCCTGCACGTCGATCATGATGCGCGAGCTCGGCGGCGACACCTCGCTCTACGACCGCACGATCAAGACCTGCCTCGGCGAAGTCTTCTCCACCTTCCTCGACTACGACAAGAAGGCGCTGCGCGAAATCGTCAACGCCGACGGCACCCCGTGCGAGACGCCGGAGGGCCGCACCATCAACCCCGGCCACTCGATCGAGACTTCCTGGTTCACTATGACCGAGGCCGCGTTCCAGAAGGACGAGGCGCTGCTGAAGAAGGCGCTGACCGTCCTGGACTGGTCGCTTGACTGGGGCTGGGACGAGGTTCAGGGTGGCGGCGGAATCATCTATTTCCGCAATGTGGACGAGGCCGAGGGGCACGAGCCCGACCAGTACGAGCATGAGCTGAAGCTCTGGTGGCCGCAGAACGAGGCGATCTACGCGACCTTCCTCGCCTACACCCTGACGAAGGACGAAAAGTATCTCGACTGGTTCCGCAAGATTGAAAAGTGGTTCTTCGACCACTTCATGGACCCCGAATACGGCGAGATCATCAAGTACCTGCGCCGCGACGGGACGCCATCCTGCACGATGAAGGGCACCCGCTGGGCCGGCGCCTTCCACTACCCGCGCATGCTCTTCAACCTCATCCGCCTCATGGAAGCGGAGAAGGCAAAGGCCTAGGAAAAATGGACTACGCCTCGCGAATGGAGCGCCTGACGGCGCGCAAGATTGAGCAGACACGAGCCAAGCTCGACAAGCTTGGCGCGCGGGACGAGGACGACTACGGCCTCGTCCTGCCTCCTGCGTCCTTCAAAGTTGATTTGCCTGTACGCGACGCAACGGGCCAGTGGTCTGGCCCGCGCGCCTGGGCCGCGAACTTCCGCTGGCTCATGGAGAACCACCCGTGCTACATCGACCCGGATGACGCCATCGCCGGCCGGTGGATGTTCATGCTCTCCAGAATGCGTCTCGGCTACCAGCTTTCGCGCTCCAATTTCGCCTTTGACTACTCTCACCTTGAGCCGCTGCAAAAGAAATACGACATCACCACCGGCATCGGCAAGGACGCGCACTTCGCCCCCGACTACCAGATCGGCCTCGATCTCGGCTGGGGCGGGCTGCTTGAGAAGGTGCGCGCAGCGCGCCGCAAGCACAGCGCGCCCACAGCCCTGTCCGTCCTGCCGCAAGGGCGAGCGCAAGGCGCCGCACTTGCGGATCCCTACGCCGTTGAGCTTCTCGACGCCGAGGAGCAGGCGATTCTCGGGGTGATGGCCTGGACGCGCCGCCTCGCGGCGGCGGCCGACGACCGCGCCATGTCCGAGGACGACCCCGGCCGCCGCGCCAACCTCGAAGAGATGGCGCGCGTCTGCTACAAGATCGCCGAGGCCCCGCCGGAAACGATGCGCGAAGTCGTGCAGTGGCTGGCCATCTTCAACATGGCTTCGCGCACCTACAATCGCGATGGCGCAGGCGGCCAGCTCGACGAGCTTCTGCGCCCCTACTACGAGCGCGACAAGGCGGCCGGCATCCTCAACGACGACGATGCGGAGTTCTACGTGTTCTGCCTCCTCCTCAACGACCCGCACTACTACCAGATCGGCGGACCCAGCGCGGACGGCCACGACCAGACCTCGCCGCTCTCCTACATCATCCTTGAGGCGGCGGGCAAGCTCAAGGCATCCTGCAACCTCACCATCCGCGTCTGGGACGGCATGGACCGGCGCCTCTTCCGCCGCGGCGTTGAGATCCTCCTCGCCAACCGCCAGGGCTGCCCGCGCTTCTCCGGCGACAAGGCGCTCGTCGAAGGCTTCATGCACAGCGGCTATTCCGCCGAACTCGCCCGCCGCCGCATCGCCGTCGGCTGCAACTGGATGTCCCTCCCCGGCCTCGAATACACCCTCAACGACGTGGTGAAGATCAACATCGCCAAGGTCTTCGAGGTCGCCTTCGCTGAGTCCTCTTCGCTGGAAGAACTGGAGGCGAACTACCTCAAGCACTTCCGCGCGGCGGTCGATGTGACGGCGCGCGGCATCGACTTCCATCTCGCGCACCAGTATCTCAACGAGCCTGAACTCCTGCTCAACCTCCTTTCGCACGGCCCCATCGAGAAGGGCATGGACGTCTCGCACGGCGGCGCCACCTACTACAACATGGCCATCGACGGCGCGGGGCTGGCGGTTGTCGCCGACAGCTTCGGCGCAATCGAGGAGCGAGTGGTGAAGGAGAAGGCACTTTCGTTCGCAGAACTGAAGGCCGCCGTCGCCGCGAACTTCGCCGGCGAAGACGGAGCGCGCATCCGCGCCCTCGTCGAAAGCGCCGGCCACTATGGCGCGGGCGGCACCGCCGCCGACCGCTGGGCGGTGCGCCTTACCGAAATCCTCAATGCGGAAATCGCCGGACGCACCACGCCAGACGGCTTCAAGCTGATCCCCGGCTGGTTCACCTGGGCCGACACTCTTCGCTTTGGCAAGGCCGTTGGCGCGACGCCAAACGGCCGCCTCGCCGGCGAGCCGATATCGCATGGGGCGAACCCGCTGCCTGGCTTCCGCAAGGACGGTGCGCTGACCGCGATGGCTGCGGCGATAGCCTCCGTGCAGCCCGGCTACGGCAACACCGCGCCGTGGCAGCTCGAGGTGGACATCGGCCTCGCCAACGACGCCGACGCCGTGGAAAAGGTCATGGCGCTTATCGAGGGCCACTTCGCCCTCGGTGGAACGCTGGTGAACATCAACGTCGTCGATGCGGGGAAGATACTCGAAGCCCACAAGGACCCCTCGAAGTATCCGGACCTCGTCGTCCGCGTCACCGGCTTTACCGCCTACTTCAACTCCCTCTCACCGGCCTTCCGCCAGCTCGTCGTGAAGCGCCTCATCAAAGAGGCCGTGTGATGGACGGCCTGGTCTTCGACATCAAGCGCGGCGTAACTAAAGACGGCCCGGGATTGCGCACAAGCGTTTTCCTGAAGGGCTGCCCGCTGCGCTGCGCCTGGTGTCACAATCCGGAGTCGCAGTCGCCGCTGCCGCAGCGGGCGACGACGGGGGAGGTCTGCGGGAAGCAGATGTCCGTTGACGATGTCATGGCCGAGGTGAGGCGCGACGCTGTTTTCTACAAGGCATCGGGCGGCGGCCTGACCATTACGGGCGGCGAACCTCTCGCGCAGCCGGAGTTCGCCGCCGCGCTTGCGGCGGCCGCCGCCGGCGAGGGCATCCATGTCGCCATCGACACCTCGGGTTTCGCGCAGTGGAAGACTCTGGAACAATTGCTCCCATCCGTCAGCCTCTGGCTTTTCGACCTCAAGTGCATGGATGCGGCGAAGCATCGCGAACTCACGGGAGTGGACAACGCGCAGATTCTCGACAACCTCATGCGCCTTGACGCCGCAGGGGCGCGGCTGTGGATACGCTGCCCGCTTGCCCCCGGCCTGAATGACACGGACGCCGACCTCGCCGCGTTGCGCGGATTCATCGCGGGGCTTCGCAACATTGAGAAGACGGAGATCTGCCCCTATCATTCGCTGGGCCTGGAGAAATACGCCAAGTTCGGAATGGAGCCCCGCTACTCCCGGCGCGAGGGCGCATCAGATGAGGACAAGGCCCGCTGGGAAGCCCTTTTGTTCCCCGAAAAGGCGAGTCGCAATATCTAGCGGTTTTTGAAAAGTTCCCCAAGAAAAAAGCCCCCGCCGGAAGTCGGCGGAGGCTTTTTTGTGCCTTTGGCGCTGGCTATGCTTCGCCGCGCGCCTGGGCGTCGCGTTCACGCATGGCCTCGCGACGTCTGAGCTTGATGCGGCCGCGGTCATCGACCGCGATGCACTTCACCCAGCTCTTGTCGCCGACCTTGCAGATGTCCTCGACCTTGTTGATGCGCCTGTCGGCGAGCTCGCTGATGTGGCAGAGCCCGTCCTGGCCGGGCAGGATCTCGACGAACGCGCCGAACTCCTTGATGCCGGTCACGGTGCCTTCGTAGATCATGCCTTCCTCCGGCTCGGCGATGACGGCGATGACGGCCTTCTTGGCCGCCTCCATCTGCTCGCCGGCGGTGGCGAAGATCGTGACGATGCCCTGGTTGTCCTTCTCGTCGATGTCGATCTGTGCGCCGGTGCTGTCGCAGATGCCGCGGATCGTCTCGCCGCCCTTGCCGATGAGGGCGCCAATCTTGTCGGCCGGGATGATGACCGTCTCGATGCGCGGGGCGTAGGGCGAGAGCTCGGCACGCGGCGCAGGAATCACCGACTCGATGAAGTCGAGGATCTTCAGGCGGGCGTCGCGGGTCTGGCGGATTGCCTCCTCGACGATGTCCCAGGTGAGGCCCCGGATCTTGAGATCGACCTGGAAGCCGGTGATGCCCTTGCGGGTGCCGCAGACCTTGAAGTCCATGTCGCCGCAGTGGTCCTCGGCGCCGAGGATGTCGGTGACGACGATCTTCTTGGACTCGTCAGGCGTCGTGAAGAGGCCGGCGGAGATGCCGGCGACTGGCGCCTTGATCGGGACGCCGGCGTCCATGAGCGCCAGGGTGCCGACGCAGCAGGAGGCCATCGACGACGAGCCGTTGGAGCCCATGATGTCGGAGACGACGCGGATCGTGTAGGGGTAGTTCTCCGGGATGACGGGGCGCAGGGAGCGCTCGGCGAGGGCGCCGTGGCCGATTTCGCGGCGGCCGGTGCCGCCGATGCGGCGGACTTCGCCCGTGCAGTAGGGCGGGAAGTTGTAGTGCAGCATGAAGGCCTTGCCCTTGGGGCCGCCGGTGATGCTGTCCATCTCCTGGATGTCGCTCTTCGTGCCGAGCGTCACCGTGCCGAGCGCCTGGGTCTCGCCGCGCATGAAGAGCGCCGAGCCGTGCGGGCGCGGGAGTAGGCCGACTTCCGCCTGCAACGGGCGGAGGTCGAACTGGCCGCGGCCGTCGATGCGCTTGCCGTAGTCGAGGACGTTGCTGCGCACCGTCTCGATTTCGAGGGCGTCGAAGAGGTGGATGTAGTCGTTGTCGGTCATCTCAGGCCACTTCTCGAGGCACTTCGCCTTGAGGTCGGCCTTGATTTCCTCGACCTTGCCCTGGCGTTCGAGCTTGCCGGGGATGACGAGGGCCTCGCGGAGCGCGGCGCCAGAGGTCTGGCGGACGAAGTCCATCTTCTCGGGGTCCTGCGGGATCTCGGTGATGACCTTGTCGGGCTTGCCGAGCTTGCGGCGGAGTTCGACCTGGATGTCGATCAGCTTGACGACCTCCTCCTGGGCGCGCTTCATCGCGGCGATGAAGTCGGCCTCGGGGATTTCGTCGGCGCCGCCTTCCATCATGAGGAAGCGGTCGCGGGTGCCGGCATACATGAGGTCGAGGTCGCTCTCGGCGCGCTGCTTCTGCGTGGGGTTGATGACCCACTGGCCGTTGATGCGGCCGATGCGCACTGCGGCGATCGGGCCGTAGAAGGGCACCTCGGAGATGTGCAGGGCCGCCGATGCCGCCGTGACCGAGAGGACGTCCGGGTCGTTCTCGCCGTCGGCCGACAGCAGCATGTTCATGATCTGCACGTCGTTGTAGTAGCCTTCGGGGAAGAGCGGGCGGATCGGGCGGTCGGTGAGGCGCGCGATGAGCGTCTCGTGGTCGCTCGGACGGCCTTCGCGCTTGAAGAAGCCGCCGGGATACTGGCCGGCCGCGTAGAATTTCTCGCGGTAGTCGACCTGCAGCGGGAAGTAGTCGATGCCCTCGCGCGGCGAGTCGGTGTTGCAGACCGCCGAGAAGAGGACTGTGTCCGCGAGGCGGACGGTTACGGCGCCGGCGGCCTGGAGGGCCATGCGCCCGGTTTCGATGGTAATGGTCTTGCCGCCTATGTCGGCGGAGACGGTGATGGGGTTGTTCATTAGTTTGCTTTCCTTCGCTGTTGCCTTACTTCTTGTGCGGCGGGCGCCCTGTGCGCCCGCCGCTGCCGCCATCCATTACCTGCGGATGCCGAGTTCCTTGATGATCTTCTGGTAACCGGCCTCGTCCTTGCGCTTGAGGTAGTCGAGGAGCTTGCGGCGGGCGGAGACCATGCGGATCAGGCCGTAGCGGGAGCTGACGTCCTTCTTGTGGGTCTTCAGGTGGCCGGTGAGGGCCTCGATCTTCTTGGAGAGGATGGCGATCTGGACCTCGCTGGATCCGGTGTCGCCCTCGTGGCGCTGGAATTTCTGGCGGACTGCCGCTTTGTCAATCTGGCTCATTTTGAGTCCCTGTTCTTTTGTCCGGCCTTCGTGCGGCGCCTCATTGCGGCGCCATTGTTTTGGTGAAAGCGGCAGACCGGGCGCCCGGCCATCGGGCGCGCGGCTGCGGATTCGCGCCCGAAAAATGGCGGCCGGAACGAGGCCATCCTTTGGACTCAAATGCCGCAACGGGGAGCAAGCTCCACTCGCCGCAGGTTAAAAACGACTCAACTATGCTACCAAATCGCGTCCAGCATGTCAAATTGATGGGGAACGGGGGGGTATTGGGTTAGTGATTCGTGGGCGAGCCTTCCCATGAATGGGGAGCGGAAGTCGCGGCATTGAGGCGGCGGGCTTGCCGGAGCGGAGTTGTCAGCGCCAAAGGGCCTTGGCTACATTGGCCTTTGGGTTTTGGGCGATG
>JAGCUY010000160.1 GCA_017962605.1 Kiritimatiellia bacterium | reverse complement strand
GCGGCATCGACGCGGCGGTCGATTTCGCCGCCGATGTGGCGCGCCTCGGCCTCGCTGCGCTCAAGGCGCTGCCGCAGTTCGCCGCGCTCCGAAGTGAGCGCGTCCTTCTCGGCCTCCAGCCGCGCCACCTTGGCCTCAAGGGCGGCGCGCACGGCGCTCTCCTTGGCCAGACGCGCGTCTGCGCCCTTCAGCGCGGCAAGCGAGGCGCGAAGGCTCTCAAGCTCGCGCTGCATCGACGCGCCGCCGCCACCGGCCTCAAGGCTGCGCCGGATCTGGTCGCGGATCAGCTCCCGCAGTTTCGGGTCGGCTGGCTCCGAGGATGAGAGGATTGAGAGGAGTCGGGCGCGGATGAGCGGCGCCTTCACTGCGCGGAAGCCGCCATTGAGGAAGCCCGGCGTGGAGCGGGCGTAGTCCTCAAGTTCGCGGGGTGTGATTTTGGCGAGGACGAGGCGCAGGGTTTCAACCATCCCCGCATCGCATGGTATGTCCTTCGCAAGCGCCATCAGCAGCCCTCGCGCTTCACCGATGCGCCAAGGGCGCCCAGGTTGCCCACGACGTCCTCGTAGCCGCGGTCGATGCTGCTGGCGTTCTGGATGACGCTCTCGCCCTTCGCGCCAAGCGCGGCGATCACCAGCGCAATGCCGGCACGGATGTCGGGACTGGAGACGCGGCATCCTGAGAGGGCCGGATTGTGAGAGCCGATGACGACGATCCGGTGCGGGTCGCACTGCACGATCTTCGCGCCCATGTTGATGAGGTGATCGACGAAATACATGCGGCTCTCGAACATCTTTTCAAAGAAGAGCGTGGTGCCTTCGGTGAAGATTGCCAGGACGATCAGGACGCTCATCATGTCGGATGGAACGGAGGGCCAGATGCCGTCCTCGATTTTCGGGATGGCGCCGCCGAAGTCGTCCACCACGGCCAGCGGCTGCTTGGCGGGGAGGTGGAGGACGTTGCCGTCAAGCGTCCACTTGACGCCGAACTTGGCGAATGCCTTTCCCAGAACGCCGAAGTCGCGGGCGGAAACGCCCTTTACGGTCAGCTCGCCGCCGGTGACAAGCGAGGCGACGATGTAGCTGGCGGCGTCGATGTAGTCGGAGCCGATGGCGGCGGTGGCGCCATGCAGGCGCTTTGCGCCATGGATGACGAGGCGGTTGGTGCCGACGCCCTCTATTTGCGCGCCCATGGCGGTCAGCATGGCGCAGAGGTCCTGCACGTGCGGCTCGCAGGCGGCGTTGTAGATGGAGGTCACGCCCTCGGCGGAGGCCGCTGCCATGAGGATGTTCTCGGTGGCGGTCACCGACGCTTCGTCGAGGATGATGTCGGCGCCCTTCAATGGCGCGGGCGCGGCGAAGCCATAGCCGGATCCGTCGGGCGTGCGCGAGAAGACGGCGCCGAGGGAGCCGAGGCCGGCGATGTGGGTGTCGATCCTGCGGCGGCCGATGGGGTCGCCGCCGGTGGAGGGAATCTCGATGCGGCCGGCGCGGGCGACGAGCGGGCCTGCGAAGAGGATCGTTGCGCGCATCTTGGCGCAGAGCTTGGGCGGCAGCGAGGTCAGCGCGATGTTGCGGGCGCAGATCGTGACCTTGTGGTTGACGCGGTCAAGGGCGACCTCTGCGCCGATGGCCTCGAGAAGCTCAAGAGTGGTGAAGACGTCTTCAATGAGAGGGAGATTTTCAAGAACGACTGGCTCGTCGGTGAGGAGTGTTGCGGCGAGCATGGGAAGGGCCGCGTTCTTGTTGCCGTAAACGACATGGACGCCCGAGATGGGTTGTCCGCCTGTGATTCGAAGGGAGTCTGACATTAGAGGAGGAAAATGACGGGAAAGTGGGAGTGGAAATGTGGAAGAATAGACAGAGAAGTTTACACTAAACGCCGACGAATATCAAGTTGGCGTAGCGACGACGCCACGCTCACACCATTTGCTGCATCGGCCTTCAAGATTCGCTAGACCACGGTGCGGAAATATTGCTAGACCACGGTGCGGAAATATTGCTAGACCATGGTGCGGAAATGTCGCTAGACCATGGTGCGGAAATCTCATTAGACCGTGGCGTGTAAATATTTACGATAAGGCGAGTTCTCCGAACTAGCCACTAACGACTAGCCACTAACGACTAACCACTAACGACTAACCACTAACTACTAGCCACTAACATTCCAAGGCGTGCCAACGCCTAACTTCGCCCGAAGGGCTCAAACCTTCGGGCGATTGCGCAAACATCTAAACTTCAAGGCGGCAATGGCCGTCCTACTTCGTCATCTCGACAGAGACTTTGAAGAAGTTGTAGGACGCTTCATCGCCGTTGATTTCCGTCCAGACCTCGTTCGGATCGGTGAGCGATTTCCTTCCGTATTTGCGATAAGTGCGCTTCGCCGCTTCTTCTGGCGTAAGTATAGGCTCCCACGAGATTTCCGGCGCTCCGTTATCCCACGAGATTACGGCGCGGAACGCAGCTGCAGCGTTCGTCGGACTGATACCCGCGACATAGCACTCCCAGACCGAATCCCTGCCGTTGGCCGACATCTCAAAAGCCGCCGCCTCGTAGTCGCCGTTGGAGCCGTAAAACTCCCAGCGGAGGACATGCCGCCCTTCGCCAATGGCGCATGAGCCTTGGTAATTTTGTTCACGGTAGAATGTCTCACACAGAGACACAAAGCCACAGAGGGATTATGCTGCCCTTTGACAGGATTCGTCGCGGAGTTGGCGCGGCGAAGTTTGTGAAGAATCTAATTCGGAAAAAGCATAGGGCAGATATTTGATGTTGCTGCCCCTTCCCCCTTTCATGATGCCCAATTGGCATCTTGAACATTCTTCATTCGTTAGTAGTTAGTTCGTTTCTGGCGCAGGTGCGCAGGAAGTGAACTGTGCGAACAGGATAGCAAAGGGCGGGGTGGATGTCAAGGGGGAATGGAGGTTGAGAAGTTGAAAAGTTGAGAGGTTGAAAAGTTTGGCGCAAGCGCCACTAGGCCCTTGACTTCAAATGCGGGATTTCCGCCGCATCCATTCGTGTGAAGCCGAAGCACTTTTTGCCTAAGTCTTCAAATAATGTTGCCAATGTGAAAATGTTGCCAAATCCAATGTTGCCAATTCTCATTTCAGCCCCCCATCTTTTTCTTTGTTGTCATCACACTTGCAGAAAGAATACGGGAAAGTTCCCTTGACTCGCATATCAAATCGGCAAGTTTCCCGCTCTCAACATAGCCTGCCTCGCCAATTAGCCTAAGCCATATCCGCGTCTCGGATAGTTCTTTCATTGCGACCTTCAGTTTATGGACGAAGTCTTTCGCCGATTCTGCTTCGCAAGCCTCGGCATAGTTTGCAGCAATGCTGGTTGACGAACGAAACATCTGGTCTGCAAGCCCCGTGCTTCCAACGGCCTTCGGAGACAACGCAGCGCATACCTTAATGCACCGCGCCACAAAACTTACTATCCTGTCTTCAAGTTCAATCATGAAACTTCTTTCATTGGAAACTGGAATTGGCTACTGGCAACATTTTCACATTGGCAACATTCCCCCCCATGAGCGAAAGGAGTGTCAAGGAGGTTAGGCGAGGAGGTCTTGGATGTCTTTCCAAGTGAGGGATTGCATGAAGGCCGCATCGTCGGTGCCAATCGTCGCCTGGATGACCGACTGCTTCTTCCGCTGCATCTCTAGAACCCGCTCTTCCACTGTGCCTTCCGCGATGAGCTTGACACTCGTCACGCGCCGCTTCTGCCCAATGCGGTGGGCGCGGTCCGTCGCCTGGTCTTCAACTGCCGGGTTCCACCAAGGGTCGAAGTGCACGACCATGTCGGCGCCCGTGAGGTTGAGCCCCGTGCCACCGGCCTTCAGGCTGATGAGGAACACCGGTATCGAAGGCGTCTGGTTAAAGCGCCGACATTCGGCGAGCCTGTCCTTGGTGGAGCCGTCAAGGTAGCAGTATTTGACTCCCTGCGCGTCAAGAGTCTGGCGCAGGACGGTGAGCATCCCGACGAACTGCGAGAACACGAGCATCCTGTGGCCGCCGGCGCGGGCTTCGTCCAAGATTTCAAGGAACTGCTCAAGCTTGCCAGACGAGGCGTCGGCCGGCGTGTCGCCGAGGAGGTCCTGCGGAAGCAACGACGGATGGCAGCATGCCTGGCGAAGTCGCAACAGCAGGGCGAGGATGTCCATGCGGCACTTCTCGAAGCCGCGCTCCGCGACGAGGGCGCTAATTTTTGCGAGGAACCTCTCGCGGAGGGTCGAGTACAGCTTCGCCTGCTCCGGCGCGAGGGCGGAGAATACGACCTGCTGGATTTTCTCGGGGAGATCCTTGGCGACATCCTGCTTCAGGCGACGTAGGAGGAACGGGCGGAGGCGCTTGTGGAGCCGCGCCTGGGCCTCCTCGCACTGCGGGCCAGAGGACGAGATTGGTATCTCGTAGCGCTCACGGAACTGCTCGTAGCCGCCGAGGTAGCCGGGCATGAGGAAGTCCATGATCGACCAGATGTCGGCGACGCCGTTCTCAACGGGCGTGCCGGTGAGGACGAGGCGCGAACGGGCGCGGAGCGTCTTGACGGCCGTCGCGTTCTGCGTTGAGCGGTTCTTGATGTTCTGCGCCTCGTCGAGGATGGCCACGGAAAAGGACAGCCCGGCGTAGTTGTCGAGGTCGCGCCGCAGGAGCGCGTATGAGGTGATGACGATATCGGCGGAGGGTATCTGGTCCCAGAGGGCGTGGCGGTCGGGCCCCTGCATGACAAGGCAGCGGCGGCCGGGAGTGAACTTCTCGGCCTCGCGCCGCCAGTTCTCGACGAGGGATGTCGGCGCGACGACGAGCGCCGGCTGCCCGCGCGTGGTGACGTCGATGCGCGTCATGGAGAGCCAGGCGAGGGTCTGGAGGGTCTTGCCGAGGCCCATTTCGTCGGCCAGGATGCCGCAGAAGCCGCCGCGCTCGAGGAAGCGCATCCAATAGACGCCCATCTTCTGGTATGGGCGCAAAATCTTCTCGACGACGCCAATCGGCTCCGGGGTGAGGCGCTCGTCGCGGTTGCACTGGCGTGCCCGCTTGCGCCAAGCCTGCGGGAGTTCTACGTCGATGCCGTCCAGCGCGGCGAGCGACGACTCCACGTATGGGGCGAAGACCTCTGGCAACTGGAAGGATCCGGGGCGCTTGCCCGGGCGGCTGCCGCAGTCGTTGAACACGCCGCGCATGGACTCCACTGCGTCGCGGTCAACGAGGATGCAGGTGCCGCCGAAGTCGAAGAAGGCGTCGCCCTTGTTGAGCGTCTGCTGGATCGCCGGCTGCGGGATCTTGTGGCGCTTGCCGTCCTCAAAGGAAATCGTGACCTCGAACTGGCCAGTGTCGGCGTTGCGCGAATCGACCTTGACCACGGGGATGGCCATCGGCGCGTCGTCGAGGAACTTGCCGAGGACGCCAGTGACGTTCACAGACCAGCCAAGACGGCGCAGTGGCGGAACGAGTCCGCCGAGGATGTTCAGAACGCGGCGGCGGCCGGTGATTGGCGCGAGGGCGTCGCCCTGGGGGCCCAGGAAGCCGTTGGCCGTGAGACGCGCAAGGGCGCGCTGCTCGGCGGCCATGTCGCGCACGAACCAGGCGTATAGGTCGTCGGGGTCGGGCTCCATCACCTCGCCGGGGATTTCTGGCGAGCAGGCGACGACCGTCTTTGTGCCGTATGTGGCGACGAGACGCGCCGAGATGGACTCCGGGTCGCCGGATAGGGTGAGGCCGAACTTCGGCTTGCCGGGCGACGTGGTGAAGATGTCGGGCGAAAAGCCTTCGGCGAACGAGAACGGGAGCGTTGTGGAAAGGCGCGGAAGCTCGCTTGCCACGAACGACGGGATGCCTGAGCGCGGAACGGAGATGTGCTCGTGGTAGATCTGGTGGTAAGGCAGGGGCAGCGTCGGCTTGAGCGGCCAGAGCTTGCCGTCGAAAATGGCGAAGGACTTCTCCAGCTCGGCCATGAAGAGTGGCGCCGGACGGCGGTGATGGCGACGGTGGGCCACGGCCTCGCCGCAATCGACGTATGGCTTCAGGTTGAGTTCGCCAGTCTTGGGGTCGAGGCCGGCCTTGACCGTAAGCCGCGCCGTGGTCTGGGAGACTTCGATGCGGTCGCCGCCCGCGAGGAAGAGCGTGCGGCCCCGGCAGACGTCGAGCAAGCCGAGGAAGTCGATGCGGTTCAGCTCAAGGGTCGATTTCAGCCCGGCCTCGGCCACGTCCTCCAGAACATCGAGGACGGTGTCGTCCTCTTCGGGGAAGGTGAGCGGCTTTTCGCGCGGGAGGTTTTCAATGAGGCATGGCTGCTCGGGCGAGCCGGTCATCACGATGAGGCGGATGGTGACGGCGCCGGACATGAACTGCGCGGTGAAGTCACGGGGGAGCTCAAGCAGGAGGCGGGCGGGAACGCCGCCGTGCGGGATGCGCCGGAAGGAGACGGCGAGGGCGTCCTGGATGCGGCGCGCGTGGCGCTGCTCCTCAAGGTAGCGCTGCTGGCGGGCGGGGTCGGCCAGCCGCTCCATCACGGAGATGGCCAGCGCGACGACATGCAGGCAGATGAGGCCGTAGCGCTCGTGCTTCTCGCACGGGCAGCGGCTCTCGACGGTGCCGTCGTCATTGACGGTGAATTCGCACTTCACCGGCGGCGCGGCCGTGCGCGCGAAGAGGCCGGAGATGACATTGCCGGAGACTTCGGCCTTCATAACCGCGCCGTGGCGGACGCGCTCCTCGGCCTCGTCGAAGACCTCCGGCCCCGCCCATTTCTCAATTATGGCGCGTGTCAGTTGCATTGAGCTTCAGGTGGAGGACCATTGCGTGTTCGGGGCAGACAAAGGGATTGACCTGCTTGGTGCAGTTGATGCAGCCGGCGTAGATCTTGTGCATGATCTCGGTCTTGGGAACTTCCGCGAAGCCAAGGCGCTCGAAGAAGGCCGGCGAGTAGGTGAGGACGATGATCAGATCCGGCTCGAAGCGGGCGATGCGGTCGAGAATGCCGCGGACGAAGCGCGCGCCAAGCCCTTGGCCGCGCATCGCCTCCGCGACAACGACCGAGGTGAGCTCGACCATCGAACGGGCGAAGTCGCCCGGCTCAGGCCAGATCGAGTAGGAGGCGCAGGCCACGATGGCGCCGTCGGACTCGGCCACCATGAAGCGGTCGATGTTGCGGGCGATGTCGCCAATTGGGCGGACGATCAGCCTGTCGGAGTTGGCCTTGATAAGCTCGTAGATGGCGAAGGCGTCGCCGAGGGTGGCCTCGCGCATTACGACTTTGTCTAGGGCCAGGTCGCTCATTGGGTCGTGTCTCCTGTCTTTGCGAGGACTTCCAGAACGGCCTTTGCGATGTCCTCGATGGCGGCCAGCCTCCCCTTCCCCGTCGTGCCGCAGGCGAGTTCGCCCGATGCGGGCTCCACGATGGTCGCTCCGCGCGAGCGGAGGGTGGCGATATTGGCCTGGGTGGCCGGATGCTCGAACATGGCGTCATTCATCGCGGGGGCCACGACCAGCGGGGCGCGGCAGGCCAGCGCAGTCGCGGTGAGGGCGTCGTCGGCAATGCCGACCGCGAGCTTTGCTATGACATTGGCCGTGCAGGGGGCGACGACCAGGACGTTCGCGCGCTGCGCGAGTGAAATGTGGTTTGGCTCCCAGACGACATCCGGCTCGAACAGGCCGGTGGTAACGGGTCGGCGGGAGAGGGTCTGGAAGGTCAGGGGCGTGACGAACTTCGTCGCTCCGGCAGTCATCACGACGCTAACTTCGTGGCCGGCCTTGACGAAGACGCGGACGAGTTCAGCGGCCTTGTAGGCCGCGATCGATCCGGTCACTCCTAAGACGATTTCAGACATGGTTTTCGGGTCCAATCACCGCGTTCTCGTGCTCCAGGATGGCGCGGAGCTCGCGGTAGGCCACCCCGAGGTCGTCGTTGACGACATGGTAGTGGAACTCGTCGGCGCGGGCCATTTCGCCCCGCGCGTTGCCGATGCGGCGCTCGATCACCTCGGGCGCGTCCTCGCCGCGAGACACCAGGCGGCGGCGTAGCTCGGCAATAGACGGCGGGCTTATGAAGATATCGACGAAACCGCAGTTGCGCAGGGGGTCGCCTTCCGGTAGCGCGGCCAGCGATTCGCGGACCTGCGCCGCGCCGGCGACGTCGATGTCCAGCAGGATTGACAGGTTGTCGCGCAGGGCGTCGCGCACCGGGGCGGCTAGCGTGCCGTAGTAGTTCCCGTGGACGAGCGCATGCTCCAGGAACGCCCGCTCGCCGATGAGGCGCTCGAAGGCGGCCTTGTCCACGAAATGGTAGTCCACGCCGTCCTCCTCTTCGCCACGCGGCTCGCGCGTGGTGCAGGAGACGGAATAGACCAGCTCCGGGTAGTCCTGGAGCAGCATGTCGCAGAGGGTCGTCTTGCCTGCGCCGGATGGCGCTGCGATGATCACGATTCCCGGCTTCATGGTGCGGTGTCAGTCTGCGCGGGGGCGAGCGCGACGGCGCTCTCCTCGCGGGTTTCAAGATTCTTGAGACGCGCGGAGCCGGAGGCGACGTCGTCGGGGCCGATGAAGACGGCGTGGGAAGCCGTGCCTTCGCCGGCGGCCTTGAAGAACGCCTTGGGCTTCTGCGCGGAAAGGGATAGATCGACGGAGCGGCCTTCGCTGCGCAGGCGCGCTGCGAGCGACACCGCGGCGTCGCGTTCGGCGGGCGTCATGAAGCCGACGGCCACGCGGTCCTCGCGCTGCCGCCCGCAGTCGCCCAGCACCTCCTTCATCACTTCCTGGACGACGACATCGCCGAAGCCAAGGCCCACGGCCGGAGTCGGTTCGCCGCCGATGGAGGTGAGGAGGTTGTCGTAGCGGCCGCCCCCGAAGATGGCGCGGAACTTGCGCTCCGTGTCGAATGCCTCGAAGACGATGCCGGTGTAGTATGACAGTCCGCGGATGACGGAGATGTCGAACACGAGGTTGTCCGCAAAGCCGTAGATGGCGGCGAGGCGGAAAAGCTCGCGGAGACGCGCGACGGCCTTGGAGTCGGCGCCGGCGAGGGCTTCGGCCTCGTCGAGGCTCGAAACCTCCATAAGGCGGAAGACCTTGGGGACGCCCTCTTCGGGGAGGCCGCCATCGCGCAGCAGCGCCGCGATGGCGTCGTCCGGAATCTTCCCGCGCTTGTCGAGTGCGAGGAAGACGGCCGCATGGGACTCCGGGGCGAAACCCAGCCCGGCCAGCAGCTCCGCCAGAAGGGCGCGGCTGCTGACGTGGATGCGCCAGGAGGCGTCGGGGAGGCCCATCATGCGGAGCGCCGTGGCGGCGGCGTTGAGCACCTCCGCCTCGGCGAGGACTGACTCCTCGCCGACGACATCGACGTTCCACTGGTAGTGTTCGCGCTTGCGGCCGCGCGTCATCCGCTCGTAGCGGAAGCACTGCGCGATGGCCGACCACTTGAGGGGGAAGCGGAGGCCGCCCTGGCGAGCCGCGACCATGCGCGCCAACGTTGGCGTCATTTCAGCGCGGAGGGCCAGCTTGCGCCCGCTTTTGTCCTCGAAGTTGTAGATCTGGTCGGTCACCTCCTCGCCGGCCTTGCGCTGCAGGAGCTCAAGGCTCTCCACGACGCATGCGTCGTAGGGCGAGAAGCCGCAAAGGCGGGTTGCCTGGCGCCAGGCGTTGAAGACGCGCTCGCGCCAGGCCATTTCCTCCGGGTAGAAGTCGCGCATCCCGCGCGGCGGCTCGAAGGATATTGGTTGCTGCTGGTTCATATAAGCGAATGCAGCCTACTTCGCGGCGGGAAGGGTCGCGGCAAGGGATTCGAGAAGCTTGCGCGACGGGCGGAACTTCACCGTGCGGCGCGGCGGAATGACAACCGTGACGCCCGGCTTGTTGGGGTTGCGGCCAAGACGGCTGCGGCGGGTGACTGCCTCGAAAACGCCAAAGTCGCGGAACTCAATGTGCTTGCCGGCGACGATCGCCTCGTTTAGGCAATCAATGGAAGCCTGGACGACATCGAAAACCGTCTGGGCGCTGACGCGATTCATAACACTGTCCTTGCGCAGCTTCTTGTAAATGGCTGCGGCGAGTTCGCGGCGGGTCATCGTCTCGCTTGCGGCGCGGGGTTTGCGGCCTGGTTTCTTCGGGGTGGTGGGTGTATCCATTTTCTTATCTCCTTGAGGTTCTTAGTTCATTGCTAATAGCAGACCGTCACCCGACGGAATGCAGTAAAGCCATTTCCCCCGCGACTTCGGATGCGAGGGTGGAGGCGACTTCGTCCACGGGAACGAGGCGCGACTCCTTCTCTCCGCGGCGGCGCACCTCCATGCAGCCCTTGGCAAGGGCCTTCGCGCCAGCCACGACGCGCCAGGGGCAGCCGATCAGATCGGCGTCCTTGAACTTCACGCCGGGACGCTCCGCGCGGTCATCGACGAGGACGTCGATCCCCTGCGCCTCAAGCGCCTCCTCCAGCGCGTAGGCGGCCTTCGCGACCTCCTCGCTGCCGGGGTCGAGAAGCACCAGGTCAACGACGTATGGCGCCACGGAGACGGGCCAAACGATGCCGTCGGCGTCGTTGCACTGCTCCGCGACAGCCTGGACGGTGCGCGTAACGCCGATTCCATAGCATCCCATTACCATCGTCTGCGGGACGCCCTGCGCGTCGAGATACTTCGCGCCGAGCTTCTCGGTGTATTTGGTGCCGAGCTTGAAGACATGCCCGACCTCGATGCCGCGCTCCATCGTGAGGGGCGCGCCGCAGTGCAGGCAGCGGTCGCCGGCCTTGACGGTGGCGATGTCGGCCCACAGCGTAACATTGACGTCGTCCTCGATTGAGACATGCTTGACGTGGAAGCCGTCCTTGTTGGCGCCGACCGTGACGTCCTTCGCGCCCTTCAGCGCGATGTCCGCGTAAACGGGGATCTTGACGCCAAGCGGCCCGATTGAGCCGAATGGCGCGCCGACGGCCTTCTCGGTCGCGGCGATGTCGGCCTGCTCGAGGATGGCACAGCCGAGGGCGCGGCGGAGCTTGCACTCGTTGAGTTCGTCGTTGCCCTCGACGATGGCCATGACCGGCTTGCCGTCGGCGATATAGACGAGCGACTTGACGATCTGGCGCGAAGGTTGGCCGACTGCGGCGGCGGCCTCATCGACGGTGTGCGCGCCGGGGGTTGCGACCTCCTCGCGGACGGCGCCCGCGGGGCGTTCTTTAAAGGGCGAGCCGTCGGTCTTGCGCTCGGCGCGCTCCTGGTTGGCCGCGTAGTGGCACTCCGGGCAGAAGAGGATTCCGTCCTCGCCGGAGGCGGCCAGAACCATGAACTCGTGGGAATGGTTGCCGCCGATCGTGCCGGTGTCGGCCTCGACGGGGTGGGCCTTGAGGCCGCAGCGCTTGAAGATGCGCGTGTAGGCGTCGAACATCGCCTGGTAGCTGGCGTCGGCCGCGTCAAGCGAGACGTCGAAACTGTATGCGTCCTTCATGACGAACTCCTTGGAGCGCATCAGGCCGAAACGCGGGCGGATTTCGTCGCGGAACTTCGTCTGGATCTGATAGACGGTGCAGGGAAGCTGGCGGTAGGAGTTGATTTCGCGCGAGATGTAGTCGGTCACGACCTCCTCGTGCGTGGGGCCGAGGACCATGGTGTTGTCGGCGCGGTCCTTGAGACGGAACATCGAGGCGCCCATCTGGTTGGCGCGGCCAGACTTCTCCCAGAGCTTGATTGGCTGGAGGGCGGGCATGAGAATTTCAATGGCGCCGGCCCTGTCCATCTCCTCGCGGACGATGTTCTGGACCTTCTTGAGGACCCGCATACCGAGGGGCGCGAAGATGTAGAGGCCGCCGCTGACCTTGCGGAGCATTCCGGCGCGAATCATCAGCTTGTGGCTGATAATCTCCGCTTCCTGGGGGTCGTCGCGGAGCGTGTTAATAAGAGACTTTGTCCAGCGCATCTTTAAAGAGTTGAAAAGTTGAAAGGTTGCGAAGTTGAAAGGTTGAAAAGTTGAAAGGCGAGAACTACAGTTTCTTGACATTGGTGGCCAACTCGCCGCGTTCGCCGTTCTCGACGGTGAAGGAGACTGTGTCGCCTTCAACGAGGTCGTCGAACTTGCCATCCACGAGGGCGGAATAGTGGAAGAAGATGTTGTCGGGGTATTCGACGCAGTTGATGAAGCCGAAGCCGTCCTTCAGGGAGCAGACGACGCCGGTGAAGCTTCCGTCGGCGCGGCGCTCGCCGGTGGCCTGGGTCTGTGGCACGGCCTCCACGAAGAGCTGGCGGAGGAGCGGGTCGCTGGAGTCGGCCGACGAGTTCATCAGCTCGTGCATCTCGACTGGGTAGGTCGCCTCGGAGAAGAGGCGCATCGAGGTGGTCGTCTGGTGCGTGCCACCGTTCTGGGCGTCGGTGTATTCGAAAGTCCAGCCGACGACCATGACGCGGATGCCGAGGCGGTTCAGCTTCACGGCCAGCGGGACGAAGTCGCCATCGCCGGCGACGAGCGCCACGATGTCGAACATGCCGCGGGTGGCCTCCTCGTAGCATTCGAGGGCCATGGCGACATCGATGCCGACCTCGCGGTTGCCGGAGACGGGCATGTAGTTCATGGCGATGCCCTCGTTTATGAGGACGTCGTCGAAGAGGCGTTCGGGATAGAGCTTGTCGTTCGCCTGGGAGAGCGGTGCTGGGAAGCGACCGCGGAAGAAGTGCGCGGATACGATGTGCGAGCGGCTCTTTTCAACACCCTCGAACTCGGCGGCCTTCACGCGGATGAACTCCTGGAGCCCGAGCATCGAGAGGCGCTGCCTACGCTCGTGGACGAACTTGTAGTAGTTGCTCACATGGTGGAGGAAGCTCCCGTCGTAGAATACTCCAACGCGGAGGATGCGGGCACCGGCGGCCACGCCGGAATCGTTGTTTTGTTTGGATTTACCGAACATTGCTTTTCTCTCTTTCTTTTTTAGAAACTACCTTCTGGTGGCGGCCGCGATTTCGCGCCTCGCGGAACGGTCGGCGTCGCGGCGGCGGATTGTCTCGCGCTTGTCTATGGCCGACTTGCCCCTGGCGACTCCGATTTCCAGCTTCACCCGTCCCTTGGGCGAGAGGTAGAGCTTAAGGGGAACTAGAGTCAGCCCCTTCTGCTCCTGCTGGGCGCGCAACTTCAGGATTTCCTTCTTGTGCGCCAGCAACCGCCTTGGACGGAGGGTGTCGTGGTTGAACCGGTTTCCGAAGTCGTAGGGCGGGAAATTCGCCTGCAGCAGCCAGAGGGAGTTGCCCTCTGCCTGCACATACGAACCAACCAGACCCACGCCGCCTTCGCGGACGACCTTGACCTCGGTTCCCATCAACGCTATTCCGACTTCCAGTTTGGAAAGGATGGCGAAGTCGTGAAGGGCCTTCCTGTTTGTTGCAAGAATGCCGTCACGCCTAAAATTCTTCTTCTTTTTGGCCGTGCCACCCATGGCCTATACGGACCACTTCGAGTGGGCTTCCTCGTCCTTCGCCACAGCCGCGGTGTCGTTTTCGTATGTCAGAAGACCTTCCGCGATCTCGCGCAGGGCGATGTCCATCTTGTCCTCGTCGGGCGACTTGGGCATCACGAGGGGGCGCATGCCGGTATTCAGCTGCTTAACGCGCAGAGACACCATATTAACCAGCACGGGGATGCTGGTGATTTTCGCCTTTGCCTTTGCAACTAGTTCCTGATTCATTCCTTGTTAATCTCCAATAATCCTTGGGATGAGGTAAAAATATTTCCTACTATTCTATCAAAAAGAGATTTTTGGCGCAACCCCGGGCAAGTGAAGCGAGTATTGGGTTAGTGATTCGTGGGCGAGCCTTCCCATGAATGGGGAGCGGAAGTCGCGGCATTGAGGCGGCGGGCTTGCCGGAGCGGAGTTGTCAGCGCCAAAGGGCCTTGGCTACATTGGCCTTTGGGTTTTGGGCGATG